>NZ_MEHK01000001.1:5333140-5660175 GCF_001746425.1 Streptomyces subrutilus | reverse complement strand
CGGTCGGGCCGTCGACGCCGAAGCGCCCGAGGGCCGCGTCGGCGTCCTTGCAGAGCAGGACGGTGGCGCGGGAGCCCATGTGCTTCTCCTCGCACACCACCTGGGCGATGCCGTCCTTGCGGTACTGGGCGAAGGCCTCGGCCGGGTGCTCCAGGTAGCCGTCCTCCCGCGAGGTGGCGGTCGGCGCCATGGTCGGCGGCAGGTACGGGACCAGCCGGGGGTCCACGGCGAAGCGGCTCATGACCTCCAGGGCCGCCGCCGCGTTCTCCTCGCGGACGGTGACGTTGCCCAGGTGCCGGGTCTCCACGATCCGGCGCCCGTGCACGTCGGCCAGGTCCAGCGGGCGGCGGTCCTGTCCGCCCGGCGCCTCGGCGGCCAGCGGCTTCACGGGCTCGTACCAGACCTTCTCGGCCGGTACGTCGACCAGTTCGCGCTCGGGCCAGCGCAGGGCGGTCATCTTCCCGCCGAAGACGGCCCCGGTGTCGAGGCAGATGGTGTTGTTGATCCAGGAGGTGTTCGGGACCGGGGTGTGCCCGTAGACCACGGCCGCCTTGCCGCGGTAGTCCTCGGCCCACGGGTAGCGCACGGGCAGGCCGAACTCGTCGGTCTCGCCGGTGGTCTCCCCGTACAGGGCGTGCGAACGGACCCGGCCGGAGGTGCGGCCGTGGTACTTCTCGGGCAGCCCGGCGTGGCAGACCACCAGCCTGCCGCCGTCCAGCACGTAGTGGCTGACGAGGCCGCGGATGAACTCCCGTACCTGCCGGACGAACTCCTCGGGCTCCCCCTCCAGCTGCTCGATGGTCTCGGCGAGGCCGTGGGTCCGCTGGACCTTGGAGCCCTTGAGGTAGCGGCCGAGCTTGTTCTCGTGGTTCCCCGGCACGCACAGGGCGTTGCCGGACCCGACCATGCCCATGACGCGGCGCAGCACGCCGGGGCTGTCCGGTCCGCGGTCGACGAGGTCGCCGACGAAGACGGCGGTGCGGCCCGCGGGGTGGACCCCGTCCTCGTACCCGAGCTTGGCGAGCAGGGTCTCCAGCTCCGAGGAGCAGCCGTGGATGTCGCCGATGATGTCGAAGGGGCCGGTGAGGTGGGTGAGGTCGTTGTAGCGCTTCTCCAGGACGACCTCGGCGGTCTCCACCTCCTCGACGGAACGCAGCACGTGCACCTTGCGGAAGCCCTCGCGCTCCAGTCCGCGCAGCGAGCGCCGCAGATCGCGGCGGTGGCGCTGGATGACCGCGCGGGGCAGCCCGGCCCGGTCGGGGCGGGCCGCGTTGCGCTCGGCGCACACCTCTTCGGGCAGGTCGAGGACGATGGCGATGGGCAGGACGTCGTGGCGGCGGGCGAGTTCGACGAGCTGCCTGCGGGCCTCGGCCTGCACGCTGGTGGCGTCGACCACGGTGAGGCGGCCGGCCTCCAGCCGCTTGCCGGCGATGCAGTGCAGCACCTCGAAGGCGGCCTTGCTGGCGCTCTGGTCGTTCTCGTCGTCGGCGACGAGCCCGCGGCAGTAGTCGGAGGAGATGACCTCGGTCGGCTTGAAGTGCTTGCGGGCGAAGGTGGACTTGCCCGATCCGGTGGCCCCGACGAGGACGACGAGGGACAGGTCGGTGACGGGGAGGACACGGGTCCGGTGGGCCTCGGCGGTCCCGGCGGTCCCGGAGTCTGCGGTGGTCATGCTGCCTCGCCCTCCTTCGGGGTGTCGGTGGTGGTGGCGCCGGTGGTGGTGCCGGTGCCGGTGTCGGTCTGCGTGAAGACGGCCATCTGGGTCGGCGGCCCCACCTCGGGGTCGTCGTCCCCCACGGGCACGAACTCGACGCCGTATCCGTGCCGTTCGGCGACGGAGCCGGCCCAGGCGCGGAACTCCCCGCGGGTCCACTCGAACCGGTGGTCGCCGTGCCGGACCTGCCCGGCGGGCAGGGACTCCCAGCGGACGTTGTACTCGACGTTCGGCGTGGTCACGAGGACCGTGCGCGGACGGGCCGAGCCGAACACCGCGTACTCCAGCGCGGGCAGCCGCTCCGGATCCAGGTGCTCGATGACCTCGCTGAGCACGGCGGCGTCATAGCCGGCCAGCCGCTTGTCGGTGTAGGCGAGCGAGCCCTGGATCAGCCGGACCCGCGTGCTCTGCCGCTCGCCCATCCGCTCCAGCCGCAGCCGCCTGGCCGCGAGGTTCAGGGCCCGCACGGACACGTCCATGCCGACGACCTCGGTGTACGCCGGGTCCCCCAGCAGCGCCTGGACCAGCTGGCCCTGTCCGCAGCCGAGGTCGAGCACCCGCTGGGCGCCCGCGCCGCGCAGGGCGGCGAGGATCGCGTCCCGGCGCTGGACGGCGAGCGGTACCGGCCGCTCCTGCGTGTCGCGCGACTCGTCGACGGCGTTGTCGAGCTCCTCGACCTCGCTGCCGTCGGCCTCGGCGAGGCGGACCAGCTCCAGGCGCTCGAGGGCGTCCTGGGTCAGGCGCTTGTGGCGGGCGAGGTAGCGGGAGCTGATCAGGCCGTTCTCCGGGTGCGCGGCCAGCCAGCCGTCTCCGGCGCGG
Organism: Streptomyces subrutilus; assembly: GCF_001746425.1. Classification (GTDB taxonomy): domain Bacteria; phylum Actinomycetota; class Actinomycetes; order Streptomycetales; family Streptomycetaceae; genus Streptomyces; species Streptomyces subrutilus_A. The sequence continues at coordinate 5,657,642 of NZ_MEHK01000001.1, read as the reverse complement.
AGCAGCTTGTCGACCTCGTCGGGGGCGACCCAGTAGTGCTTGGCGTCGTCGAGCACGGGCAGCAGGACGTACAGCTGGCGCAGGGCGTCGGCGAGTCGCAGCCCGCCCTCCAGGACGAGCCGTACGTACCGCGAGTCCCCCCACTCGGGGAACCGCTCGTCGAGCGGCACGGGTTCGGCCCGTACGAGGTCCCAGCCGAGCGGGTCGAACAGCCGGTGCACGAGCTCTGCCCCGCCGCGTGCGGGCAGCGCCGGGATCTCCACGCGCAGCGGCCGGGCCTGCTCCGCCAGCTCGGGGCGGGCGGTGCACTGTCCCTTCAGCGCACTGCGGAACACGCCGCTGAGCGCGACGGCGAGCAGCGAGGAGGCCGCGTACGGCCGGTCGTTGACGTACTGCGCGAGCGCGGCGTCGGGCGCTCCGCCCCGCCCCTTCCCCTGCCCGCGCCGCACGAGCGCGACGGGGTCCACCTCCAGCATCAGCGCCGCCGTGCACCGCTGCGCGGTGGCCTCGGGGTAGAACACGTGGGCGGTGCCGTAAGACTGACTCTCTACCCGGACACGGTCCGGGTGCTTGTGCAGGAGAAAGCCCAGTTCAGTGGCCGGATTCTCCGCGGTGCCCGTCGTGGTGATCGTGAGGAACATGCGGTTCAGCATGACCGCCGAGCGATCCCCGGGCCAGCGGTTTTCACCCGCGCGGCGGTGGTCCGATGAGCACCGCCCTCGCCGAGTTCGTCCAGGCCGACGCCCGCGAGCACTCCCGAGCCCTCTACCTCGTCCAGCGCGGCCGGGTTCTCCTGCGCCCCGAGCTGGCCGCCCATGAGGACGTCCTGCGCCTGGCGGCCGACACGGGCGAGCACCGCGCCGCTTTCGATCTCCTGTACGCCAGCACCCGCTCCGACGGCCGCGCGGTCCGCTGGGCGATCTTCCAGGCCATCTACGCCCGCGCCCACATCGACGGTGCCGTCTTCCGGCGGACGCACGAGCAGATCGCCGAGGACGCCACCGCTTTCTCCACCCTGGCCGGCGGCCGAGAGGTCAAGGCGGCATCGGTGAAGCAGTACATGCGCGAGTTCCACGAGCACCGTCTGGTTGTCACCCTCGAAGGCGGCCTCTCCCCCGCGGCCCACGCCAAGCTCGGCGGCAAGGGCGCCCGCGTCCCGCTGTACGCGCTCACGGTACCTGTCGCCTTGGACGACCAGCTTCCCGCCCGGTCGCCCCTTCGGAAGGGCCGTGACGCTGCCGCCCGCGAAGCTGCCCTTGGCCGCCGGGTTCGCAAGGCACTCGGCATCCCCGAGGAGGAAACCGCAGGTCAGGAAAGGTGGGAAAGTTCGTCCACAGACGCTGGCGGATCCTCGGACTCCGCACCTGTGGATCAACCTTCCCACCCAAACCCCTCCCGTAGGGAGTGGGTTGTATCCCCCCGTCCGCGTCCACGTCGTGATGCTTCCGGTCCCGGTCGTACGCCGCGTACGCGGCGAGGGGAATCCGGCAACACCAAGCAAACGACCCCGGCGCACCGTCTCGCGGACGCCCTCGCCGAGTACGGCTCGCTGGCCCGGATCAGCGACGAGCGCAGGGCCCGGCTGCTGCGGCCTTTCGCGAACGCCGGCTGGTCCCCTGCCGACGTCCGCCGCGCGCTCGACTTCCACCCGCACCACGGTGCGCACATCCACACCGCGAGCCCCCGCTACCCGCTCAGCTGGGCCCAGTACCGCCTCGGCCTGTGGCAGAACCCCGACCGGACCCCGATGCCGTCGCCGAGCCAGCACCAGCGACCCGGATGGACCTGGGGCGGCACGACCTCCCCGGTGCGCGGACTGCCCGACCACATCACGACCGGCTCACCTCTCCAGCGCGGCCAGCACCAGCCGAACGCCGCCTTCCGCGCAGCCCGCGCCGCACAGACCCCCACCAGCGGCCTCTCGAAGCTCAGCCGCGCCGAGCGCCGGGCCCAGCAGGCCCAGCAGCGCGAGCACATCGAGCGGGACTTGGACGCCCGCACGTACGCCCATCGTGAGCGCGAGACCGCCGCGGATCTCGCCCGGCACATCGAGCTGCACGGCTTCGCCGCGTCCCTCCAGTACAACCGCTGCGCCGACCAGGACGCCGTCGCGCCTTACCAGGTCACGCCGGTTTTCTTCGGCTGCGCCGGCCAGACCCAATCCGAATCTCTGATCGACCTCGACACCCAGGAGTGGAACCGGTGAACCGGCATCCCTGCCACAACGAGGCGTGCGCCGAGGCGGCCCCGCTGTCGCCCTGCGTCTGTCGCTGTGGTGGATGGGGTCACGCGGCGAAGACCCAGCCGGGCCTCTTCAATGCCGAGCACATGACGAAGGCCCCCACCGAGGCGGGGGCCGAAAGTCCGAGTCAGGCAGTGGCCGGCGGCTCGGTGTGCTCGAACCACGTCACGGAAACGACCACAGCAGCGGGGGCTCCGTGTCGATGAAGTCGCACCCGAGCGCCCTCGAACTGCACCTTCCGCAGGATCGCGGCGAGTTCCTTGCGGAGGTCATCCACGGTGTGGGGCCCGTCCTCCGGCTCGGTTTCCTCGCCCCGCGCGGCGGCGGCCTCGGCGTACCGGCCGGGCGGCAGCAGCACGACGGCTGCCTTGCCCCGGCGGGTGACCGCGACGGGGGTGTTCTCCAACTGGGTCCGGTCCAAGACCCCGGCCAGGCCCCGGCGGGCGGCCTCCAACGCGATCGACTCCATGGCAGGAATCGTAAGCCCCCGTAGGCTTCCGTGAGAATCCTTGCGAATCCGTAAGGTTCAGTGCCATGCTCTACGTCGCATCACCCCAACCCCCGCCCCAGCGGTAGGAGTTGGAAATCACGCAAAGCGCCCGGAAACGGCTCACAAGGCCGCGAAAGGAAGCGTTCGTTCCTTGAGGACTCAACACGGCACCGTCAGAGCCCCCCGCGACGAACGGGGGGACCGCTACAGCGACGGAGAACCTGCCGAGGGCGGCCCCAGTGGGGCGCTTCAACAGGCGGAGGTGCGACACCTTCACCGCCCGCGCAAAAACCCCGGACAGCGCTCGCAACGCCGGCCGGGGCCTTGAACAACGAACCCCCTAGCTACCAGGGAGAACGCCATGACCAACGTACCCAAGGTGCCCCCGGTCGACCGCGCCGGGGCCCGGAAAGCCGCCGAGAAGATCGCCCGGCGGTGGTCCAAGTGACCAACGAAGAACACCAGCAGGCCCGCGAGGAGGAGCGCGAGGAGATGGTGCAGCTCGCCCGCACCGAGACCGAACGCACCCTCACCGAGTACGGCCTCCCCGCAGCCGAGATCGCGCTGATCCTCGGGAGCGGCGAGTGAACGCCTCAGTGTTCGTCCAGCTCGAACTCGAAATCCCGCTCGGCGCCGGCCGCCGGACCCTGACCGCCGCAGAGCGCCTGCGGGCCGCCGAACTCCGCGCCCGACAGGCCCGACGCCGGGCCGCAAGGCAGTGGCACGGCCACGCCGTCGATTTCTTCCGGGGGATCGAATGAGACCGCAGCGCCGCCAGGCCGGATGCGGAACCGGTCTCCTCCACCTCGCCGCCGTCCTGGCCCTGGTCGTCCTCGCGCTCAAGGCGGCGACCCAGTGACCGATGAGGAGTTCCGCCAGCGCCTGGCCGACGGCATCCGCTTAGTGCTCATCCACCGCCGAATCACCGAGATCCGCAGGGCGTACGGCATCACCGACCACCTGCACTTGCGGAGGTCCAGCACCACAGAGAGGGGGCGACGTCAGTGACCCGCCCAGTACTACAGCTCACCCGGACCCACCGGATCCTGATCGGTGTGGTGTCCGCCGGGGCCGTCGTGATCGCCGCCATCGGCTTCGCCGGGTCGTACGGCGCCGTTCGCGCCCTTGCCCACCAGAAAGGCTTCGGGAACTTCGCCCTGGTCTTCCCGGTTGGCATCGACGCCGGGATCGTCGTCCTGCTCGCACTGGACCTGCTGCTGACGTGGATCCGGATCCCGTTCCCGCTGCTGCGACAGACAGCGTGGATGCTGACGGCCGCGACGATCGCCTTCAACGGCGCCGCAGCGTGGCCGGACCCGCTGGGCGTCGGGATGCACGCGGTGATCCCGGTCCTGTTCGTGGTCACCGTCGAGGCCGCCCGGCACGCGGTGGGCAAGATCGCGGACATCGCCGAGGACAAGAACATGGACGGGGTGAGGGGGTGGCGCTGGCTGCTATCCCCGGCCCCCACGTTCAAGCTGTGGCGCCGGATGAAGCTGTGGGAGATGCGCAGCTACGAGCAGGCCGTGGGGCTCGAACAGGACCGGCTGATCTACCGGACCCGGCTCCAGGCCAAGTACGGCCGCGCCTGGCGCTTTAAGGCCCCCGTGGACGCCGTGATACCGCTCCGGCTCGCCAAGCTCGGTGTACCGCTCGCACAGACCGCCCCCGCCGGCCTCGCCGCTGCGGGAATCCTGATCGAGTGGCGCTCCTTCGAGCCCCCAGCCCGGCCGGAGTTCGAGGAGCACGCGGGCGAGGCTCTGGAAATCGGTAACCCGGCCTCTCGTCCGGCACTCCTTACCGCGTACGCGGCCGAGAAGCCGGATCCGGAGCGCTTGGAGGTCACCCTGCGCGTCCCCGAGCCCCCGGAGCCGGAGTGCGAGGACGAGCCGCACGACAGGGAAGCCGAGCCGGAACCTGCGGGTGAACCTGCACCGGACGCCCCGGACACGACGGACGGCACGCCTGCCTATGAGTCGACAAAACCGCCGGTCGCTCCCGGAAAGAACGGGACGCAAGACGCGCCCGCGCCGCCGTCGGTTCCGGCGGTAGATCCGCTCGCCGCACATCGGGAACGCGTCGCCAAGGAGACCGCGGCTGCCCGTTCTGTGATTCGGGAGAAATGGGATGCGGCCCGGGAAGAGAACCCGAAGCTCACGAAAGCCGCATTCGCCCGCATGACCGAGTGGACCGAGGCGCAGGTGTACGCCGCACTCAAGGGCCACTGACCTACGCAAAAGACGGCGCCCCCGCCAGCAACCTCCTACAGCCCCGGCGGGGGCGCCTTGTTGTCCCCGAAAGGACAAGAAACAGCATGACTCAGATAGCGCACGACTCGGACCATTCCGAGCACATCCCCGCCCTCACCCCCGACGCGCACCACACCGTCGACTGGGACCGTATCCGGGTGACGGTCCGGGCGATCCGGCCGGTCCGGCTGGTCGTCATGGTGGCCGCCGGACTGTTCCCGGCCGTCGTGTGGTGCGACCGGGTAGCCGAACCGCTCGCCGCTGAACGGTCCGTCGACACCGCGTTCGCCGCCGCGTTCATCGCGTCCCTCGTAGGCGGGGTCCTGTTCGCCGCCGGGGGGCGGATCCGAAGGTGGGCCGGATCCTTGCTGCTGTTCGCGGCCGTCGGCGGAACGCTCCTCGCCGCCCCGACCCGGCACCTGATCGCCGCGTGGATCGTGGGTGCCTGACCATGGAGTTCATCGAAATCACCCACGTCGTCACCCGCGCGGGCGCGGCCTTCGGTTTCTGCCTGATGGTCATCACGGGCGCCGTGATCTTCTACGCCAACGGCCGCACCTTCAAGGCCCTCAAGAAGCGCCGGTTCTGGCTTCCCTGGGCCGCTTCCTTCCTCGTGATGGTGCTGGCCTCCGCCGTCGTCGGCGGCATCGTCGGCAACATCTCCGGCACGTTCACCGGCACCGGCAACAAGCTGGGCCAGGAGATCGGGAACGCGGCCGTCGGGCAGTCCGGCGCCGGAGCCGTGGAACTGTCCACGGGCGAAGTCCTCGGCTACTCCGGATCCTGGATCGCCCTGACCCTGATGATCCTGCTTGGCCTGTTCATCTGGTTCGCCAAGGGCTGGGGTGAGCGCGCGCTGGCCATCTCCGGCGCCCTGACCGGCTCAACCTGGGGCATCGCCTCCTCCCTCGGCGGCATCGCATCCATGATCGGCGTCCCGCTGATGACCTGGATCGGTGAGGGGATGATCGGATGAGCACCAAGCCCGGTCCCCTCATCACCCGTACGACCGCCGGAGCCGGAAATATCGCGGTGTTCCTCGCCCACTGGGCCGGCGGCCACACCGTCTCCGAGGAGGAGCTGCTGCGGCGCATTCTCAAGGCTCGTGCCGAGGCGCACACCGAGGCCGTGGACGAGCACCAGCGCGAGGCCCGCCGCGCACACAAGCGGGCGACCAAGCTCCGCCGGATCGCCGCCGAGGACGGCGGACTGACCCCCGCCGCTCAGATCGACCTCACCCGGGCCGAGCACGAGGCCCGGCGCCACGAGGCCGCCCTGGAGGCGCTGGGGGACTGGGAGATCCGGGACGTCGACCCGGGGCAGATCCGGCACCGCCGCAGAAAGATCGCCGCCGTACGGTGCACCGCCCTGGTGCTCCCCGTAGCGGGCGTGGCAGTGGGGTCATGGCTGATCGACGGCGTGGTGCTCTTGGTCTCCACCCTCGGCACGGCCACTGCCTGCTTCGCCCGGGGTTACCGCCCCTTCGAGCTGACCGTGCGGCCCGTGCCTGCTGAACTCCTCGCCGAGACCGCGCGCCTGGTCCTGGAGCCCGCCGAAGAGGAAGAAGAACCGGCCGCGGTGGTCGTCGACACGGGGGAGTGGAAGAAGGAGCTGCTCGTGTACGTGGAGCAGGCCGTGGCCATCAAGAAGCACGAGGGCACCAACGGCGTCCACGCGGTCGAACTCCTTCACGGACTCCAACAGCAGGGACGCTTCCTCGGCCTGACGTCCGCCACGTTCCCCGCGAAACTCCGGGACGCCGGGATCCCCACGAAGGTCATCAGCGTCGGCGGAGACAAGGCGATCGGCGTCCAGTACGCCGAGCTGGAGAAGGCCATGGGACACATGCCCCGCCTGCCCGCACACCTGGTGCCGGACCTGACGGCGTACCCCACTCTCCCCTCCCCCGCAGAGCCCGAGATCTCCCAGTAATCCGGGAAACATGCAGGTCGCAGGCTTACCGATTACCTTCACCGCCCCGCTTACCCGGTCCCCTGGCCGTGCTGCTCCCGCCCGCGCGGGAGCGGTCGCGGAGGCTCGACCGGCCTCAACCACACCCGAAGGAGACGCCACGCGTGTTCGGCAACAACGACGCCGAGATAGCCCGGCTCCGCGCCCAGCTCGATGACCGGCGCGGCGTGATCAAGGACTACCCCGAAGGCCACCCGGCCCGGGTCCTGTACGAGGGCGAGGCCGCCGCAATAGCTGCCGAGATTGAGCGGCTCAAGGGCGCCGGCTGCGGTGTACCCGCCTCGCTCGTCCTCGCCGCGCTGATCTTCTTCGCGCTCCTCACCTTCGCCAGCTTCCGCTAACCGGAATCACCACCCCAAGGAGAAACCCGTGGACCCCACGACCCGCCAAGCCGTCAACGCCATCAGCGAAGCCCTGGACGAAGGCCGCGACGTCGCCGAATTCCTCGCCCACGCCCTCGCACACGTAGCCGCCGCCGAAGGAGGCGTGGACGAAGTGCTGCGCAACCGCCCCGGCTCCTGGGAGGCAACCCACGTCCGCGGCCTCCTGCACGGCACCGTCGGACCCGACGGCGAAGCCCTCATCCACTACAAGGAGAGCGGCCGATGACCTACCTCCCCCAGACCCCCTTCGGCGTCATCGAATCCCGCGTCTGGAAGTGCCCGGAACGCGGCTGCCGCGCCACCTTCCGCTCTGCCAACCCGACGATGCTCGACAAGCTCGCCCAGCTCCACGCCGCCCGCGTCCACCAAGGGAAGACCCGATGACCACGACCGAGACCCCGCCGATCCGCCCCGAGGCTGGCGGAACCGAGGCCGACGACACCCTGTGCACCCGGTGCGGCTGGACCCTGGGAATGCTGTGCCCTGAGTGCCCCGGCTGCGGCTGCTCGATCGGCTGCACCGGCTGGCGGCACAACGAATACCGGCACGACGCGGACGACGAGCCCGGCGACTGCGGGGACGACAATTGCCCCGGATGCGACGAGTGCAGCCCCTACGGCTTGGCCTACGGCGAGGTGGGCTGGTGAGCCGGACAGTACGTATGTCAGCGCCGAGCGGTACCGTTCACAGTCCGGGGGGAGACTCCCAGGAGGAGAGGAGGAAGCACATGGCAACGGTGTACGACGTCGCCGCCTACGTACTGGCCAAGGCCGGATCGATGACCGCGATGAAGCTCCAGAAGCTCACGTACTTCGCCTACGGCTACCACCTGGCGTGGGAGGACCGGCAGCTCTTTCCCGAGCGGTTCGAGGCGTGGGCGAACGGTCCCGTCGCACCTGCTCTGTACGACCGGCACCGGGGGCAGTACCAGCTCGGACGTGACGCCATCAGGGGCAACGCCGCCGCTCTGGACGACGGCGAACGCGAGTCCGTCGACCTCGTACTGGAGATGATGAGCCCGTACACGGCGCACGAACTGAGCCTGATGACCCACACCGAAGGACCTTGGGTACACGCGCGCGAACGCGCTGGGGCCGGGGCGCTGGAACGCAGCTCCGAAGAGCTGGACGACACCGAGATCGCCGACTACTTCGGTGCCCTCACCGAGAGCACGACGGCCTGATGGCGCGGACGAAGAAGAAGGGCCAGCCCCCTGTTCTTCGGACCGTAACCGGCAAAGGCGGCGGGATACCGTCCCTGCCCGGCGCCAGCACCTCCCACGAGCGAGTGAGCTGGCGCTTTGCCCAGGTAGACCATGACGGCCGGTGGGCACTGCACCACATGGAGTCGCAGATGTGACTCACCGTGCTGAGCAAGATGTCCGAGGTCGAGAAGATGACCGTCCAGGAAATGCGCAACGCGTCCGGCGGGAAGCTCTACAAGGAGTACGCCACCGAGGACACAGGCATCATCCGCGAGGCACGTGACCGGCTGACCTCACTGGGACTCTCCGACATGACGAAGATCGGGCGCATCCGATTCGCGGGAACACAGCGGCTCTACGGGTTCTTGGAGGGCACCGTCTTCCACGTGCTGTGGTGGGACCCGAACCACGAGGTCTACCCGTCGAAGCTCAAACACACCTGATCCAACACGAAGGCCCCCGCCCCGGCACCGAGCCGGCCAGCGGGGGTTTCTTCATGCCCATCTCAACATTCGGCAAGTCGGAGACACGCTTTGCCATCCGATGTAGCTTGACCGCCGATCAAACTGACCAGCCACAGGAGACCCGTGTACCCGCCCCCGCACACCTACGCCTCCACTCAGCCCGTACGGCGCTGGTGGCAGCACCCCGCCCTGATCATCACGCTCCTGGTGATCCTGCCCCCGGTCGGCATAGCCCTCGCCTGGACGAGTCTGTGGTCCAAGCCGAAGAAGATCGTCGCAACGATCCTGGCGGGCATCTGGTTCTTCCTGCCCTTCACGACCGCCAGCGGGAAGAAGGGGTACGAGGAAGGCAAGAACGGCAAGGCCGCCGCCACCGCCTCGCCCAGCCCGTCCGTCACGGCGTCGCCCACGTTGGCCACCTCGCCCCCGCCCGTTTCGCCCACGCCCAGCCCGACGCCCAGCGCGGTACCGGTCATGCCCTCCGTCGTCGGTGCCACTTACGACGACGCGATCAAGGCCCTTGAGGCGGCCGGGATCGCGAAGAACAACGTCACGCTTGACGACGTGTACCTCGACATCGAGACCCCGACCCACGCCAAGGCCGCCGGAGACGCGGATTGGAAGGTCTGTTTCCAGACCCCGGGCAATGGGGCCGGTGTCGCAGCAGGCGGCACCGTTCACCTCGACCTCGGCAACTGGTCCGGATTCTCGCTGGTGAAGAAGTGCCCCGCCGCCAAGGGCACCTCGTACAACATCCCGGCCAACGACCCGAACTACCACCGGGACAACGACACCTCCGGCGGCTCCAGCTCTTCCAGCGGCGGCTCCTCCTCCGGCGGGGGCGGCAGCGTCTACTACAAGAACTGCACCGCAGTGCGTGCCGCCGGCGCTGCCCCGATCCGGCGCGGAGACCCCGGCTACGGCAAGCACCTCGACCGCGACGGCGACGGCGTGGCCTGCGAGTAATGGCCAGCCCCCTCAAAGAAGCAGCGGCCGGAGCCGTCGCTGCTGTGGCAATGGTTGCCATTCTCGCTGCTATCGGCCTGACCAGCGGCCGCAGCAGCGGCCCTGACGACCAGGAACCCACCTCCACCTACAGCAGCCAGCCCACCCCGCTCTCGGCCTACACCCGAGCCCCCAGCCCGGCCGTTACGGCGAGCGCGACACCCACTCCGGCGCCCACACCCACCCGGATGCCGACACCGACGCCGGAGGCATCGACGTACAAGCCCTCCACCAACGGCGGCTCCGGCTCCGGCTCCGGCAAGAGTCGTAACGACAGCTACTACGACGGGAACTACGACAACGACGACGATTGGCACGACCGCTACGGCAACCGCGACGAGTACTACGACGGCAACTACAACAACGACGGCGCCTACCACGACAAGTACGGCGGAAAGCGCCGCCGGTAGCATCTCCTGATTACGAAGCCCCCGCCCCCGGCAGCAGTCCGGACCCGGCGGGGGCCTTCTCGTGGCCGTCTCACCATGCGCACGCCAAGCATCCCGCCTCAACAATCTGTGTAATCTCCGCGCGGCCGAAGACATCTTTTGCCATCAGGGCATCCCGCGCCCCTCCTCCACACCACCCCTTGCGACACCGAAGGAACCGTCTTGAAGAAGGTCATCTCCATACCGCTCGCCGTACTCGGTGCCCTGGCGCTGTCCGCCTGCGGGCCGACGGAGGGCAGCGCCAAGCCGACCGCCGACGTGTCGCCCACGCTGGCGCCGGCCGTGCCGTCTCCGGCCGTGCAGACCGTCGACCTCTCCTGCGCCTCGCAGGGCCGGCCCGACAAGAAGGTTCCACTCGCCGCGGAGTACCGGGTCCTCAAGCCGGGCGACACCACCACCGGCGGGAAGAAGTTCGACATCACCGTCAAGGAGGTCACCGACCCCTACACGATCGGCAACGAGTACATCCGCAAGAGCGTGGACGCGGCCGGGCACCGCGCTGTCGGCCTCGTCCTGTCGGTGACCAACAAGACCACCGAGCCCCAGCGGCTCGACCAAGGCATCTTCTCCTCGGCTGTCGACGACGACCTGAACTGCGCGAAGGTAGAGGCGATGGGGCCCCTGATGGACGTCGAAGACCCCAAGATGGACGCCTACCTCGCCGAGCCGCTGGACAAGAACCTGGGCGCGGGCAAGACGACGGATCTGCACCTGGTGTACGAGACGGGCAAGGACATCAAGAAGCTCACCCTGTACTTCGTGACCGGCTCCGACACGGCCTCCGAGGTCTTCGCCAGCGTCGCCCTCTAGTGCTGTGACCGGGAAGGTTCGCCGGGTTGAGCGGTCAGGCCGCGGAGGGTAGGGGTCTGCCGCCCCAGCGGATACCTCTTTCGCTGCGGATTCGGGCGCGTTCGCGTCGTTGGGCGGCAAGGACGTCGGGATGGCGGGCGTTCTTGTTGCGCCAGCGCAGGTAGGCGTGCAGGGCCCGGGTCTGGACGGTGTGGTTGGGGTGGTTCGAGTTGGCCAGGGTGAACTGCCGTAGCGGTCCGAAGTGGGCTTCGATCGGGTTGGCCCAGGAAGCGTAGGTCGGGGTGAAGCACAGCTCGACCTTGTTGCGAGCCGCCCACCTGCGGATTTTCCAGTTGAGGTGGGCGGAGAGGTTGTCGAGGATCACGTAGATCGGGGCGCCGTCCGGGCGGGCGGCACGGATCGTTCTCAACGCGGTCCAGGTGTGGTCGATGCCCTTGCGGCGCCGGTTGATCCCCCACATCTGGTCGTCGCCGACCGAGTAGCAGCCGTGGAAGTAGGTGATTCCGTGGGTGCGCCGATAGGTGGCCGGCAGGCGGTCGGGCCGGGTCTGCCCGGCCCAGCAGGAGCCAGCGGTGGGGCGAATGCCCAAAGGCCCGAACTCGTCGAACGCGAACGTGCGGTCCGGCCGCTCGTTGATCGCGTACTCGATCCGGGCGAGCTTCGCGTCGAAGGCCTCATCCGGGGACTCCTTCCAGGTCTTCGTGCGCTGGAAGGAGATCCCGCGGCGGGCCAGTAAGCACCGCAGTGCCTCCCGGCCGATCCGGACGGGCCGGGCAGTGTTCCTGCGCAGGTGATCGGCGAGCTTTCGGATCGACCAGCGGGTGAAGGGCTTGCCCAGCACGGTCGGACGAGTAGTGGCCGTCTGGACGACGAAGTCCTCGTCGTCACGATCGAGAAGGCGGGGACGGCCTCCCGCCCACCGAGGGTTCAGGCATGCGAGCCCGATCTCGTTGAACGTGTGGATCACATCGCGGACGGTGTCCTCGTCCGCCTGGACCAGGCGGCCTATGACCGGGACCGTGCTGCCGCCGGCCGAAGCCAGCAGCATCATCGCCCGCCGAAACCGCACTGAACTCGTGCTGCCCCGCCGGACGATGTGCTGGAGTTTCTGGCCCTCCTGCTCCGTCAGCCCGCGAACCCGGACCGGTTTCGCCATCCCGCCTCCCCACGCTGCTTGGAGAACTCATTTCCAACCAGCACCAGGAACAACCCGGCGAACCTTCCCGGTCACAGCACTAGCCACACGCGGCGCAGCCCCCGCCCCGGCACCGAGCCGGCCAGCGGGGGCTTTCTGCCCTTAGCCGGACTGCCTCCAACCAGGCCCCGGAGCAGGCAAGTTCTGACATAGCATCAGCGGATGGACTTCACCTCGATCCTCGAATCGGCCACCGCCGTCGTCTCCGGCATCGTCGCCATCGACGGTGCCACCCCCACCGCCCGCGCCTGGTGGGCCAAGCTCTTCAAGGGCGCCACCCCCGAGGAACAGACCACCGCCCTCGAACTCTTCGACGACCGCACGAGCACCATCCGCAGCAACTCCAACGCCGCGGACGAATGCGCCACCCCCGAAACCGACGCCGCGGCCGAGGGCTACTACAACCACGCCATAGCCGAACTCGCTGAACACCTCGCCCGCCACCTCGACGCCCACCGCGAACTGCTCCCCGACCTCTACGAACTCCGCGACAAGGTCATCAAGATCCAGCAGGAGAATAACGTCGAGAAGGGCCAGGCCGGCGTCTTCAACGGCCCCATCACCAACAACTTCAACTAGCAGCCCGCGATATCCGAGCTCCCGCACCGTCCGGCGGGGGCTTCGTCATTTTCGGGGCGTTACCAACCCGGCGCCCATCCCGCATACGGTGAGTACACGACTGAAAACCCCCGGTTCCTGCGCTCGGACCGGGGGCTTCTTCGTTTCCGCGGGTCAGAAAGTCTGCTCGATGTGCTCGAAGATGTCCGCGTCGGTCTGCTGCTGCCACTCGGGCAGCGCCTCCCAGTCGGCGACGTAGCCGGGCTTCGGGTCGGGGATGTGCTTGTGGATCTGCGCGATCCAGCACAGCGCGACGAAGCGGCCCTTCTGCTCCCGGGTCAGCTTGGCCGTCTGGCCGCCGCTCACCCGGACGAAGTCGCGGACCTGACCGAAGACGGCCGCAGCCGACTCCCGCTCCCACTCCGGCGTCTCGTCCCACGGAGTGATGTAGCCGGGCTTCGGCTCCCCCGGGAAATACTTCTTCACGCCGGCGATCCACGCCTCACGGAAGATCCGGCCGTCCTCGCTCATGCAGTGGTCCCTCGTCCTCAGGCGGCAGCCGACAGCGCCGCGATCCGGTGGTGCAGCTCCGAGACTCGCGCATCGGACATGAGCGGGGCAAGACGCTTCTGGAGCCCTTCGAGCTTCTTGCCGATGTACCCGGAACCGGTCTGCCCGGCCAGAGCCAAAGCGGTGCCGCTGTACTGCATCACCTGCTCGACGTCGCCCCGTTGAGCACCCAGCGCCGCGAGTTCAGCAAGCACCGCCCCCCGGCGCCGGGAAGACAGCGGCTGCTCCAAGGCGGACGTCAGCGCCTGCTCGGCGAGGTCGGGGCGGCCGAGCTGGAGGTAACAGGTGCCGCGCTCCTCGGCGAGCCGGGAGCCGTCGAACCGCAGCCATCCACCGTTTTGGATCTCCCCGCCCAGACCGTGCACCTGCTCGGCCTCGTCCAGCGCACGCTTGCACGAATCCAGATCGCCGAGGCCCGCGAACGCCTCCGCTTGGACCGCCGCGACCCAGTAGCGCGTCGACAACTGGCCGTCTCCCCGCCTGGAGACGCGCGAGGCCGCAGACAGTATCGGCGCCGCCACAGCGAACCTGCGCTCGTACAGCTCGATGAACGCGTGTCGCGTCATCGCACAGGCCCACAGATCGAAGTCTCCTGCCTCTTTCGCCGCACTGGCCGCGACCGTGTAGCAGTGGGCGGCTTCGGTGTAGCTGTTGCCGTCGAAGAAGACCTCCCCGGCGAGTTGGTAGAGGTCGCCCACCATCGTGCAGAGCCTTCGGTGCGAAGTCGCTGCCTGTGGCTCCCCCAGCCCCTTCGCCAGTCGGCCGAGCTGACTCCTCACCAGTGGGTACACGTCCTGTTTGGACTCCGCCAGGGAGAACGTCCGCCACAGGGCACGGTTCAGCTCCGGCCCGGTCTCGGCGAGTGCCGAAGCGGTGTCCGCCCGAACGGCGGCTGCGGCATCCAGGCCCGGCAGCGTGACCAGCGCGCCTGTCACAGCGAGCAGGCCAAGGACATCGCGGCGCTTCATGTCGTCAGCATCACCAGGGTCTAGGAGGGTCTCGGGGATGTCGGGGCCGGCGAAGGGTCGCTGGGCGGAGACGAGCATGGCGTCCAACTCCGAGGTGGTGACCTCAAGGAGCCGCGCGATCCGGGGCCGATGGAAGGGCCGGGGTGCGGCCTTCCCGTTCTCCCAGCGCACGACGGTGGACGTGGCGACCCCGAGCAGCTCGGCGAACTCTTCCTGAGAGTAGCCCCCTGCTGCGCGCTGCTCGGCTAAACGGTGGCGCTTCATCGTCATCGGCGTCTCCCCATGTTCAGCCACCATCCCAGCTCAGCCCGTTCAATGCCCTGAAAACGCCTGGGAAACGCTTGGGAAGCGCTCTGGGAGCTACCAACTGACCGCAGTTCACTGGTCACACGCCGCCCCCGCAAGGCGGCACTCCTGGCCCCGCCGCTGTCGACCCCCTTCGTGGCGGGGCCGGGCACCACCTCATCGAAGGAGACCCGCAGATGAGCACCATGCCCACCCCCGCCCAGGCCGCCGCCCGTGCGAAGCGCATCCTGGCCGCGATCCGCGCCGACCCCGAGTTCGGCGCCTTCGAGGCCGCGACCCTGGAGTACTCCAGCGACTGGCAGTGCTTCACCGGCTTCCCGGTGATCGAACGCTGGAACCTCGACTCCGACAAGGCCCCGCTGTTCGCCGAGGGGCTGCGCGCCCTCGCGGTCAAGGCTGCCGTCTTCGACCTCACCGGCGACGAGCGCCTGGCCGAGGTCCCCGTCGCGGTCCCGGTGGACGAGATGACGCACGCCATGATCGCCCAGCCCCAGCTCCTCGCGCGGATCACCGGGCGGATCGGGGTCTCGGTCATCCACCAGACCGACCAGGAGCACACCGACTACACCGCCGGTGACTTCACGCACCTCGCCTACCGCCTCGCGTGGGGCGAGCCCCCGGCGCGGTACTGGCTGGTGAAGGAGGAAGTGGACCGGCGGGTGCAGATCCTCACCGCCCGGTACGCCTCCATCGGCATGGACCGCGCCGGCCGTGAGCACGACATCGAATTCGCCGCCGCGTAGGTCACCGAGAACGGAACAACGCCCAGCGCTTTCGCGGTGGCTCCTGCTCGACAACGACCCGTTCGGGCGGAGGCGCGATCCGGTCCGGCTCGACCCCGATCTTGTCCGGGTGCACGCAGGCCGGAGTCCCGTCTGAGGTGTAGCGGTGACCGTCGGCCGGGTTGAACGGGCACTCGCGCGACGGCCGGTCGTAGACGACGAAGGCATCCCTCGGCAGCCGCAGCGACGGACAGATCCCGCACGCCGGATGGTCGCTGTCCTCAGTGATGAACGGCTCAGCCATCCCCGCACGATACCCCCGAGCAACGGGCCGCGGCCCCGTCCCTGAAAACGCACCCGCGGCCCGTTGCACCCCCTCCAGCCTGAGGAGCGACGCCATGACCCAGCCCCTCCCTCGCCGCGCGCCCGGCGCCAGCGGACGGCAGTACACCGTCCCCGACCCGCAGCCCGGAGCCCCGAGCCGGTCCCTGCGGCTACGTGCGGCCGGCGGTTGGGTGAAGTTCATGCGCCGCTCCGAGATGCAGCCGGAGGACGGGACGTGACATACCCCGTCGACCACACCGGCCACGAGCAGCATCCGCTCCTCCGCCAGCAGGTTCGCGACATCGCCTCGAAGTGTGTGGGCGTGCTGGACGCCGTCACCCACGAGACCCACTCCGACGGCCGCGTCGTGCGTCTGGCCCATGTACGCCCCGTCTCCGGCATCGCCTGGACCACCCACGCGGACAACGTCGAGCCGGCCGGAGACAGCCGGTGAAACTACCCCTCCTCCAGAACGGAACGCCGTGCACGGTCACGAAGGGTCTTGCACGTACGGCACTTCCGATGACCCCGCTTGTCTCTGATCGTGTTCGCCTCGTCGTACAGGTGGCCCTGTGGGCAGTGGGTCTTGCGGGCGTTGATCCCGCCGGCGCCAATGCCGCTACGTTTTTGATCATTCGTACACGTGCGGCAGACACGTCCCCCGCTCGGTTTGCGGTAGAGGTTGTCTCCTGCGTACGGGTGCCCTTGGGGGCAGTGGGTCTTGTCGGAACTGTTCTTCCCGGCATTCCCCCGACGGACGTTCTCCTTCTGTGTCACCGCCTCCAGGTGCTCCGGGTTGAAGCAGGCCGGGCGTCGACAGAGGTGATCCAGCACCAGGCCCTCCGGGATCGGACCATTCACCAGCTCGTACATGAACCGGTGAACGCGATGGCCTTTCCCCGCAACAAGGATGTATCCGTACCCGTTGACCTTGTGCCAGGGCCAGATCATGCACCGAGTCATGTACCAGGGCGCCGGCGCCAGCAGGTTCGTTGTAATCCGCGGCCCGATCTCAAAGCTCATGCCCTGATCTTGGGCTTTTCCGACTTCCGGCAGCAGCCGCTGACCGGGTGATCAACTCCCGCCCCGCACCTCCTACAGCGCCACCGCCCGGGGCGGGCGCACCACTTCCTCTCCGCACCTGATTAGGCAGTCGGCACGGAGAGGAACGGCGCCGGGGACATGTCTGGGGACGTGATCCCCGGCGCCACCCATGCACCACTCGAAAGGCAATCGAGAGGAGCACAGCCATGACCGTCATGCTGACCGCGCCGGCCCAGCCGGAGGAGCGCGTCTACCGCAACCCGAGGGACTTCGTCAGCCCCGAGGTGTGGGACCGCGAGGTCACCCTGCTCATGCGCGACTACCCCTTCGACGAGGTGATGGCCACCCGCCTGTTCCACGCGGCCGTGTCCTACCTCGTCACCGCGATGGAGAAGTGGGACGAGCCGGTCCCGCTGGAGATGTGCTGCGGCCGGATCGTGGACATCGCCGTGCACGTGTTCATCCTCGACACCAAGAACTACCGCGAGTTCTGCGCTGAGCACTTCGCCGGCAGGTTCCTGGAGCACATCCCCGAGATCGCGTTCAAGTACGACGGCTCCGTGGAGCGCACCGCGCAGATCATCCACGACAACGGGTTCGAGGTCGACTGGAAGCTGTGGGAAGCGGACTACGCCAAGTGCGGGCCGTGCCACCCCGGATCCAAGTGCCACTGACCCACCCCTGAACGATCGGGCCGGGGCTGCCTTCGGGCGGCTCCGGCCCTCTTTTATGCACTTTTGTGTGAGTTTCTTCCTTCCGCCTCCACCCCGGGACTCCCACCGGTAGCGTCACGCGCACCGGAACCGAGAACCTCCCGAGGAGCCTCATGTCCAGCGCCCCCAACACCCCCGCCGAGTACTGGGACAAGTACAAGCCCCACCGCGGCGACGAGCCCCAGCAGCCGCCGGCCGCCGAACGATTCGACTGGACCGGCCTGCCCGGCACCGGCCCCGGCGCGGAGATCCTCGGCACCCCGAAGACCGCCCTGGACCTGGGACCGGCGGAGGGTGAGAACGCGGCCTTCCTCGCCCGCAGCGGTGTCGAGGTCGTCGCCGTTGACTTCTCACCCGTCCAGACCGAGCGGGCCCGAGGCTTCTGGGCCGACACCCCGAACCTGGACTTCGTCTGCGCGGACGCGCTCAACTTCCTCGACGAGGACGTGCGGCTCTGGGACGCGATCTACTCCACCTGGGGCGCCGTCTGGTTCACCAACCCGGACATGCTGTTCCCCCGCATCGCCCGGCGCCTCGCCCCCGGCGGCATCTTCGCCTTCTCCCACCGCGAGCCCATCGTGGGCCAGTACGGCGCCCAGCAGATGGGCGGGAAGTGGCTGGAGGGCCGGGAGACGGAGCTGACCGTGCTGCGCTGGCAGCACACCCCAGAGCAGTGGACCGACCTGCTCAAGCGCCATGGCTTCACCGACGTCTCCGCCGAGGTCATCCCCTCCCCGGACGGCGCCCTCGGCACCCTGCTGGTCACCGCCACCAACGACTCCTGACCACCCGCACGCACCAGCGCCCCGCCCTCCAGCAGCATCGGAAGGCGGGGCGCTCGGCTACTCCTCCAACCACCACGGAGCGATCGAGCATTCAGCCTGCGGCAGCTCCTCCTCCTCCTTCGGACCGGCCGGGGCCTGGTCCGGGGAGATCTTCCTGCGCTTGGCAGCCTCTCGCGCCCAGGTGCGACTCGTCCACGGCCCCGTCGCCCCGAACTCCTCTCTCTCCCGCACCGTCAACTGCTCGGCGCGGTGGTTCAGGAAAGCCAGCGGCGTCTTCCCGCTGGTGCGGATCGGGGCCCAGGGCGCAGGACCCCCGGCGGCCTCTTCCTTGTCGGGGTTGAGGCCATCGAGCAGGAGCAGCTTGTACTTGGCCTCTCCGACCCGGGCCGCCCAGCTCTGATAGGGCGCGTCGTCCGCCCAGTACGCCGGCTGCTGGGTGCGTGCGTCGAGTACGGGCACCGGCTTGATCATCCAGTCCGGCGGGGGGACCCCGGGGCTCCATGGCGCCGTGGGCGTCTGCTCCGGCGCGGGTTCGTTGACGATCTCCTCCCAGTACTCTCGCGCCGCCCCGCGGCCGACCACCGGGACGTGCCTGAGCGCGTTCCGGCGCCGCCTTCTATCGCTGCTACTCATCGCCCCACACCGCTCCGTCCGAGGCTCGTACGACGGGGACCAGGCCCGGCCCCCAGGGCCTGCGCGGACGGAACCGGGGAGGAGACGCCGGGGGCAGCCCGTGGAAGTCCACGACGTGGCGGGGCGGCTCGGGCTTGGTGGCGGCCAGCAGAGCCGCGTACTCGGCTCGGGCCTCGGGAGTGGTCAAGTCCACGACGGGCTCAGGGTCTGGCCTCCGGCGCCGGAGGAACTCGGGAAGGGTCATGTTCAGCTCCAATCTGACGGTCCCCCCGGGACCCGGAAAGCCGGAATCCCCTCCGTGGGACCTGGAAGGATCTCGGTGGTGTGCGGAAACCGCGCTCGCCGGCTCGGGATACGAGTAACTCCGCCAGGGCCCCACAGCCAGGCAGGACAAGGGATCACAGACCCTGTCGATGCTTCCCCCTCCGTGGGGCCCTTGTGTCGTCAGGCAGCCGCGTTCAACGCGTCCGCGTGCTCGGACCACATCCCGTGGGTAATGGGCACCGCGCGCCACGGCTGACGTCGTCCATCGCGGCGAACGCGTACCGCCACCCAACGCCCTGTCCAGCCCGAGAGGTCCCGCGACAGCGTGGACGAGGGGAGGGCCACGCCGTCCAGCTCCTGGCCCACCTTGCGCAAGTCCACGAGCGCGGAGGCGATCTCCTTGTGACCGTTGTTGGCCACATCGAGCCCGTGAACGAAGAACAGCGCATCGCCGGCCACGGGGGTCCAGAACAACCGAGAGGAGGCCCAGTAGCACCCCGCAGGCGGCTCGGGGTACACCCGCGTCCCAACGGGCGCCCTCGCCACCTCGACAGCGGGCGGCGGCGGATACTCCCTCCGCATGCTCGCGTACAGCGGGGCGAACTCGGCCGGGGGTACCGCCCCCATCACCACACGTCCGAGTAGGACCCGCGGGGACGGTTGAGCGCGTACTGACTCATGTCCGTCGGGTTGGGTTCCAGCTCCGACAGTCGGCCGCGCTCCTGCCGGTGGGCCGAAGCGTGGTACTGCTGTACCGCCCGCAGGTGCGTCGCCTCCCGCACTGCGTCGAGGTCGCCGTAGCTGAGACTCATGGCCCCGGCCGCCGCACGGTTCCGCTCGTCCTTCGCGGTCCGGCCGTCGATCCAGGCTTGGGCGTGCGCCCCGAGATTCGGGTTCCTGTACGTCAGCTCGGCGGCCATCGCCTCTTCCTGCGCCTGCCGTTCACTCTCCTGTGCCGCACGTACCTTCCGCGTCCAGAAATCATTCATCGCCGTTCTCGCTTTCTCTCGCTGAGCGCTATTGGCGGCTCAGTACGTGGAATTTGCGCGGGGGCAGATAATGAGATCAGCCCCGCCTGTAAGGAGATTGCTATGCGTTGGAGAGTCAGTGACTCCGTTACCGCTGCCCAGAAGGAGACCGTCAAGGACTCCCCGCCGCAGGTGAGTCCCGTCCACTTCCGAGAAAGGACGCTCACCGAAGCTGACGGCTACCGCCCCGGTACCTGGCGAAGCGACTACCAGCTCAACCCGGAGATGTCCCGTCCGGACGGGCCTGATGCGTGGAGGCCCTCGGGTTCCTACTCCACGAGCGTCCACAACGAGGGCCGGTCGTCCTGGACTCGGCGCATGGTCATGGACGACGAATCCGAGTACGGCCACTACGAGCGCACGCAGACCGGTGACAACTCGCTCTACTACAGGTCGGGACGCCCCAAGCTCGGAGTCGCCATGACCCCTGCCGAGTTCCGCGCAGCAGCCGAGGAGCAGTGCGGGCACTGAGGTGCGCGGGGCCCTGACGCCCGTCACGACAGGGCCCCCAGCCGGGGCATCAGCCGGCCGTCTCAGTGGACGCTTATTTCGCGGGGCCTGATATGGGCTGGCCGCTTCACGCGGTTCTCGTATTCCAGCTCCCTCTCGGACTTACCGTGCCGGAGCTGCACGTACGAAAAGCCCGCCTCGAAAAGGGCCGTGACCACAGCAGTGACCTGTCCCGAGTCGAAGGTGGGGCAGCCGTACCGCTCACTGAAAGTGAACGTGCCCGGCTTGAACTGGGACACCAGCAGGTTCGGGTCAGCATCTTCCGGATACCGCAGGAGTGCCGGATAGTGCGGGCTGATTGACGATGTCCAGATGACAGGATCGTTGTTCATGCAAGAAGCGTGCACCACGCAGGGGGAAAGTCGTTAACGACGGAAAATACGCAGAACGCACAGGCGCACGGCTAGGTTCAAGAACCCTGTTCCCTTCACTCTCTTGGTGACTGTCGCCGCGTCAGCCCCAGACAGTAGAAAAGGGGCATGACCAAGAAGGTGAACGGCTACCTCCACAAGAACCCCATGGGCGACGGCTACAGCGTCCGGTTCTTCTGTCCTCACTGCTGCATCTGGCACCGCCACGGCGCCCCCGGCGGCCTCGCCGAGATCGGCAACACCACCGACCGCGCCCCGCACTGCTTGCCCGGCTCGCCGCTTCGAGACCGCGGGGTCGACATCACCATCCGCTCGACGCCGTTCGAGAAGGCCGAGAAGACCGTCAAGGCCGCCACCCCCGCGCAACAGAGCATGATCCGGCAGGGCCGAAGCTCCGCCGCCATCGAACGACTTCGGGCACAGCCAGCGGTGACGCTGCCCTGAGCGAAATCATCCTCGCCGCACTGCGTCCATGCGGCTGCTGGAGCTGCGCGCGGGGCCTTACCGTACGCGTCGACAACCACCTCAGAAGGAGGACAACATGACCGCCACCGACACCTTCGAGCCGGCCGTCCTGTCCCCCGTGATCGAAGCGCGCCTCGATCACATCGTCGACCTCGTCGAAGGTCTCCAGCGCCTTGAGGACATCTACGACCTCGACGGCTCCGCCGCCGAGGCGTGCAGCCTCCTGACCGGGGCCAGGGACACGGCCATGACGAAGCTCGCCGACTGCCTGCGGGCCGAGGAGAACCACCGCCCTGCGGCGATCCGCGATCTGCGCATCTACGCGCCCGACCTCGCCGACGAACTCGCGCGGCTCACCGAGGCGCCCTAGGAGGGTCCCCCGTCAGGGCTAATTTTTCCGGGGGGTCGAAGGCTTCAAGAAGGTCTCCACAGAGACAGCACTACGTCTCGGTACACAGACACCCTGCTCGTTCAGCGGCTCCAACTGGTCAAGCGTGAACAGATGCTGCACAGCTGGAGCCGCACAAGAACAACAATGCAGCGGCCAGGGCTAAACTTTCGGGGCGGCAATGGGCCCCCTGTCCGTGGCTACACAGAGAGAGACCCCTACAGCTACGTACACAGCCCTGCTGAGCCGAACCTCGGTTGAACCGATCCCCGCACCCGCACAGCTGGAGCCCCGCGCAGAGCAAGAACAAGAACTTCTTGCATGAGCGGGAGAAGCTGCAAAATTCGAAAAAAGGCGGGGAGCAATGTGACCGGTCTCCGTCTACACAGACAAGAGACTGCACTACATCTACGGACACCACGGTCGCGCTGGCCACGCTGCCGCTCCCGCTCCCGGTCCCTGCCGTACACCCAGCTCATGCAATACACCCCGCTAGAGCACACACCCCGCTCATGCCAGGAAGGGGCCGGCGCCCGTCCCGCCGACGGCGCGAGCAGTGTCCTTTCTCACATTAATTCAGGTTGACCTTCACCCTTCCCCTGAATGTTGAAAATCACCAGCACAGCACGAAGCCCCCGCCGGGAAATCAGCGGGGGCTCTGCATTTACCCTGACTCAGCCGACGCCACGGAGTGCGTTCTCCTCCCAGCCGTCCTCTTCGTCAAAGTAGCCCTCCATGGCGGTGCTGTTCGGTGCCCAGCCGCCTTGTGCAGCAATGACAGAGCGATCGTTCCCCGCCTTTTTTGCTGCGGTGGCGAGGCCGCGGCGGGGGCTGTGACCGGTGGGGCGGATATCCAGGCCAGCGATCTCTCCACAGCGGGTGATGACGTCACCGACGGCTTCGGGAGTGATGCCGCCGACCATCAGCGACTTCCCCTTGGCGTGGATCCGGCGGAATGCGAAATCGTCGGGGTCCAGCTCCTCCCCGGTCAGCTCCTCCACGTCCGCCTTGTACTTCCTCCAGGAGGTCACAGGACAAATCCGGGTGTCCTGGAGGGGCAGCACCTTGACCTTGCGCGGCTTCACCTTCGACACGCGGATGTCGACGAGGAGACCGCGGCCCTCGGGGTCTTCGGTGATGTCGCGGTTTCTGAGGTAGGCCAGTTCATGCTCGCGGCCGGCGATGGCGAAATGCATGGTCATCAGGGAGCGGTCCCGTACGCCCCGCAGGTTGTCCGGCAGGGCCTTGGAGATCTGCTTCATGTGGATCGGCAGCAGGGCCGGGGCGGGGCCGGTTCCGCGCACCTCGCCGTCCTTCTCCATCTGCTTGACCAGGGCTTTGATGTACTCGCGGGCGAGGGAGGCGACCTTCCGGTCCAAGGTGAGGCCGTGCTCCTTGCGGGCGGTGGAGATGACGCCGGACAGGCGGCGCTCGACGGTGCTGGGCGCGGTGTTGGTCCCGGCCTTCTTGCCGGGCTGCTGCCAGAGCCAGTGAACGAAGGCGACCAGGGTCCCCTCCTCGACGGCCAGGACGGGCAGGCCCTTCTCCGCGGTGAACTTCTCCCAGGTTTCCCAGTCCTGCGCGTACCCGTCTCGCGTGTTCTCCGGCCGGCTGTCGGCCACGGTCTTCTTCGCGGCGAGACCGACAGCTTCGAGCAGTGCACGGGTTTCGGCATTGAAGTCTTCCGGCCTCAACATCTCGCCGGATCGCGGCGCGGGTACCGTCAGGCCGCCCGCTGTGTCCACCCCTGTCAACACATGTTCCTTTCTTCCGATTCCGCGTTCCACCACCACGGATACGTCAATGTATTCGGAGTCATGGCACCGGCGCAGTCGAGTCCGGATCTTGGACTCCCCTGAGCCTCGATCGTGCCCGGTTTGATTGTTGTTGTTCGTGAAGCCGGATTCAGGCGGTTCGTTCCTCTGCGTACTGCTGCCGGAGCCATCGCCCGAGCGTCCTGTGCTGCTCGACGGAAAGAATCTGCGAGGGCGTACCCCAGAACTCGCCGGCCGCCACCGCCTCCCAGGGCACCCGCACAAGGGTCACACCCCCGAATGGCATGGGCACCACAAGCCACTTGGCATGTTCATCGTCGTGCGCGGGGCGGTACGCCAGCATCCCCACCGTGGAACCGCCCTCGGGCCTGCGCCACTCGACCACACGCTGGTGGTTCATCTGCTTCCGAGTCAGCGGCCGACTGAACGGCGCCGCTCGCTTGGGCTTGGGTACCGAATTATCGGTAAGGAGTGTGTCCATACGTTGATGATTACCCCAGAGATTTTGATCCGAAATAATCCCCCGACGCCGGCGGGCCATGGTGGCAGTGTCTTTTGGGGCGCCGTCCCTGCTCGCCGGCCGCCTACCGGAAAACCGCGGGGCCGTGATGAGGTGTTGGAGGAGCGGTTGACGTCCGGCGGTGCTGCCTTCCGCCGAATCGGATTCCTTCCGTCGCAAGGTCGGCCATCGGCTGCCGTCCTGCCGCTCCCTCTACGAGTGGGGGCCGAGCCTGAGCCCGGCCCCTGCCGGTCAGCCCCTCATGCCCGCCTCCCAGCCTTCCGAGAACCCGGCGGACACCAGCCCCGCCAGACTCGCGGCTGTCGCGAACAACGAGCGCCAGGGCCGCACCCGCGTAGCCACTTCGACGGGCACCACCGCCATCGGCCCCCATCCGAGGCTCTCCCTCAGCTCCTTCGCTTCCTCGCGCAGCACCAGCAACTCCGCCGCCCGCATGTCCCGCGCGACTTCCGCCACGACCCGCTCAGCCTCCGCGACCGCCAGGGCCGCGACCTCGGCGCCCCAGGTTTCGACGTCCCGGCGCAGCTCCTCCAGCTCGGCGCGCAGTTCGGCGAGGACGTCCACCTGCTCCGGCTCCGGCTGCTCGTACCGCGCCCACTCCAAGCGCGGGTCCACGGGCGCCGGACGCTCGTACGCGGCCCACGCGATGCGCGGGTCGACAACCCGCTTCGGCACCGCCAGGGCGAACAGCTCACCGCAGATCACGAGCGCGGGCACCTCCGGCACCACGTAGGTCTCCAGGGCCTCGCACACGGGCGCCTTCGGCTCCTCCAGGGCGACCGCCCGGCGGGGTACCGAGAGCTGCACGAGCGTCCCGCACATCACGAAGTTCTCCGCCACCAGCGCGCGCGGCTCCACGTGTTCCAGGTGTCCCGGCTCCGCCCCGTCCATGAGCACGATGGTCTTGCCGATCTTCGCGCTGACCACGCGCCCGGCGCGGCCCTCGTGAAGAACCTTCTCCCCGATCTCCCAGAAGCCCCTCCCGGCTGACGGCAGCACCGCCACCGGCTTCTCCTGCACGGGCGCGGGCTCGACCGCAGCGAGCCGCCACGCCGCCCGCCGCTGCTCACGGGTGAGCGGTCCCTGTACGGCCGCTTGCGGCTCCTCCTGGTCGTCGCTGAACGCGGGCTCGGCGGTGGCCGCGAGCGGGGTCCAGTCGGCCCCGACGTGCTTCTCCAGCAGGGCCGCCATGAACCCCGGCTCACCTGCCTTCGGGGCTACGGGCACCGGGTGCTTCTTGCGTCCGTGGGCGCGCATGGCCAGGACTGCCTCGGAGTCGCAGATCACCGACTTGAAGACCTTGCCCATGCAGGTCTCGTGCAGGCAGCGCACCGAGATGGTCCATCCGTTGTTGCCCTTGGGGCTCTCCCCGTGGTGGCGGTGCTTGTCGCCCAGGTCGTTGCTCGTCGTACGGAACCGGCCCTCGGCGATCACCCAGTCGTACGCCATCCGCTCGAAGTTGTGCCCGTACCCGTCATCGCTGGCACCCGCGTACGTGACGCTCTCGCCCTCGGTGAGCTGGGCGCCAGGGGTGGCCGCCGCCCGCTCCATCCGCTCCCGGGCCTGTGCCTTGTTCCATGCCACGGCGTCCCGCCCACACGGCCACGCGTGATTGCAGGGCTCGGGGAAGGAGCCGCACCCCTCACGCGGAGCCCGCTCGGTCTCGTACGACCACTCGGGGGCGGACTCCCCCGTGTCGGCAGGCTCAGGATCCTGGGCACCCCCAGCCGGCGACTCCTCGACCGGAATTTCTTCCGTGTCGGCAGCGCTGTGCACTTGCGGATACTGCTCGGCGAGGTAGCGACCCAGGGCGGGGCGCCATTCCACCCCCAGCGCCACCCCCAGCAGCGCGATCCCCATAACCGGCATGACCACGTCGGCGAGCTGCTGGAAGAGGCTTGTGCGCGAGCCCTGCACCGGGTGATCGGCGGGCATCGTCACCCACTTCGCCATGTGCTCCACGGCCATCCGGCCGCCCTTCACGTCCATGTCCCAGGATCGCGCACGGCTGGTCGGTGACGGCCCCGGCTCGTTGGTGACGGTGACCAGGTTCCCGCCCGACGTCTTGCGGTTGCCGCGCGTGATGAACACCGTGCCCTCGGGCAGGCCCGTCCCCTCCGCGAGCCCCGTCACCAGCCCCGGCGCGTCCATCGTGACGTCCGTGCCCTCCAGGCGCGCCACGACCAGCGTGCGCACCCGGTGAGCCGGGGCCCCGTACTGCGCCGCGTCCTCGATCCTCACATCAGCCATGGCCCAGCCCGACAGCTGGAAGTCCGCGCGGATCTCGCCGACGATCTCGGCCGGGAGCTTTGAGGACTGCTCGACGGCAACCCACTCCAGCGGCGCCCCGGCCGCCTTGAGGCCGTTCACCCACACGGCTATCTCCAGCATGAGGAAGCCGTCATTGCCCTGGTAGTCCTCGCGTACCTCCTCGCGGACCTCCTCCCAGGTGCGCCCGCTCGGCTCACGGAACGAGGACTCCACACCGAAGTCGGGGGCGTGGTCATGGCCGTCGCCCATGGGGATCCGGCCCGCAGCGTGGCGGGCGACATCCCACATCTCGGCGAGGAGGTCGATGTTCTCCGGCAGGCGCCCCCACCGCTTGCCCGCGTCGGTGTAGTCGGTGCATGGCGCGGTGATGATCGTCCCCGAGACGTGGGCGAACACGGGGTCGGAGGGGTCCAGCGTCGTCACGTCTGCCTGTATGACCCAGCACCCCGCCGCCTGCTGCGTCTTGACCGCGTCGCCGTTGAGGTCGACGCACAGCATGTCGACGTCCAGGCCCAGGCCCCGACGCAGCGCCACGCACGCCCCGCCCGGACCACAGAACAGGTTCAGCACCCGGGGCCGGTCACCGGCCTGCGGATCGGCCAGCCACCGCTCCAGCTCGGGGAAGCGCTTCACCGCCTCGCTCTCCCGCTCCGGCTCGACTTCCTCGGCGAACGGGTCGTAGCAGGCGCACTCGTCCTCGTACTGCTCGCACTCCTCGCACAGCGCGTCGGGCTGCTCCTCGCCCACCTCGACGACCGGTCCGGGCTGCTGCTCCTCGACGGCCCCACGGGCCACCGCGTCCGCGAGGATGGCGCGCTTGACTGCGGGTAGGTTCGGGAACATGTCCCCGCCCGTCCGGCAGATGTTCTTCTTGTCCTCGCCGTCGAAGATCAGCCGCCCACCGTCCGAGTGCTCGTGCTGGGCGGAGAAGGAACCGGCGAGCTTCCGCACCACGTACCGGTGCCCCAGCAGTTCGGCGACGCACGGGAAGGCGCTCTTGTCGCTGAACAGGATGTCGCCGACCTTGACCGCCGTCGTCTTCTTCGGTGCCATGCTGCCGCGACCCATGGTGCTGCTCTCCCCGCCCGTGCTGGTGATCTTCTTCGCCGTCTTCGCGGCCTTCGCTTCCTGCTGCGCCCGGATCGCGTCAGCCTCGGCATACAGGGCCGCCACGACGTCGGGGCGGGGGTTGTGCTCGCCAGCGTCCAGAGCGGCCGTCACCATCTCGGCGATCAGGTCGCAGTACCGCTCCTCCCAGTCCAGGGCAGAGCCCATCGCCCCCGACGTCTTCCCGCACCGCTCGTACGCCACATCCCACGGGTTCGCGGTGTGACTGAACGCCTTGGCCAGCGGGCGGGCCAGGTGCAGCGCGCAGACACCGACCGTGCCCATGACCGTCACGCCGTCCTCGGCGAGGATGTCCACCACGAACCGCGCCGGTGCGTTCTTGTTCCAGCACGCCCCGATGCACAGCCCCGGCTCATCCCACGAGCCCGGCCCGCACTCCAGCGCGGTCTTGCCGTGCACGCCGTACTTCTCCCGCACCCCGTCGGTGCCCGTGATCACCCATCGGTCCAGCGGGATCTCCCGCAGCCCGGCCACGGTCAGCTTGTGCGCGGCCCGCTTGCGGAACATCCCGTCCACGGCGCCGCTCGTACCGGCTTCGGCGGACAAGCCGTTCGGCCGGTGCTCCCAGCCCCACGCGTATTTCGCCATGATCCCGACGCGCCCGTACCGCTCGACCCGGAACAGCCGGGGCTCAAGCTCGGTCTGCACCAGCTCGGCCGACCACGTCACGCGTTCCTCGTTCATGTGCCCGTACCGGGCCCACACGTCCTGCGCCCATGCGGCGGATGCAGAGTCAGCCCGGCACCACGCTACGGCCGCCGCAAGGCTGTTGTCCTCGTCCAGCTCGGCCCACCAAAACGTGGAGTCGTGCACCCCCCGGACCACCTGCCAGCGTCCCCGCTCGTAGCCACGGGAGAACATCCGGTACTGGTCCCCGGATGCGAGGGTGAGAACCCAGTCCCACCCGTCGTCATCGGCGCGGTGGTGCTCACCCTCGTACGGCTCGACGGACTCGCCCGGCATGAGATCGGCGGGGAACTCCGGCGCAGACTCGATCTCAGCAACCGGCTCCGGCACGTCTGCCCCCAAGGTGATCTGATCGGCGCACTCGTGGCGCACGGTGGTGGTCTGCTCAGTGAGGCTCTGACGGCCCCGGTCGACGGCGTCCGCATCGACAACCGGCCCACCGTGGTTGGCGAGAACGGCGGACACGACATCACGCACACACGTGCAGTCGAATTCGCCGCAGTGGTTGCAGGCGATGTCGTGGATGACCTCTCCGGACCACGCCTTGAGAATGTCCGCAGGGGTCTTGTCGGTCTTGGGCGCCTTACGCGGCTTGAGCGTGATCTGACCTTTTCCGAACGGCTTCCACTCCGGCGCACCCTTGTCGCGCTTGGCCACGTTCTTGGCCATTTCGGCGCGCGTCTTCTCATGCTTGGCCAGCATCTCCGGCGACGTGCAGTCATCCGGCAGGCGGAAAAGGGAGTACGAAAGCCCTCCGCCCTCGGACGTGAAAGCCTCACGAATATCCGTCGACTCGTACGGCGTCCGGCGCGGCTGGTGACCCTCCGGCTGCTGGACAGGTTCGGGCAGGCCGTTCCACTGAGCGGCAGTCTTCTCCGGCGCCCTTTCTGCGACCGGCTCGACCTTGGGGGCGACCGGGGCAGGCTCGGGCACGGCAACCGGTGCCGGAGCGGGACGACCCTCTAGAGCGCAGCGTCCGGCCTCAGTCACGCGGACCACGGACGCGCGGAACGGGCGGGACAACAGTCCCTCACGAATGAGCTTGTCTACTGAGTCCTTACGGACCGCGCCGCGCCGCTCACCCTTGATTTTGGTAATGCGCACGTCGACCTCACGCGAATATGCGCGTACGAGATCCGACGTGGTGTCGGGCATGTACGACTCGTACGAGACGCGCAGCAATCCCCATGCGGCTCTCTGCACTATCGTGCGCTGTGCTGGTGTCAGGGCATAGATGTGCCCTGCGGGTGTGGTCATTCTTGAGAAACCCCTATCGCGTAGTCGCCTGACTGGGACGCCGGGGGTTCAGGTCCGGCGAATTTCGTTCCCCTAATTATCGCGGAAAATCAGGGAGGGTACCAGAGGAAAAGGGAAATAGGAACGTGGGTTAAATCACGGTCCAGGATTTGAGAAACAAAAGAGAAATGGTTGACAAAATGAAATAGGCCCCCACCATTCAATGGATGGTCTAGACCACTCCCTGCCTGGAATCTCGCGAAATTGCACGATCGGCGCGGGAGGAAGTGGCCTCAGGGGCAGTGGCCGGCGAGGAATTGCTCAGCTAAATAGTCTCACCGCCCAAGTGGGTATTGGCGCACGGCATCCACGTTGCTATGCTGCGCATGCTCCTCCAGTCGCCTGGCGGACATCAGGCGCCCGTGGGGTTCAGCTCCTTCTCGAAGGAGACCGCGGGCGCCTTCTGCATGTTCTCTGCCGATAGCCCCTGACCGGCATCTGAGACCCCGTCACACGCCCTCGCGGACGCGCTTACTATCACTCCCGGCGCGGCACCGACGAGAGGACACACCCCCTTGATACCTCCGAAGCCGGAGTACGCCCCCTTCCAGGCCCCCCAGAAGGTGTCCATGAGCACCGGAAAGCGCGTCGCGATCTGCGCGGTCGGCGTTGTGGGTGCGATCGTTCTGCTGAAGGTGGCCGTGGGCGTCACCGCGGCCGTCGCCGGCCCGGGGGTAGTTCCGGAACATGACGCCACGCAGCAGGTGACCGGCCTCAGCTGTTCCTTCGACGATCCCGAGTACATCGGTGGAGTGCCCAGCCACTTCTACCTGTGCACCGTTGACGTCAACAACACCG
The DNA here is from genome assembly GCF_001746425.1 of Streptomyces subrutilus. GTDB lineage: Bacteria > Actinomycetota > Actinomycetes > Streptomycetales > Streptomycetaceae > Streptomyces > Streptomyces subrutilus_A. The sequence goes on along the minus strand of NZ_MEHK01000001.1, from coordinate 5,627,056 downwards.
AGAAGACGACACGAGCATTCTGGATCAGCCTTCAGTGCCAGAACTTCGGGTACGTCCAGGAAGCGCCGACGCGTGACCGCTACGAAGTCGAACCGGGAGAGCAGGTTGTATCGCTGCTTGGGCAGTGGCAGCCGTGGCAGGTCTCCGCGCGCCAGTGCAAGGTCGTCTCCGCTACCTCGGCTCCGGTGGAGCCGTGAGCGCGCACACTGCGGAAGCGGCCTGAGGGCTTCTTCATCTCTTCCTACTCCCGCCCCATCCTCAGCTCGGGCCGCGGTGTCGTAGTACCCCTGTGGACGGCAGGGGACCTACTTCTTGGGGTTCGCTCCGGGTGCGTCCGCTCCATGGGACGCCTCTGCCGTCTTCGACCTGCGGAAGCTACTGTCCCGGCCGTGACTTCTGACGATCCGTTGAACATGGCCGGCGACCCCGCCAAGAACCCCGAGCCCGCCAAAGAACCTGGCAAGGACGTTGGGCCCCCCACCCAGGGCGCCACCATCGGCGACAGCACCGAACCGTCGAACCCGCCGAAGAAGAAGCCTAAGGATCCGCTCACCGCTGTCTTCGTGAGCATCCTCGCCATCACCGTCCTGGGCGTCGCCATCGCGTCTGTCGTGCACGGGGTTCGTCGCGAGGACGCCCCTCAGCCGGAGCCCACCTACACCGGTCCGGCATGGGAGGCGTACGTGGAAGGCCGCGACTTCGGCCGCGCCAACCAGAACGCCACTCTTCCCCCCGGCAAGGGGAGGAAGGCCAACACCCTCGAAGAGGAGTTGTACGAGGCCGCGAACGGGCAGGCGAACGACAGGTCCAAGGACATGCAGGACGCGCTGTCCGCCGACCGCGCCAACGCCGAATGGTGGTGCGAGAAGAACATGCCCAGCAGCCTGCGCGCGAGGTACCTGGAGGATTGGGAGGCCCTGGTCGGCGGCTGCGTGGGCGGCGCCCTCCCCGTCTTTGACCACCCCTACCTGTATGTCCGCAGCACCCCCTGACCCACCGCGCGGCGGCGGGCCCCTACATGTTGTGGTGGGCTCGGCTTCTTACCTTCATGAAGCGGAAATGCCGCATTTTCTGCCAACTGGGAGAATTGGGGAAGGACTTCCCCTTCTCTCCTGGAGCAGGCCGTGGCGAACACGAAGAAGACCCCCATGAGTATGGGGATGGACTACACATCCGACCCTGACGATTTCTCAGGCCGTACGGAATGGCCCCCGCGAACTCCTGCCGAAGTCGACGCCGACCGCGCCACCTGGACGCCCCCGTACGGCTCGGCGCAGGTACCGCCGGCGCCCCAGTGGTACCTCGACGCGGACGGGGATCCCGTATCGGGCGGCTGGCAGACCTCGCGAGAGGTGATGCTCAACTGGCGCTCCGGCGTCGGCGAGGCGGCCGGAGCAGGTACGTACAGCGGCTCCGCAGGGCTCGACCTGGCCGGAGTCCGAGGGCACTTCCTCTACCTGGCCGAGTCCCCCGCAGAGCTGCCCACCACGCCCTCGAAGACCCTGGGGCCGTTCGTGAACACCATCGTGGACGGCCTCAAGCCCGGCACCGAGTACAAGTTCGCGGTGGCCGCCTTCAGCTCCTCCGGCACCGGCCCGCAGTCGGAGATCCTCACCGTGAAGACGCAGGCCGCGGCGGCCTAGCCGGCGCACGACGAAGCCCCCGCCGGGTTATCCGGGTCGGGGGCCTCTTAGTCGGAGCCTCAGATCGTGGTGCCCTTGAGCTGCTCGCGGGTGAACCGCAGCGGTACGCCCGTCTCCTTGTCGAACCGGCGCCGGGCAAAGACGTCCAGGAAGCCCAGGACCCGTAGGGCCATCTCGGCCGTGTTCGTGTTCAGTGGGTCCTGTCCGTCCAGGGCCTTGCGGACCAGCGTGATGACCGGGACGGTCTTGCCCGCGATCTGCACGAGGACGTCGTACTTGCGCTCGCGGTCCTCCGGGGTGTCCAGCAGAGCCTCGGCGACGGCCGTCCTGCTGAGCTGGGCCATGCTGCCGTCCTTCAGGAGTACGGCGACTATTCCGGGCAGCTCTGTGACGCTCATGCGGTTTTCTCCCTCAGTCGGGTACGGCCGGATCAGTCACCGGCCGCGTTCGTGATCGTAGCCGCCCCACGGTGTGTAGACGGCTCCGTCGTCGTCACCGTCGTCCTCGTCGTCGTCACCGTCGTCGTCCTCGTCCCAATCCGCGGCGAACTCCTCCTCCAGGCCCTCGTCGTCGTCCTCCGCCGGGCACGGAATCCGCTCGACCCACGCGCCGGCGTAGACGACGTCCTCGGCGCGGTCGTTGACCCGGACAGTACGCGGGGGCGGGGATGGCGTGGCTGAGGGCTGGGCTCGGCGCGGAGGCGGTGGCGAGAAGGAGCGGGCGCCTGCACTAAAGTGCGCGCTCAGATCACGGTCCATACGGTCGAGTGTGGGTGCGGCGCCAGTGTGGGTGTTAGCGGAGGCCCCGGCCGAGCCGAGGCCCTCGCGCTGTTCTAGGGCTGGAAGGCGAGGCGCTCCAGATAGCGGAGGTTGTTCATCATGCGCTCTCGCCGGTGAACGGCTTGAACGGCTTTTCGGGGGACCACAGAACCATCGGGGCGTCGAGGACGTACTTCTTGTGGTACTCCTCGTAGCTATCCATGTCCGCTCCGGCCGCCTCGCGGGCCGCGTTCATCAAACGCCACTTCTCCGAGTGGGTGGCCTTCGGGTCGTCGGGGCAGACGTACATGTGCATCCCCCCTGGCGTTTCCCCTGACCAGTGAAGATCCACGTACGAGTGGAGCGGAACCCAGCCGTAGTAGTCGTCGGGGTCACGGTCGGCGCGCAGGTGCAGGCGGTTCGGGGGTTCCAGGAGGTTGGTGTACATCTCCCGCTCCTCCTCGGACTCCAGGTCTTCTCGCTCCTCCCACACGAGCCGGTACTCCACATCGTGGTCGAAGCACATCGTCTGCGAAGCGTCCGAGTCCGCTTCGTCTCCGTCTTCCTGGGTTTCGGTGCTCTCCACGCAGATGACCGCGATCTCTCCGCGGGGACCAAACTGCGGGAGACCGCCCGGGAGAGACCGCAGCACCTCCTTCATGAACACGCGGACGTCGTAGATGTGCGTGGGGTCGAGTTCGAGGATCCGCATCCCCACCGCAGGGTTGACCAGGAAGACCAAGTCGAACTTCCGCGCCTCCACACCGGAGCGGGGAAAGTCCTGCGGAGCGAGGACGAGGGGCGCCGTCTCGGTCACCCCTTCCTTGAAGGAGCGCAGGCGGGCTCGCGTCGCGAAGGAGTCCGCCGCGTAGTCCACGAACAGGACGTGCGCGCCGGCCCGGGAGGCGTGAACCGCCATGGCCGCGCTGAACCAGACCGGTGTGTCACCGACACCGCTGATGCGGTGGGTGTGGCCGGGCTTGAAGAAGTCACTCATGTCCGCCCGGTAGAAACGTGTGACGTGGGGGGCGGGTGGGTCGGTGACGGTCATGCTGTGCTCCTCGGGGTCTCGTACATGTGGCCAACGTCCTCGATCCGGCAGCGCTGGCAGCGGCAGGTGATGCGGTGGGGGCGGGTGTGGAAGCGAGGACCGGCGCCGGGGGCACGGCGCGGCGCGTTGGGGGTCTTGCGTGATGAGCGGCCCGCGTACGGGCGGTAGGCGGTCACTGGCGCGCGTACCCTTCGAGGCGCGTGGCGAAGGCATCCAGCTCCCGAAGATTCCTGCGAAGGGTCACAGAGAGCTCCGTCGCGTGCTCCAGGGTGACGTTCTCCTCGACCGCGGAGACCTCGGACATCCGGCTGGCATACACGTTGAGTTCGAGGAACCACCTGTCGATGTTCTTGAGGTCGATCGATCCTTCGCGGAGCATCTGGCGGGGCCGGGTCACGGGCGTGCTGACCAAGGGGGCCGTTGAGAGCGCGGTCCGCTCCCAGCGCCTTTCCATGCAGGCATCGCAGTACTCCTCCTCGGAGCACTGGGGACAGCCGTCATCTTCAACTGGCACCGCTGCCTCGGAGATCTCGGTCGCGCTCACGCCGTACCCCCGAGGATCTGGGTCCAGGTGACCGAGGCGGTCCAGACACCAGCGGTCTTGCCGTAGTCGGTGAGCCGCTCGAAGAAGTCGGCGGCGGCGTGCTCGCGGGCGAAGAAGCGGTGCTTGACGCTGCTGCCGTTGGCGGCGACCCAGCGGACGGCGAACATCCGCTGGAAGTCGGGGGCCAACTCGCACTTATAGGTGCCGTTTGGGGTCATGCATCCAGTGTGAGCACCTGGAATCCGAAAGGGGAATGCCGGTCACCCGGAGAGCCCACACACCGGGCAGGTCATTCATTGTTGTTGTTCTCGCTTCGGCTGGGCCATCCGATACTTCTTGCATTCATCAATAAATCCCCGCGAGTGAACGGGAATTTCTGCAATAAATTCGTTCGGGCTAACCGAGAGATCACAGCGACACGAACGAGTGATCCCGCTGCTGTGGCGACCGTTAGGGTGAAGCGGGCCGGCCAGAGGTCCATCGTGGGCCTGGCCTACGAGGAGGAGTTCAGCCGTTCAGCCTCGACTTACTCGGGCCAGCTCAAGAAGTTGAAGCGGCGAGACTGGGTAGCGATGGCCACTACGGCCATCGCTCAAGCGTCGCGACTGGGCAGTTATGGAGAATATCTCCACAACTGGAGCCGACGGCATGCAGCGCTGCATGGAGAAAACCTCCATGCAGGTCCCCGGGAGACCGGGCCCGGGAGCGTCGCGCTTGCGCAACCATGGCGGAAATCTCCACAGTTGGAGCTGACGGTAAGCGCCGAGGCTGGGCTCGCGTGGCGAAAACCGCCACTCCAGACAGCCGGGGCCACTCGCAAGAGATGGTGATCGTCGGACCGGACTCGGGTTCCGGTCCGAGACGCTCGGAACTACCCACGGCAGATGTGGTTCATCAGTTGCTCTCCGCCATGGCCCTCTACGGGAGAGTTGGCGTGCGCCGTAAGCGCAGCCGTAACGACGGCCGTGCAACGATCCGAAGGCACCGCGGAAGAGTCGGCCGTCTACGCCTGCGACGGGTCGTCCTCCCCCATCACGACCAGCTTGGGACGGTCCGGGTGGCCGATGCCCAGGAACATGATCTTCGTGAGGGCGTCGCGGATCTCGTCGGAATCTTCGTCCGGCATGCGTTCGGGGTGCTGCCTGGGTTGAGCCTGCCCGGGGCGAGTTGGGGGGATAACGGGCCGGAGGGGTGAGCTGGCCGGTTGAGCAGGCCCCGCTCATCCGAGTTGCTCAAACGGGGCCGAGATCACCGCCAATCAGGCGGCGAAAGGCAGCGCTACCACGTCCTCCGACTGGTACCCCCCGAACATGTAGTGCGAGTGGATGTTCCACACGCCGGATACCACGGGCCGGATGACACCGGCTTCCCGCAGCTGCCGCAGAGCCTTGGATACGGTCGGCTGAGAGCTGCCGAGTGCCCTCGCCATCTCGATCTGCGTGCCGGTTACCGCCAGGCCCGGTTCGTCGGCCTTCTGCCTGCTGTTGATGAAGAAGAGGACGCGGTAGGCGGCCGGCGAGAGGTCGTACCGAACCGCGGCCTGTCGGCGCGGTCTGAACATCGCGCGGTTGGTGTCCATGAGCTGATCCTTCCTCGGTTTACGCGGCACGCTTGTCGTCGGGCTGGACGTAGATGTGCGCGCCGTCCGGCATCGCGGAGAGGGCAGCGCCGTGGGTGCGGCCGTTTCCGCAGTACACCAGCTGTGGATTGATGTACCAGACGGTCCGGGTCTCCTGGTACAGCATCTTGGCTTTCCGCAGCTTCTTCAGCGAGATCGAGATGTTCGCCTGCTTGGTCTCCAGCTGTTCGGCGAGCCATCTCTGGCTCTCGATGATCACGCGTCCGTGGTCCCTGTGGGACTGGTTCTTGCAGAAGAAGCCGAAGACCCGGACGTCGAAGAACGTGAAGCCGTACTCGTTCCGCTCGAAGACGTCCCAGACGGCATCTGCGGTCATGGAGTACCGCTTGCCTACGAAACCGTAGGAGAAGATCTCTCTCGGTTCCTCCGTGATGCGGAGATCTACCACATCACCGTTGTCGCGGTTCTTCGCTTGGATGTTACGGATGCGCGGGGACTGCTGTGCCACGGGTGCCTCCGGGCTTCGGATGGACGCTGCTCAGGTAGCCCATCCGCCCCTTCGACGGCCTTGCTGTGCGACAGCCTATTCGGAATCTTGCTTGTCTGATAGTCCACCAATTAGGTGGTTCGATCGGCCCCATAGGCCCCCGTTTGATAGTCGGTTCACTATCAAGTGACAGTCAGCCCGCTATCGCCGAAGTGGCCGGATCTCAAGCGGGACAAGGGCCGAGCAAAACCTGCTCTTAACTGCGTAGCAGAGGCCGACGTCTGACCTTGGCTCCCCGCTTGATCCTGTAGTTGAAGTCCTTCGGTCGTTCGACGACTCAACGTGGGACCTCGACAGCGACCGAAGGGAGCGGGAGGTCCCAAGGCGACCGAAGGGAGCCATACAGCAGTGAGCATTTGCTTTTACTCTTCAGCTCCCTTCGGTCGCCGTGCGTGGCCCCGCTCCCTTCGGTCGCTCACAGCCACGCAGGATGTCGAACTCTCGGATCCGTCGACTTCGGGTACCGCACCTACGCCGCACGCAGATCCTGGCTCCCTAGAAGCTGTCCCACGAAGACGCCCGAGATGACCGGCTGGGCTGCTTCTCATCCTCTGCGGCATCGCCCTCGTATTCTTCGTCTTCTGTCATCTCGAAGGGCTTTTCGATGTCGAACCAGCCGAGTTCTTCGCAGTGCTCGTGGATCCTGGCGTAGAGACCTGCCTCCGGCGGCAGAAGGACCCATGGCGTCTTGATCTGCATCATCAGACCGGCCTGGATCACTGAACCCCCGACGTAGCTCGTCAGGGCTTCCACCAGGTAGATGTGCTTCACCGTCACCAGCCGTGACTCGGGCTTCTCTACCGGCAGGGTTTCATCCGGCTCGGCGGCACCGAGGAGCTTCCGAAGGTAATACTCCTTGGGCGGCAACTCCTTCCGCAGCTGCTGCGCCTTATGCCACACGCCCCGCGTCAGCGGTGAGAAGTGGGCTCTGACGGCCGGCTGAGTCTTGCCGAATCCGTCATACCAGTCGGGGATGTACTTCACGGGACGGAAGGCTACGAGGAGACTGCGGTACTGCTCGGGCTGGAAGACTTCCTGGGCGTAGTCAATGGTCACGGCTCAGCTTCGGCCAGGACCGACGTCGGAAGGAATCGGCCGGACCGGTGAATCCTCGACTGCATATGCGCGCCTGTGTGGACATCGCGTCAGTTGATGATGGACTCGGCGCGGCGAGGAGGCCGACGCGGCGGTTCCGCGCGCCTAGAGAGAGTTCCTCCTTGCTGACCCAGTACGCCGTCGACCCCTCCGCTGCCGAAGCGATCTGTCGTCAACGCGGCTGCTATGACCGGGCGTTCCCGCCGGTGCCGACGCTGGACTTGTCCGAGCTGCACGCGCTCTACCGCGAGGGCACGCTGACCGACTCCGACATGGAGTCGATCTACGTCCCAGTAGAGCGCCTACGCGACCCGCAGGGCGGGCCGGGGCTGGTCCAGGATGCCGTCCTTGACCATGGACATGAACTGTCGCTTGGAGACGTTGGATAGCGCGTGCTGGCGTAGCGCGGGGTGTTGCAGATCCGCCTCCAGCGCGCCGGCCACCTTCACCAGTTCCTTCATGTCCCCCAGATCGGCCATCAGCCCGGGGTGGTCGGGGTTGTGACCCTCCTTCCACACGACCATGCGCGGGCCGACCTGGACGAGAAAGGCGCGGCGGTCCAGGTCGTTCATGGTCTTCCACTTCTCCCCCCAGGTGCGACCGGTCTCGCGGTAGATGTACTGGGACGGCCGGTGCGGGAGCAGGTCCAGCTTCACGATCTTGCCGTTGATCAGGGTCCGGATGCGGTGGTACGCCTTGGGGTCGTCGTCGTAGACGCCATCGGCGTAGTCCGTTTCGAGCTGCGCCAGCCGCCGTTGGGCGCGTTCGAGTTCCTCGGTGTGGTCCTCCCCGGGCGTCCAGATCTTCACCACCTCGGGCAGGTCGCCGGCAGACCCCAACAGGACATCCTCGAAGAAGTCTTCGTACTCGTCCTTCTTCACCGCGGCCCGGTGGTCGCATTTCACCCCGCGAGCGGCGGCGTGGCATCGGTAGTTGCGATAGACGGCCGTGCGGTACTTGAGCTTCTTCGTGGCCTCGTGGAGGTACATCGGGGACGCGCAGTTCCGGCACGACCCGATCCCGGCGTACAGGGAGATGTCGCCGAGGCCGACGAGGATCCTGGGCATCTCGATCGGCCTGGGCTTGCTGCGGGCGTCCAGGGCGACAACGGTCGTACGCCACTCCGTCTCGGAGAGGTGCGGGAACTCCGTGCACATCAGCGGCTCGCCGTTCTCGTCCTCGTGGATCTTGTGCTTGTACGCCTGGAACCCGGCGACGGAGGGGTGACGGACGATGTTGGCGACGACGTTGGGATTCCAGAGGTGCCCCTGGACCTCCAGGCCGGTGTACTCCTCTCCGCGCTCGGCCGCGTCCCGCATGCGCAGCTCGCGGAGCCTGTCCCGCCAGGTGAGCACACCCTGGGCATTGAGCTGCATCGCGATGGATTGGGGGCTAATGCCCTCGCGCATCTGTTCACAGATCCACTTGAGGATCTTCGCGTACTCCGGATCGGGTACGAGGGTGAGCCGGCCGCCGAACACGCCGCCGCGGATTCGTACGGGGAGGTAGGCGAAGGGTGTGTTCCCGCCCTTGAAGCAGCCGTTGTTACGGAGCCAGCGGGCGGTGTTGGTGCAGCGCTCGCGGATCTTCCGCAGCTCCTTCGCGGCCTGGCACGCCTTGATGTAGGCGATCATGCGGCCGTCTTCGGTGCTGATGTCGAAGCTGGGGTCGTCCAGGACGACGAGCTGCTTCTCCCTGTCGATGATCTCCTTGACGAAGCTCAGAAAGTGGATGTCGTTGCGGCCGATCCGGTCCTGTGTGGTGACGGCCATGACGTCCCACTGACGCAGACCCTCCTCCGTGAGCCAGGGCCCGAGGGAGGGACGTTCGGCGAGGTCGATGGAGCCGCTGACGGCCTTGTCGACCACGAGGTGCGTCAACGCGTGGCCCTGGGATTCCTGCCAACCGGTGAGTTCCTCGGCCTGGCGCTGGAGCGAGGTCGACTTGCTGTCGCCCCGGTCCACGCTGATGCGGGACATCAGCAGGGCGCGCAGGGGCTTCTCAGGGGACAACACAGCAGCCATGGGCGCATACCGTACCCACCGCAGGGCGCGGATCCACAGACGATTCGTCAGTTCGGCCCGGCAAGTCGCCTTGTGGTAGGGCGCGATGGCCACCGGGTGTGGCAGGATGACACCGCCTGAGTGAAGAAACGCTCAGGCTCACTGGCTCTGAAACCCAAAGAGCCGCCGGGGCTCCTACACCCAGGCGGCTCGGGCGAAGACTGGTGAACCAAGTCTTCGGATGCTCTACCCCCCTGAGCTTTGGCGGCGAAAGTGGGGTGTCGCGGCGTCCGGTCTTCGGTTCGGACGCACTGCGCGCCCGATACCAGTAGGGCGCGTGCTTCATGATGCCAGATTTTCGGCCCCACGTGGGCCCCTGCTCCACTACCACGCCGGTGTTTTCCGACACCGGACACGCCGCGATGACGCCGGCCAAGTTCCTTCGTGTGGACCAGCCGAGGGAAGCAGCCCGTTACGGGCGTCATGTTGACGATCGGCTTCCCCACGGATCCCGCAGGTCTCTAAGCTGCGGAGCATGCCCCGCCGACTCCTCGGCCGTGAACCCCGAGATTTCTACATGCTCGAACTCACGGCGTGCCGTGCGAGGTGGAGAACGCCTGCGTCTTCCCGGGATGCTTGTGCAGCAGGTAGCCCAGGTCGGTGGCGGGTCGTTCAGGGGAGCCGGTGGTGGAGATCGTCAGGAACACGCCACCGATTGTTGCTGGTCACCCGCCCGGCTGCCTCCGGTTTTTCGGGCGGCGGCGGTGTTGCGGCCGGGGGCCGGTCACCTCGCGCCCGCGGCGAGGGCCGCGATCCGGTCGGGGCCGATGCGGCAGCAGCCGCCGATGAGGCGCGCGCCCGTACGGCGCCATGCGGCGGTGGGCCAGCCGGGCCGGGTGCCGGGGGTTCGCCAGGTGGCGGTCGCGGCTTCCCAGACGGAGCCGTCGTTGGGGTAGGCCAGGAGCGGGGTGCGCGTGGTGGCCGCGGCCGCTTCGAGGGCCGGCAGAACCTCCACCGGGTCGCAGCAGTTGACGCCGACCGCGATGACCTGCGGGTACGCCGCGGCGAGGGCGAAGGCCTCGGCGAGGGGCGCGCCGGAGCGGGTACGGCCCTCGGCGACGGTGTAGCTCAGCCAGGCGGGGGCGTCCGTCTCCCCGAGGACGGTGAGCAGGGCCTGCGCCTCGTCGGGGTCGGGGACGGTCTCCAGGGCGAGGACGTCGGGGCCGGCGGCGAGCAGGGCCTCGACGCGGGGGCGGTGGAAGGCGGCGAGTTCGCGCACGCTCAGGCCGTAGCGGCCGCGGTATTCGGAGCCGTCCGCGAGCACGGCTCCGTACGGGCCCACGGAGGCGGCCACCCACACCTCGTGGTCGGCGGCCTCGGCGGCGCGGGCGGCGAGGGCGACACTGCGGTGCAGCAGGTCGGCGGCCCGGGGGTGGCCGGGGCCGATCTGGTAGCTCGCGGTGATCAGCACCTCGGCGCCGGCTCGTGCGTAGGCCGTGTGGGCGGCTTCCACCTGGTCGGGCCGTTCGGCGAGCACCCGGCCCGTCCACAGGCCGCCGGACAGGTCGCAGCCCTGGGCGGCGAGCTGGTTGCTCAGACCGCCGTCCAGGAGCACGGTCCGCCGGGCCAGGGCTTCGGCGAGCGGGCCGGACGCGCGTGGCATGTCGCCCGGTCCCCGGTCAGCCGAGCTGGGGGAGGACCTGGGCGGCGATCAGCTCCAGGTGGTCCAGGTCGTCGAGGTCGAGCAGCTGGAGATAGACGCGGGAGGAGCCGATGGCACCGTAGGCCCCGATCTTCTCCACGACCTCGGCCGGGGAGCCGGCCAGGCCGTTGGCCTTGAGTTCGTCCACGTCGCGGCCGATGGCGGCGGCCCGACGGGCGACCTCGGCGTCGTCCTTGCCGACGCAGACCACGAGGGCGTTGGAGTAGACGAGGTCCCCGGCCTTGCGCCCCGCCTCCTCGGCGGCCCGCCGGACCCGCCCGAACTGGCGCTCGCTGTCGGCGAGCGACGCGAAGGGCATGTTGAACTCGTCGGCGTACCGGGCGGCGAGGCGCGGGGTGCGCCGGGCGCCGTGTCCGCCGATGAGTACGGGCACCTTGGCCTGGGCGGGCTTGGGCAGCGCGGGCGAGTTCTCCACCTGGTAGTGGCTGCCCGCGTAGTCGAAGGCGGCGCCGGTCTCGGTGGCCCACAGCCCGGTGATGATGGCCAGCTGCTCCTCCAGCCGGGCCATGCGCTCGGCGGGGAAGGGGATCCCGTACGCCTTGTGCTCCTGCTCGAACCAGCCCGCGCCCAGGCCGAGTTCGATCCGGCCGCCGGACATCTGGTCGACCTGGGCGACCTGGATGGCGAGCACTCCGGGCAGCCGGAAGGTGCCGGCCGTCATCAGGGTGCCCAGCCGGATCCGCCGGGTCTCGCGGGCCAGGCCCGCGAGGGTGATCCACGCGTCGGTGGGTCCGGGCAGGCCGTCGGCCGCGCCCATCCTCAGATAGTGGTCGGAGCGGAAGAACGCATCGAAGCCCAGGTCCTCGGTGGCCTTGGCAACGGTCAGGAGGGTGTCGTAGCTCGCGCCCTGCTGGGGTTCGGTGAAAACGCGAAGATCCATGCCCCCATCCTGCCCGGCCCGACCCCGCCGGGTGAATCGGCGTCAACCGGACGGTCCACCCCGGACGCCGCCAGTGACCACCCCGGAGGGGGATCGTTGGCTCGGACGGAGCCGGACCGCCCGGCCCGCGCGCCGGCGGCAGTATCGCCCGTGCGTCCACCGCGCCCTTCCGCCCAGGAAGGGCCAGGGCCGAGGAGGCCGCCATGTCCCACGAGGTCGTGCCGGAGACCCACCGACAGACCGGACAGTCCGGACAGGCAGCGCACGAGGAAGCACTCCAGGAGTCCGCTGTTCCCGCCGCGGGCGGCGCACCGAAGGGCCTCCTGCAGCAGATGGAAGAGCTGATGGCGGCGCTGAACGCCGACCTGTCCCGGCTCGACGCCGACCTCCAGTCCTCCACCGACCGCGCCCCGGGCACGCCCGCCCCCGAGGGCGAGCGCCCGTCCTACCGGTCGCCGTGACCGTGCGGGTCCCGTCGCGCGCGGCGGGGCCCGTGTGCCCTCGCGGGCGACGGCCCGGGCGGCACCTCAGGCCACGCCCGAGGCGGAGCCCCGTTCGCGCACCGTCATGCGGCGCAGGATCGCCCGGACCCGGTCGCTCGTCTCGTCGGCCGCGTCGATCGACTCTATGCACTGCCAGTACAGGGTCTCGTCGTCCGTCCCGCAGGCCACCCCGACCAGGGCTATGCCCACTTCGCCGAGCAGCGCCTGGAGTCCGAGCAGCGCCTGCCGGACATCCGTGACCTGTGTCAACTGCGCGGCCCGCGCCGGGTATTCGGGCGCGCTGCCCTCTCCGCGCACGGCCGCCCGGTCGATCACCCCGCAGCCTCTGCCTCCCGCTTCCCCCAGTCCCCGTGCCTCCGCTCTCATCTCCGGCGGCCCGGTGACCGCCAGGTAGCTCCCTACGCCCTGCGCGAGTGCCTGGGCCTGCCAGGCCTCGCCCACGATGTCCCACGCAGCCCCGCTCTGTGCCAGCGTGTGCCGACCGGCCGCGATGAGCCGTACCGCATCCATATGCCGTCCCCCGTCCGCACGACATCCCGCCATCCCGCTTATCTCACCACTACCCAGAGTGAGGGCAACGAGTCAGTAAAGCCAGGGGTATTCGGAAAATGTGGACACAAATGTGATTGTGGAAGAGTCCATCACTCCGAAGAGTGACGATGCGCGGTCGGTTCGCCCGGTACGGGGAAGCGGAGCTCGTTCCTCTCGATCTTCGCGGCGAGCGCATCCAGCACGTCCACCCCGAGAACCTCACAGAACTGCAGGAGATACGCGAGCACGTCGGCGACCTCATCGGCCACGCGGTGGGCGGTTTCCGGCTTCTCCATGACCTTCGCCGACTGTTCGGGCGTCAGCCATTGGAAGATCTCGACCAGTTCGGCCGCCTCCACGCTCAGCGCCACCGCCAGGTTCTTGGGCGTGTGGTACGGCTCCCAGCCGCGTGCCGCGGCGAAGTCGGCGAGCCTGCGCTGCAGCAGGTCGAGGCGCTGATCGCGGGGAGCGGGGCGCGGCTCGCCGGTGTCCGCGTTGTCGTTGCCGTTCACGTCGTCCGAGTCGTCGGTGTCCTTGGTGTCGCTCATGGCTCACAGGTCTACCACCGTGACCCCCGCCAGCAGGCGGGCGGCCGCCGCGGTCTCCTCCCCCACCGCCGCCATCAGCCGGACGTGCCCGCGCCCGCACGACAGCAGGGCCAGGCGCAGCAGCTCGGCGCTCTGCCGGCGGTCCAGGCCGCGGTCGAAGCCGTCCGCCAGGACCGTCAGCGCCTGCTGGGCGTCGAGCAGTTCGGCGGCCGGGTCCATGGCGAGCACCCCCGGGCCGGTGAGCAGGACCAGCGCCAGGGCGAGGAAGCGCAGCTCGCCCGCGCCGAGGCGGGCCAGTTCGGTGGCGGGCCGGCCGGGGCCCCGGTCCAGGACCGCCGAGACGGGGCCGTCGGCGGGGGCCCGTACGTCCAGGCCGGCGACCGGTCCCGCGCAGCCGGTGCGGGCGGCCTCGGCCAGCAGCGCGTAGCGGGTGCCGCATTCGTGGCGGGTCCGGCGCAGGACGTCGGCCAGGTTGGCGCAGTCGCCGAGCAGCCGGCCCTCCCCCGGCGGGACCGGCGCGCGCATCAGGCCGGGCCGGGGGTCGCAGGGGAACACCGAGCGCAGCGCCACCACGACCTGCTCGGCGGCGGCCAGGACCTGGCGCTGGCCGGCCGTCGCGCCGGCCACGCGGAGCGGGAGCAGGGCCGTGCCGAGCCGGTCGTCCGGCAGCGGGGCCCGGGTGACGCCGATGGCGCCGCCGGTCAGCCAGGCGCCTTGTACGGAGCGCCGGCCGGGGTCGCGCAGGGCCGTCGCGAGCAGGATCTGGCCCGCCTGCGCGAGCCGTTCGCCGACGATGCGCAGGGTGGGCTCGGCCTGGACGGCGAGGTCGAGGCGGACCGGTCCGGCGGGGCCGTCGACCGTGCAGCCGATGCGGAAGCCGCGCCGCCCGTCGGCGTCGGGGGCGGCCCGGTCGGGGATGCGGGCGGCGGCGTCGGGGAAGGCCTCCTCGAGGGTGGCTCCGGAGCCGAGCGCGGCGAGGGCCTCGTAGGCGGCCAGGGCCTGGGACTTGCCGCTGCCGCTGGCCCCGGCGAGGAGGGTGACGGGCCCGAGCGCGAAGGCGGCACCGCGGTGCGGCCCGAACGCGGACAGCCGCAGCTCGGTGACCCCGGGCCGCTGAAGCCGCCCACCCTGCGCGGGCACGGCCGCCCGCCCGCCCCCGGCTAACGCGACGGCGGCCTCGCCGGCGGGCCCGACGGCGCGAACAACGGGGCGCACGGCGCAGGCCCCACCCCCGACGCCCGCGGCCCCGGCAGCCGCGGGCACGGCGTCCACGGCGGCGGCGGACCGGCGCGCCGCCGCAGGCCCGGCGGCAACCGCCGCGGAACGGGGCGCGGGAAGAACCACCGGCCGCTCGGCATCAGCGGCCGCGGACCCGGCAGCCGGAGGCCCGGCGGGGCGCGGGGTGCCGAGCCCGGCGGCGGACGGCACGGGGAGGGCGGCGGCGCGCGGGGCGGCGGGGCTTGGGGTGGCGGGGCTTGGGGTGGCGGGGCTTGGGGCGGCGGGGGCGGCGGCGCGCGGGGCGGGGGGCCCGGCGGGGGCGGCTACGGGAGGGCGGGGGGCGTCCATGCGGCGGACGGTAGGGCCGCCGGGCCCGGCGGGGGCTCGGTGAACCGTTACCTCGCGGCGACCTTCCTACGATCGGGGGACGGCCGCCGCCGCGATCCCCTCGACCTCGGTCCCCACCGGCGCCAGCAGGAAGACGTTCCGGTCCACCCGGTGCATCCCGCTGCCCAGCCCGAAGACCACACCACTGCTGAAGTCCAGGATCCGCTTGGCCACTTCGCTGTCGGCCCCGGTCAGGTCCAGCAGCACCGGGATCTGCGCGATCAGGTACTCCGCCACCTCCCGCGCGTCCGCGAAGATCTGAACCCGGATCACCACGAAGCGCCGCTGCTCCGCCGCCGACGCCCCCGGCGCCGTGGGGATGGTGCGGTGGTCCACCCGGGAGGGCCACTCGTTGCGGCTGCGCAGGGGGACCACCTGCGCGAGCCCCTCCCACTGTTCGTCGGTGACGTCGTACCTGCTCACCGGACCGCCTCGACCACGCGCTTCATGTGCATCCCCCTATCCTCTCGCGTTTCACCCGTTCAGCCCAACACCGACACGGACCAGACCGGCTACTCCCGACGAGCGAAATGAGTTAGGTTAGGCAAACCTAAGTTCTCGCGATGATGGAGAGACGCAGATGCGCATGTCCGGTGCCCCCGCCACCGCACCCGCCCGGCCCACCGACGCCGAACGGGTGCGGTCGATCCTGGCCGCGGCCCACTCCATGACCGCGGTCACCGACGGCCTGCGCTCCGAAGTCCGCCACCTCGACGGCGGCGACCCGATGGGCCGCCTGCACCTGCATCCCGCCGAACCGGGCGGCGACGCCGAGCACCGGGCCGCGATCCGGCTGGAGTTCACCGACATCGCCCCGACCCCGGTGCGCGACCGGGTACGGGCCCGGGTGACCATCGTGGGCCGCCTGCTCACCCCGTACGCCGGCGACAGCGCCGGCCTCGGACACGAGAGCACCTGCATGGAGTTCGGACAGGCCGTCCTGGAGACGGCGGAGGGCCTCTCGTGCATCGGGCTCGACGAACTGGACGCGGCCCGCCCCGACCCGCTGGCCCCCTACGAGGCCGGCATGCTCACGCACCTCCTCGACGACCACCCGGACCTCGTCACCCTGCTGCTGCGCCTGGTCCAGCCGCTGCCCACCGCCTCGGTGCTCCGCGCGCTGCCCGTCGCCATGGACCGGTACGGGATCACGCTGCGGCTCGAGGAGCGCGGCGGCCACCGCGACGTACGGCTGCCCTTCCCCTCGCCGCTCGACGACGTGGAGCAGTCGGGCGCCCAGATCCAGGCCCTGTTCAGCGCGGCCCGGCGGCGCTCGCACCGCAACACCCTGCCCGCCTGAACCCGGCCGCCCACCCGGCCCCGCCCCTGGCCGGAAAGCGACGGCGCGGCCCTCGGCGGGCCGTCCGCCGGGAATAGCGGACACCCGCACCCGGTTGGCGGTGATCATGAAGGCCATCAGCTACAGCGCATACGGAACCGCCGCCGCTCTCGAACTCGTTGACGCACCGGATCCCAAGGTCGGACCGGGCGAGGTCCTCGTCCGCGTGAAGGCCGCCGGGGTCAACCCGGTGGACTGGAAGCTCGCCGCCGGATACCTCGACCCGATCCTCGAAGTCCGCTTCCCCGTCATACCCGGATGGGACGTCGCCGGAGTCGTCGAGGCGGTCGGCCCGGACACCTTCGACTACGCCGTCGGCGACGAGGTCTACGGGTACGTCCGCAAGGAGTGGACCGAGCTCGGCACGTACGCCGAACTGGTCACCGCCCCCGTGCGGACCCTCGCGCCCAAGCCGCGCGAGCTGACGTTCGAGCAGGCCGCCGGCATCCCGCTGGCCGGGCTCACCGCCTACCAGTCGCTCCGGCGCGTGAACGTCGAGGCCGGCGAGACCGTCGTCATCCACTCCGCGGCCGGGGGCACCGGCTCCCTGGGCGTGCAGATCGCGGTAGCCCTCGGCCTGCGCGTGATCGGTACGGCCGGCGCCCACAACCACGACTACCTGCGCTCCCTCGGCGCCGAGCCGGTCCTGTACGGGGACGGGCTGGCCGACCGCATCCGCGAGCTGGCGCCCGAGGGCATCGACGCGGGCCTCGACTTCCACGGCGACGGCGCCGTCGAGGTGCTGCAGTCGCTGGTCAAGGAGCGCGACCGGGTGGTGTCCATCGCCGACTACGAGGCTGCCGCCAAGGGCGCGCACCAGCTGTGGGTACGGCCCGACACCTCGGACCTGACCTTCCTGGCCGTGCTCGCGGACAGCGGCCGGCTGACGGTCAACGTCGAGCACGCGCTGCCGCTCGCCGAGGCCGCCAAGGCGTGGGAACTGAGCGCCTCGGGCCGGACCCGGGGCAAGATCGTGCTGACGGTGTGACGTCCGGGCGCCGCCCCCGGGGCCGGCCCGGGCCTCGCCCCCGGGCCGTGTGTCGCACTCCGCGGCGCGGCCCGGACCGGGCCCGCACGGCGACCCCCGTCGAGCCCGCGCAGCGGAGCCGTGCCGGGGCCCGTTCTGTCGGGTGTCTGCGATGCGGCCGGTCTTGCTGGCGGCCGGGTCCTCGGGGCGTCGCGCACGAGCGCCGGCTTCGGCGGATCCGCACCTCCGCGGCCCCGCCGGGCGCGCCCGCCCCCGCCCGCGACGCCCCGGCGCCGGACGCGGATTCGGGCCCGCTCCCGGAACCGGCCGCAACGGTGCTGCTCAGCCGCGTGTTCCGGGATCC
Source organism: Streptomyces subrutilus (assembly GCF_001746425.1). GTDB lineage: Bacteria > Actinomycetota > Actinomycetes > Streptomycetales > Streptomycetaceae > Streptomyces > Streptomyces subrutilus_A. The sequence continues at coordinate 5,609,376 of NZ_MEHK01000001.1, read as the reverse complement.
GCGCCGCTCACATGAGAGGGCGAGATCACACCCGTCGGTGTAGTGCCACTTGAGCGTCCTCCCCTACATTCGAGGCCATGACGGTCCTGCCTGACGACGGGCTCTCCCTGGCCGCCGAGTTCCCTGCCGCGACACATGAGCAGTGGCAGCGCCTTGTAGAGGGCGTACTGCGCAAGTCGGGCAAGGAAGCCTCCGGCGAGGCCGCTGAAGAAGCGTTGTCCACCCAGCTCGAGGACGGGCTCACCACCCGCCCGCTGTACACCGCGCCGCCCGAGGGGTCGGTCGCCGACACCGGTTTCCCCGGATTCGCCCCCTTCGTACGGGGCGGCAGGCCGGAGGGCACCACCGCGAACGGCTGGGACGTGCGCCAGCGCCTGGTGGGCACCGATCCGGCGCGCCTGAACGAGGCCGCGCTCGCCGATCTGGAGAACGGGGTCACCTCCCTCTGGCTGCCCACCGGCCGCTCCGGCATCCCGGCCGAGGGTCTCGGTCGCGCCCTGGAGGGGGTCTACCTCGACCTCGCCCCGGTCGTCCTGGACGCCGGCGCCGACTACGCCGAGGCCGCCCGTTCGCTGCTGGCCCTGTACGCCGAGCGCGGCGTCTCCCCCGAGGCCGCGCGAGCCTGCCTCGGCGCCGACCCGCTGGGGCACGAGGCCCGCACCGGTGAGGCCCTCGACCCGGCGGGCGCCGTGGAGCTGGCCCTGGAGGCCGCCGCCGGCTGGCCCGGGGTGCGGGCGCTGACCGTCGACTCCCTGCCCTACCACGAGGCCGGCGGCAGCGCCGCCGAGGAGCTGGCGCTGTCCCTGGCCACCGGTGTCGCGTACCTGCGCGCCCTCACCGGGGCCGGGCTGAGCACCGAAGCGGCCCTGGGCCAGCTGGAGTTCCGCTACGCGGCCACCGCCGACCAGTTCCTCACCATCGCCAAGCTGCGCGCCGCGCGCCGCCTGTGGTCCCGTGTCGCCGAGGCCTCGGGGGCTCCGGCGGCGGGCGCCCAGTACCAGCACGCGGTGACCTCGCCGGTGATGATGACCCGCCGCGACCCGTGGGTGAACATGCTCCGCACCACCGTGGCCTGCATGGCCGCGGGCGTCGGCGGCGCGGACGCGGTGACCGTGCTCCCCTTCGACCACGAGCTGGGCCTGCCGGACGCCTTCGCGCGCCGGATCGCCCGCAACACCTCCACCATCCTGCTGGAGGAGTCCCACCTGGCCCGGGTGATCGACCCGGCCGGCGGCTCGTACTACGTCGAGCGGCTCACGGACGAACTCGCCCACGCCGCCTGGGAGTTCTTCCAGACCCTGGAGAAGTCCGGCGGCCAGGCCGCCGCCCTGCGCTCCGGGCTGGTCGCCGAGCGGCTCGCCGCCACCTGGGCCGCCCGCTCGAAGAAGCTGGCCAAGCGCCGCGAGCCGATCACCGGTGTCAGCGAGTTCCCGCTGCTGTCGGAGAAGCCGGTCGTGCGCGAGAGCGCGCCGCCCGCGCCCGCCGGCGGCCTGCCGCGCGTCCGGCGCGACGAGGCGTACGAGGCCCTGCGCACCCGCAGCGACGCACACCTGGCCGCGACCGGCGCCCGGCCGCGGATCTTCCTGGCCGCACTGGGCCCGGCGGCGGCGCACACCGCACGCGCCACCTTCGCCTCCAACCTCTTCCAGGCGGGCGGCATCGAACCGGTGCACGACCCCGTGTCGGTCGACGCGGCCACGGCCGCCGAGGCCTACACCGCGAGCGGCGCGGACGGCATGGCCGTGCTCTGCTCCAGCGACGCGCTGTACGAGGAGCACGCCGAGGCGGTGGCCGGCGCGCTGCGCGCGGCGGGCGCCACGACCGTGTTCCTCGCCGGCAGGCCCGGCACCGCAGAGGCTTCCGTGGACGAGTACGTCTTCGCCGGCTGTGACGCCGTCGCCGTGCTCTCCTCCGTACTCGACCGGATGGGAGTGCCGTCTTGAGCATCCCCGATTTCTCCGAGCTGGCGCTCGGCCCCACCGCCGCCGCCGGGGTCTCCGAGGACCAGTGGCGCGCCTCGGTGAAGGAGTCCACCGGCACCGCGGCCGCGGACCTGCTGTGGGAGACCCCCGAGGGCATCGGCGTCAAGCCGCTGTACACGGGGCGGGACGTGGAGGGCCTGGACTTCCTCGAGACGTACCCGGGCGTGGCCCCGTACCTGCGCGGCCCGTACCCGACGATGTACGTCAACCAGCCCTGGACGATCCGGCAGTACGCGGGCTTCTCCACGGCCGAGGAGTCGAACGCCTTCTACCGGCGCAACCTGGCCGCCGGCCAGAAGGGCCTGTCGGTCGCCTTCGACCTGCCGACGCACCGCGGCTACGACAGCGACCACCCGCGGGTGACCGGCGACGTCGGCATGGCGGGCGTGGCGATCGACTCGATCTACGACATGCGGCAGCTGTTCGACGGGATCCCGCTGGACAAGATGTCGGTGTCGATGACGATGAACGGCGCGGTGCTGCCCGTCCTCGCCCTCTACATCGTGGCGGCGGAGGAGCAGGGCGTCTCCCCCGACAAGCTCGCCGGGACCATCCAGAACGACATCCTCAAGGAGTTCATGGTCCGCAACACCTATATCTACCCCCCCAAGCCCTCGATGCGGATCATCTCCGACATCTTCTCGTTCACCTCGCAGAAGATGCCGCGGTACAACTCGATCTCCATCTCCGGCTACCACATCCAGGAGGCCGGGGCCACGGCCGACCTGGAGCTCGCGTACACCCTCGCCGACGGCGTGGAGTACCTGCGTGCCGGCCAGGCCGTCGGGCTGAACGTGGACGCGTTCGCGCCGCGCCTGTCCTTCTTCTGGGCGATCGGCATGAACTTCTTCATGGAGGTCGCGAAGCTGCGCGCCGCCCGCCTGCTGTGGGCGCGCCTGGTCAAGCAGTTCGACCCGCAGAACGCCAAGTCGCTGTCGCTGCGCACCCATTCGCAGACCTCGGGCTGGTCGCTGACCGCGCAGGACGTCTTCAACAACGTCACGCGCACGTGCGTCGAGGCGATGGCCGCGACCCAGGGCCACACCCAGTCGCTGCACACCAACGCCCTCGACGAGGCGCTCGCGCTGCCGACGGACTTCTCGGCGCGCATCGCCCGCAACACCCAGCTGCTGCTCCAGCAGGAGTCGGGGACCTGCCGGTCGATCGACCCGTGGGGTGGCAGCGCGTACGTCGAGAAGCTGACGTACGACCTGGCGCGGCGGGCCTGGCAGCACATCCAGGAGGTCGAGGCGGCCGGCGGCATGGCGCAGGCCATCGACGCGGGCATCCCGAAGCTGCGCGTCGAGGAGGCCGCGGCCCGTACGCAGGCGCGGATCGACTCGGGCCGGCAGCCGGTGATCGGCGTGAACAAGTACCGCGTGGAGAACGACGAGGCGATCGACGTTCTGAAGGTCGACAACTCCTCGGTGCGCACCCAGCAGATCGCCAAGCTGCGCCGGCTGCGCGAGGAGCGCGACGAGGCGGTCACGCAGGACGCGCTGCGGGCGCTGACGAACGCGGCGGAGCGCGGCTCGTCGGGCCAGGGCCTGGAGGGCAACCTGCTCGCCCTGGCGGTGGACGCGGCGCGCGCCAAGGCTACCGTGGGTGAGATCTCGGACGCACTGGAGAAGGTGTACGGGCGGCACGCGAGCCAGATCCGTACGATCTCGGGTGTGTACCGCACCGAAGCAGGCGAGTCCCCGTCCGTGGAGCGCACCCGTGCGCTCGTCGACCGCTTCGAGGAGGCGGAGGGCCGCCGTCCGCGCATCCTGGTCGCCAAGATGGGCCAGGACGGCCACGACCGCGGCCAGAAGGTGATCGCGACGGCGTTCGCCGACCTGGGCTTCGACGTGGACGTCGGCCCGCTGTTCCAGACCCCGGCGGAGGTGGCCCGCCAGGCCGTCGAGGCCGACGTCCACGTCGTGGGCGTCTCCTCCCTCGCGGCCGGCCACCTGACCCTCGTACCGGCGCTGCGCCAGCAGTTGGCGGAGGAGGGCCGCGAGGACATCATGATCGTGGTGGGCGGGGTCATCCCGCCGGCCGACGTGCCGACGCTCCTGGAGATGGGCGCGACGGCGGTGTTCCCGCCGGGCACGGTCATCCCCGACGCGGCCCACGACCTGGTGACGCGGCTCGCCGCGGATCTGGGCCACGAGCTGTAGGCGGCCGCCGGTGCCGAAGATCGACATCGAGGCGTACGCGAAGGGCGTGCTCGACGGGAAGCGCTCGTTCATCGCACGGGCGATCACCCTCGTCGAGTCCACCCTGCCCGCCCACCGGGCGCTGGCCCAGGAGCTGTTGACGGAGCTCCTGCCCCATGCGGGGAAGGCGCGCCGGATCGGGATCAGCGGGGTGCCGGGGGTGGGCAAGTCCACCTTCATCGACGCGTTCGGCACGATGCTGACGGGGCTGGGCCACCGCGTCGCGGTCCTGGCGGTGGACCCCTCGTCGAAGCGCACGGGGGGCTCCATCCTCGGCGACAAGACGCGGATGGAGCGGCTCGCCGTGGACCCGGCGGCGTTCGTCCGCCCCTCCCCGTCCGCGGGGACCCTGGGCGGGGTCGCGAAGGCCACCCGCGAGTCGATGATCGTCATGGAGGCGGCGGGCTACGACGTGGTCCTCGTCGAGACGGTGGGCGTCGGCCAGTCCGAGACCACGGTGGCGGGCATGGTCGACTCCTTCCTCCTCCTGTCCCTGGCCCGTACGGGCGACCAGCTGCAGGGCATCAAGAAGGGCGTCCTGGAACTGGCCGACGTCCTGGCGGTCAACAAGGCGGACGGCCCGCACGAGCGCGACGCGAAGGCCGCGGCGCGCGAACTTTCGGGCGCACTGCGGCTGATGCACCCGGCGGACGCGGCCTGGACCCCGCCGGTGCTGACGTGCAGCGCACGGGAGTCGGCGGGCCTCGACGAAATCTGGAACCGCCTCGAACAACACCGCCGGCTGCTGGACGCGAACGGCCGACTGGCCGCGAAGCGGGCGGCCCAGCAGGTGGAGTGGACGTGGTCGATGGTCCGCGACGAACTCCTGGACCGCCTCCGCGCGAACCCGGCGGTCCGCTCCCTGGCCCCGTCCCTGGAGGCCTCGGTCCGCGCGGGCACGGTCACGCCGACATCGGCGGCGGACCGGATCCTGGCGGCCTTCGGAGCCTGAACCCGCTCCCAGCCCCGCCGGCGTGTGAGGCGCGGGGTCTGGGGCGGAGCCCCGGCAACGGCGCCGCACCCCAGCCCGCCGGCGCTTGAAGCGCGGGCCTGGGGCGGAGCCCCGGCAGCGGGCCCGCACATCACGCCGGACCCGCAGGCCCCCCGAGCCACATCCCGCCCAGCGAGCGTTCGGCGGGGCCTGGGGCGGAGCCCCGGCAGCCGGGGCCCTCAGGGCGGCGGGGCTACGCCCCGACCAGCACCGACCTCGGCGCCCCCAGCACCTCGCGCAGAATCCGAACCTGCTCATCAACCTCGCCGGAGGCGAGCAGCGCCGACAGCACGGCGATCCGCGCCTGCCCCGCCCGCAGCGTCCCCGCCGGCACCGCACCCGCCGCCACCAGATCCACGGCCCCGCCGTGCGTGTAGATCTCGGTGACCGGCCCCGCCATCACCCGCGTGGTCAGCGCGACCAGCACCCCGCGCCCCACGGCGGCCTTCACCGCGTCCACGATCTCGGGCGTCGCGTTGCCCGCGCCCGTCCCGACCAGGACGACACCCCGCGCACCGGCCGCCACCGCCGCGTTCAGCAGCACCGCGTCGCCGTCGGCGTGGTGCACCACCACGTCCACCCGCGGCGGCAGCTCCGGCATGGCCGGCAGCGCCAGCGGCGCCGGCCGCTGCGGCGTGCGCAGGATGGCGACCTTGCCGAAGCCGATCTTCCCGAGCAGTTCCTTCGACGGGTCGGCGAACGCGTCCAGCGCCACCGCCTGCGTCTTCACCGTGCCCCGCGCGGCATGCACCCGCCCCGCGAACGCGACCAGCACGCCCAGCCCGCGCGTGGTCGCGGCGGTGAGCAGCGCGTCGTACAGGTTCTCCGGCCCGTCCCCGTCCGCGGTGCCCATGGGCCGCTGCGAACCGGTGAACACCACGGAACGCGCGTCGTGGTGGTGCAGGTCGACGAGGAACGCCGACTCCTCCAGGGTGTCCGTGCCGTGGGTGACGACGATGCCGTCGACACCGGGGTCGGCGAGCACCTCGTGCACGGTGCGCAGCAGGGTCAGCTGGTGGGCGGTGGTGAGCCGCGGGCTGTTCACGCTGAACAGGTCCACCACCTCGACGGTGATGCCCTCGGGCAGCGGCGCGGTGGCCATGACCTCACTGCCGTCGGCGTCCGCCGCGAATCCGGAGCCCTGCCAACGGCTGGCTATCGTTCCGCCGGTGCTGATGACGACGATGCGCCCCATGGCCGCGGCCACCTCTCACTCGCACGTGTGTACTGAAACGGCAATGATAGAGAGATCTACGCGCAATGCGATTGCTTCTTCAAGCGCTCCCGCTGGACTCTCCTACGCAATAATTGCGCCATGGATTCCATCGACCGCGATATCTTGCGCGAGCTCCAGGCGGACGGCCGCCTGAGCAACCAGGAACTCGCCCAGCGGGTCGGACTGACCCCCTCCCCCTGCATGCGCCGCGTGCGCCAGCTGGAACAGGACGGGGTGATCCAGGGCTACCGCGCCGTGATCTCCCCCGAGGCGGTCGGCCGCGGCTTCGAGGTGCTCGTCTCGGTCGAGGTCCGCCGCGACCGCGAAGCGGTGGAGGCCTTCGAGGCGGCCCTCCAGGACATCCCGGACGTGATCGAGGCCTACCGCCTCTTCGGCAGCCCGGGCTGCCTGCTGCGCATCGCGGTCGCGGACCTCCGCGCGTACGAACGCCTCTGGATCGAAAAACTGACGGCCCTCTCCGGCGTGACGGAGGTCAACTCCCAGATCATCATGAAGCGCATCAAGGAACCCACGGGCCTCCCGGTGGCCCGCTGACCCGGGCTGCGTCGCGCGCCGGCGACGTCAGCGGGCGCTGCCTTCGCCCATCAGCTGCTCGACGGCCGCGCATACCTGCCGCAGCGCCGCCGGCTGGGTGGACAGTGCTGCCAGCGGGACCGTCGGCCAGCCGGTGAAGCCCTTGTCCATCTGCGTCGCGATCTTCTGCCGAAGGCCTTCCACCACCGGCAGGGCGTCCGCGAAGGCAGACGTCGCGTCGCGTCCCAGGTGGTGGGTGATCGACCCGAAGCTGAAGGCGAGGTCGTCCTTGTCCGGATCCTCGCGCAGTGACAGCGTCCAGACGGGAACCTCCCTTCCCGAGGCCGGAAAGGAGACGGAGACACTGGGATATGCGGCCCTGTTCCCCACCGTGCGCCCCGCCGCCTCCGCGTGATCGAGCAACGCGAGGGCTGCCTGCCGCTGCTCTGGGCTGCGGTTCTCCAGCGCCGCCTCCATGTCCGCCCTTGTCCACCTCCGGGCCGCCTGGCCCGGCCTCGACTGCGTCTTGTTCGCCGTGGCCACCTCGCCGTGGACCCGCGGGACGAGCACACGGTGATCACCGCTGCCCCGGTACTGGGTCAGCTCGACGGCGTAGACATCGGTCTGCCGCAGCTGACGGTTCAGGAACTCGACAATGGCCCTCAGCTCCAGAGGGATCCGGTCCGCCACGAAGAGCAACCGCATCCGACCGGCCCCCAGCCGCTCCTCGACCGTCACCCAGAACTCCTCGGGCGACTGGCCGCCCAGCAGCTCCCTGTAGGCGTCCTCGAGAGGCCGCCCGTCCATCGCGCAGGTTTCCTCGAAGGTCCGCTGGAGCAGCGCGGCAGGCCAGTAGCGCGCTCCGTTGGCCGCGTAGTCGAGCATCTGGCCCACGACTTCCCGTCGTACGCGGGTGTCGGCTGCCCTCTTGACCTCCACCAGGGTCGGCACCCCGTCCGCGTCCACGAACAAGTGGTCCAACCAGTAGGCGGCGCCGCTCTCGCTGCCGGTGGGGACCCTCATTTCGCGCGCCACGAGAAAGAGCCGAAGGGGCCGGCCGTCGGCGAGCGAACCGAAGTCCAGGATGCGGGGATGGCGTGCCAGCAACGCCTGGAACTCGACCTCGGTATCGAAGGCGGCAGGCTCGAGAGCACTCAGCCCCTCGCCCAGCAGAAACACGGGCTGTTCGGCCATTCCCATCCCCAACCCCCTGAGCGTCGATCACGACTGCCGACAGACTTACCAGACGGCGCTGACGAACAAGCGGGTTTGACCGTGATCACACCCCTGGAGCACGGACAGGAGCAGTCGGGCGGCGCCCCGCGGCCCTGGTAGCGTCGAAGAAGCGTGCTGATCGGTGACGGGCGACGGGCGACGGGGGAGACAGACCACCATGGGGTTCGAAGAGGACTGGGGCCGTGCGAGGTCCACCGCGGCGGATCAGGCGGCGATGCGGCTGAACTCCGGCCCGCCCCCTGGCCCGGCCCTCACCGGCACCGGGGACTTCGGCTCCACCCCCGCGGAGAAGAAGGCCGCGGCCAACACCATCGAGAACGACCTGGAGCCGAGCACCAAGAAGGCCGCGGAGCAGGCGGACGAGGCTTCGAACGGCGCGGTCAAGGCCTTCGACGGCTGGAGCACGGCGGCCGGTCTGAAGAAGGTGCAGGAGACCTGGGACCGGCAGGTGGCCGGGTTGATGGGCCGGCTGGCCTCGGAGAAGACCGCGCTGCGCGGGACCTCGAACCTGTTCCTGCGCAACGACATCGCGACGGGCGAGGGCTTCGGCATCCTGAAGCCGTCCCCGGACTCGAAACTGCACGGAATCTAGGCGGCGGACGAGCTCGATGCTGACATACCACCAGGTCATGACGACCGACTTCGGACACCTCACCACGGCCGCCGGCAAATGGGACGACATGGCCGGGGAGTTCAAGAAGGTCGAGGACCGCTACCGGGACAGCGTCCAGAAGATCACCATGGGGGGTCAGGCCTGGACGGGTGTGAGCGTGGGTGCGGCCCGCACCAACTTCGCCGGCACCCGCTACGAGTACTCGGCCGCGCAGACGCAGGCGAAGGCGATCGCCGGCCTGCTGCGTGACGCGCACGAGCAGTTCACCGACCTGAAGAAGAAGGTCGAATCCGCCCGCGACGACGCGGTGAAGGCCGGTATGAAGGTGTCCGACCAGGGCCGGTGCACCTTCGACTTCTCCAAGGCGGACGCCGGCACGGCCAACGCCGCCCGGCACGACCCGGACCTGAAGAACGTCGAGAACTCCTGGTCGCAGCACATAGAAAGCGCGGTCAAGGCCCTCGACGACGCCGACCAAGGTGTGAAGATCGCGCTGGAGGCGGCCTGCGCGGACGGCTACGGCGAAAAGAACGACACCACGTTCGGCACCGGCTTCAACGGCACGGCGCAGGGCGACGTGGAGGTGTACGAAGCGCGGAACGCGGAGAGCATCGCGACCCGTCTGGCGGGCGGCGAGAAGATCCCGGCGGCCGAGATGGCGGAGCTTCAGCGCTCCTTCCGCGACAACTCGGGCAAGCCCGAGTTCAGCCAGGTGTTCATCAACGGGCTGGGCGCGAAGGGCACGATCGAGCTGACGAACCGGCTCAACGATCAGATCCACGTCAAGAACCCGTCGAACAAGGCGGACTACACGGCTCTGCAGAAGGGCTTGGGGGCCACGCTCGCCTCGGCGACGCAGGACCCGAAGTCGGAGGTCTACAAGAAGTTCCGGGCCGACATGCAGAAGGAGGGCCTCGAGCGCCGCAACACCTCCTTCACGGATCTGCGGCTGGAGAAGGCGTACGGCTACCAGTCGCTGGTCACGCTGATGAGCCAGGGCGGCGGGGACTACTCGAAGCAGTTCCTGCACGACATGGGCGACGACATCATGAAGGCGGAGAAGGGCCGGGACGACATCTGGGTCATGAAGGGCGGCGAGTACAGCGGGGAGCGGACCGGCTGGTTCGCCAACGACCCGATGGACGGCCTGCTCGGCGTCATGAGCCACGACCCGGCGGCCTCGGCGTCCTACCTCAAGGACGAGGACCGGATGAAGCACCTCATGGGGCGCAACTGGGAGGTGGTGCTGGAGGCGCACGAGCACGGCAACTCCACCCATTACTCCGCCGGCGTCGACAAGGACGACCGCGCGGGCTTGGCCGCCGCGCTGCAGGCCGGTGCCACGGGTATCGACCCGTCGGCGGAGAACCAGAAGTTCGTCGAGCACACGGCGGACAACAAGGCCGTCTTCAAGAACGCGATCGACCAGTTCGCGAAGGCAGGCGACGACCTTCCCGAAGCGCTGCGCGAGCCGATGGCGAACGTCCTCGTCAACCATGCCGGCACGGTGCACGAGGTCACCAGCAGCGTGGACATGCGCTCCCTGCCGGTGCCGCAGAACGACATGTACGAGGTCATCAAGCAGGTCTCCAAGGACCAGGAGGCCTACGGGAACCTGAACTACGGGATCAACCAGGCCATGGTCGCCGACATCCACGAGGCGGGCCAGAAGCACCCGGAGGAGTCGCTGCTGCGGGCCGGACGCACGGTGGGCTTCCTGGAGGAGGCCCGCACCGCGGCCGTCGGACCGGCCGAGACGGCTGCCTGGAACGAGAAGTGGATATTCGACACGGCGATCGGCTACCTGCCCGCCTATGACGCGGAGGTCCAGGCCGGCTTCGACTACGTGGTCGACAAGTGGCAGGCCGACGAGCAGAAGCACATCGACCAGGAGTTCGCGGACAAGTCCTACAGCGCGTTCGAGAAGCGCAACAATCAGCTGATGGCGCTGGTCGACGAGTGGGAGAAGCAGCACAACACAGGCGCCAGCCGTTTCGAATACGAGGAACGGATCGACGAGGCCTCAGGGGCCGGCGTGGACCGTGCCAAAGCCGTCGCTCCGCCCGAGAGCGGAGCTGCCGAATGAGGCGGGCACTGACCGCGGTCACTGCGGGTGCCGCCCTGCTGTTGTCCCTGGCGGCCTGCGACACCGCCGACGAGGCCCTTCCGGAGACGATCTGCGGCACACCCGTCTCCCCGGACCTGTCCGGCCCCCTGCTGCGGCCTGGCGGCAAGATCGTCGAGGGCAGCAGGGTAGACCGGCAGGAAGCGCGGACGGCGCCCTGCGTGCTGTCCGTGGACGGTGAGCGCGCGCTGGGTTTCCGGTTCGCCTTCCACAACGGCTCACCGGGGGACCTGCTGGCACTTTCCCGCGAGAGCACGGTCATCGGGCTGACAGAACCGGCCCGGGTGGATCTCGGCTTCGAGGATTCCGTGCTCGGCAACGACGGCGCCACAGCCACCGCCCTGTGCAAGACGGCGGGCGGCGACCACTTCACCCTCACGGTGCAGGCGAAGCGGGCCTACAAGAAGAACCGGGACCTCCGGCCCGCCGTCGAGGCGTTCATGCGCACGTACATGACGGAGACCCTTAAGACCCTGAACTGCGGCTGACGGCCTCGCCGAGATGCGCGTGACCAAGTCCGTAGACACCCACCGGGCACGGTACCCCCCGCCCCGCCGCTCCGGGTCGACCGAGCCCACCCCCGTGAAGCTCGATCCCGACCCGGACGGCGCCGCCGCCACCACCCTCGACACTTCAGTGGCGACGAAGCATTGGTAACGTACACCAGAGTGACTGACCGGCGTCAACCAAAGTGTTGCCGGAGCCGGCCCGAAGGGCTTCGAGAAACACTGTGGTGGGCAAAGGCTCGGCATCACGCAAGGAGGTCGTGTACGTGGCGGATGACCAGTCGCCCACCTTCGCCCAACTCCTGGACCACCTCTTCCACACGGTGCACCCCCCTTCCCGCGGGCCCTACACCTACGCGGAGGTGGCCGAGGGAATCCGCAAGGCCGCGACCGGAGAGGGGCGCGGGGTGACGGCGAGTGCCATCCAGCAACTGCGCACCGGTACCAAGCGGAACCCGACGCGACACACCATCAAGGCGCTGGCCGACTTCTTCGGCGTACCGGCGGGCTACTTCGTCGACAGCGCGGCGGCCGAACGCACCCGGGCGGAGATCGACCTCCTCGCCGCCATGCGCGATCAGGACGTCCGCAAGGTGGCCCTGCGCGCCAACGGGCTGAGCGTCGACAGTCTGAAGATGCTGTCCACCGTGATCGAACAGGCCCGGAAGCTCGAAGGACTCACCACCGACGACCCTGCGCAGGGCCTCGACCTGGACGACTGAACCGCGCACCCGGCCGCGGACATCCGGCCCCCGCCACGCTCCGCCACGACACCCCCTCTGATCGCTCACCGGCAGGGGGCAGCAGGCGTTTCCCGGCAGGGGCCCGGCACCCCGCCCTCAAAACACAGTCGCGGACATGTCAGCATGGGGGCGCGTGTACCGGGCTTCCAGGGAGAGGTCCGACCCGGCCGACCACCCCCGATCGGCGTCACAGAGTGAGGACATGGACCTTGAGCAGCTTCGCGCCGCGTGTGAGGCGCGCATCGAGGCACTTGGGCTCCCGCACCGCTTCAGCACCCGCGACCTCCGCGACGCCGTGGCCGAACACCGCGGACGCCCCATCATCCTGCGCCCCCTGAGCACCCTGGGCGCCATGGACGCCCCGTGCGGCATCCGCCTGGAGACCCCGGACGCCGACCTGTTGTTCTACGAGGAGGCCACCTCCCCCCTCCACCAGAACCACATCCTGGCCCACGAGATCAGCCACATCATCTGCGACCACCCCGGCAGCCTGGAGCTGGACCAGGACTCCCTGCGCGCGATCGGGTTCAACCCCACCCTCGTACAGCGCATGTCCGGCCGGACGAGCTACACCAGCGAGGACGAACGCGAGGCCGAGGTGATGGCCAGCGTGATCCGACAACTCATGTACCGGGGAAGGGAAGGCCCGTCGAGCCGGCCCGCCAGCGGCGCCGAGAGCTGGGACGCGCTGTTCGCCAAGCCACACAGGAAGAAGCGCCACCGGAAATGATCAACATCCTGTTCACGGGCACGGCCGTCGTGCTGCTGTGCTTCGCCGCCTACTGGGTGGCGCGAGGAGGCGGCGGACACCGCCCCGCGGGCACCTGGGCGATGGCGGCGCTGCTGACCTCGTTCGCCCTCGCCTTCGCCTCCTACGCCCCCGCCGTGGAACGCGCGGTCGAATCGGTGGTCCCCCACGTCGCCCGGCTGCTCAGCAACACCTTCACCCTGACGGCGGCCACCTCGGTCCTCGCCTTCCTCTTCCAGCTCAACCTGGACGGCGAACGGGCCCGCCGGCAGATCCGACTGCGCGTCATCGCCCTGGCGATCGCCGTCGCCGGTATGACCGCCTTCTTCGCCGCCGAACAACTCACCGGGCGCAACTCCGCGTTGTACGCGTGCTACGTACTCATCTACATCTCCTACCTGGGGTACACGGCCAAGGACTTCCTGCTGCAGACCTGGGCCCAGTCCAAGCGCTCCACCCGCCGCAGTCAGCGCTGGGGCCTGCGCACGACCTCGGTCGGCTGTGGCTTCGCCCTCGTGTACGCCGCGTACAAGCTCTTCGCCCTGGTCTCCATCGGCCTCGGCCTCGGGCTCGTACCCGACGGCGCCCGGTGCTCGACGCCGCTGACCCCCTTCCGCTGCGCGTTCAGCGTCACCGCGCCCGCCGTCGCCGTCCTCCTCATCACCGTCGGACTGACCCTCCCCGCCCTGCTGTGGCCGCTCAGCCAACTGCGCCGCCGCCGCTGGGAACGCAACTCGTTCAGCGCGCTGGAACCCCTGTGGCGGGAGGTCACCTCGGCGGTCCCCGAGGTCGTGCTCGACCCCGGCGGCACCGAGGCCGACAGCCACGACCTCGACTTCCACCTCCACCGCCGGGTCATCGAGATCAACGACTGCGTGCTGGCCCTGCGCCGGTACCGTCAGGCCCCGGTACGCGACGCCGCGGCCGCCGAGGCCGCCCGCCGGGGCACGGCCGGCACCCCCGAAGGTGACGCCGAGGTGGAGGCCGCGGTCATCGCGGCGGCCGTCCACGCGAAGCGCGCCGGGCTCCCCCTCGACGGCGACGAGGCCCCGCCCGCCGCCGGCACCCGCTCCCGCAAGGGCGACCTCCCGGCGGAGACCGCGTGGCTGCTGCTCGTGGCGGACGCCTACGCGCGGCGCCCGGCACCCGAGCACACGGGAGCTGCCTCGTGACCGCCCCCCGGCAGGACCCGCTGCGCGACCCGCGCTTCTTCGCCGACCCCTACCCCGCCTACGACCGGCTGCGCGAAGGCTGCCCGGTGCAGCGCATCCCCACCGGCTCCGGCGGACACCACGCGTACCTGATCACCGGCCATGCCGAGGCCCGCGAGGCGTTCACCGACCCCGGCCTGTCCAAGGACACGGCCCGCTTCTTCGCCGACCGGCCCTCGAACCGCGACCTGCACCCGGCGATCTCCCGCAACATGCTGGCGAGCGACCCGCCCGCGCACACGCGCCACCGGCGGGTGGCGACCCGGCTGTTCACGACGGGCCGCGTCCGGGAACTGCGCCCCTTCATCACCCGGGTCGTGGACGAGCTCATGACCGGCTGGCGCCCCGGCACGGACATCGACCTGGTGGCGGACCTGGCGATCCCCCTCCCCGTCACCGTCGTCTGCGAACTCCTCGGCGTTCCCGAGGCCGACCGCGCCACCCTCGCCGCCCGGTCCCACGACCTCTTCGACGCGACCGACACCGCTCGCGTCGACGCCGCGTCGCACCACATCGGCGACTACCTCACCGACCTGATCGACACGGCCCGGGCGAACCCCGCCGACGGCCCGCTCCACTCGCTCCTGCGCGACTGCGACGAGGGCGGCCTCGACCGGGACGAGACCGTCTCCCTGGCCGCCCTCCTCCTGGTCGCCGGACACGAGACCACCACCCACTTCATCGGCAACGCCGTCCTGGCCCTGCTCCGGCACCCCGACGCGCTCGACCGGCTGCGCCGGGACCCGGACCTGATTTCCGCCGCCCTCGACGAACTGCTCCGCTTCGACTCCCCGATCAGCGTGGCCACCTTCCGCCACAGCACGCGGGACCTGCGCGTCGGCGGCATCGACATCCCGGCCGGCTACCCGGTCCTGATCTCCCCGGGAGCCGCGAACCGCGACCCCTCGACGTTCCCCGCCCCGAACCACCTGAACCTCGACCGCGACGCCACCGCCCACCTCTCCTTCGGCCACGGCATCCACCGCTGCCCGGGCGCCCCCCTGGCCAGGGCCGAGGCGGAAACCGCCCTCCGCACCCTCCTGACCCGCTTCCCGAACACCCGCCTGACCATCCCCGCGGACTCCCTGACCTGGCGCCAAACCCGCCTCACCCGAGGCCTGACCGCCCTCCCGCTCACCCTGGCCTGACCCACCGGGTCAAACGAAAGCCCGCCGAGCGGTCCGTGTCAGAACGCTCCCCGGGCCCTCTCGTCGTCGAACGGACCTCGCGCCTCCGCCAGCCCCACCTCGTGGACGAACCACTCCAGGACCGCCCGGATCGCCTCGCCGTGACCGGCGAAGACCTCCAACGGGAAGGACGGACGGAGGTCGAGCTTGGCCTCGGCCAGGTCGATGCCGTCCACGGCGTTGAAGCGCTCCATCAGCGCGCGGCGCAACGGCTCGTCGTCGAAGGGCGGCCGCCGCTTGAGGTATTGGAAGACCACGTCGACGGTACCGCTCACGGGATAGATCGCGATTGGCCACAGCGCACGAGAGTCGTGCGGGCCTCCGGCATCCACCGTCGGGAAGCAGCTGGTCTCGGTCCCCTTGCCGTAGACCTGGTATCCGCCCCATTCCTCCCAGAACCGCAGGACAGCCAGGACGCCCTCGACGACCTCGGGCGTCTGGTTGTCCCGGAGCAGCGCTTCGAACCGGCCGGCCGCGGTCGCCTCGGCCTGCTCCCCGGCGCGCGCCGCCGGCACGGGGAGGGGCTCCTCGGGGATCTCCCTCCCCACCAGCACGGCGAGGTCGGAGGCGGTAAGTCGGTGTGACTTGCGGGCTCGGCCGTTGTCGTCGAAGGGAACCCCCTCCGCTTCGAGGATCTCCTTGGGATCACCGGAATGCCGGTCGTCCGTCCAGCGGAACCCTCCCGCGATCCGTCCGTCCGCTGTCAGTACGCGGTAGGGGCAGTGCAGGCCGGGCTTGGAGTACATGTGGTTCCCGACGGCGATGGCGCTGGTGCCGATGGCGCCGGCCAGGTCGCCGTACGACGTCCACGTGCCGGCAGGAACGGCCAGCAGGATCTCGCGCAGCTCCCGCCAGCCGGCCCACTCGTCATCGGCGTGGACGACTCCTTCCAGCGGTCCCGGCCACAACTGCACCGCCCGGTCGGCCAGGTCCTCCGCCCGGGCGACGATCTCCGCACGGCCCCACCGCTCCTGCGCCGCGATCCGCTGGTTCATGCGCAGGGCACTGGCGTCCAGCAGTTCCTGCTTCCGGCGGAACGGGTGGTTGGAGAGCTTCGCGTTCTCCCCGGTGAGCGTTAGGTTTCCGAGGGTGTGCACGAGCAGGCCGTGGATCTCTTCGGGGCTCTCGCCGTCGCCGACTTCCTCCGCGAGCAGGTCGAACCATTGCTGGGCCGGGCGCTGCGGCAGTACGTGCTCGACGGTGAGCTCGGCCTGGGCGTAGTCGACCGGTTCGCTCGACCCGTGGCTCTCCTCCAGCCTGCGCAGGATCTGGAAGCGCTGGTTGCCGCGGCCGCTCTTGTAGAACGGACGGGTACGGATCGCCTCTCGGAGGGCATCGTCGCCGGGCCAGGCGCGGGGACCGGTGCGGTTGCGCGACAGGAAGCGCCGTACCGCCTCGGCCGGCGACCCGTCCTTCTCCAGCTCTTTCGGGAGTTCCATGAAGACCCGGTTGCTGCCCGTCGTGGAAAGGCCCGCGAAAAGCCGGCGCACCATGTAGCTCTCGGCGTAGGCGAGCGCGGCGGCCGCCTCGGCGGCCGTGGCACTGCCCTCGTCCATCAGATCGAGGAGGTGCAGTGCGAGGGGGTAGTGGACCTGGCCGCCCCAGCGGGACAGGCGTTCCAGCACCGTTCGCACCTGCGCGTCGGGCTCCCGCGCGGGCTCCACGATGCGCATCAACCGGTCGGCGCGCAGGCCGAGACGGGCGATCTCGGCCTCCAGCGCCTCCTCGTCACCGCTCAGCGGTTCGAGGCGCTTCTTCTGGTCCCGGTAGATGTCGCCCTGGCGTGCGCGGCTGTTGCCTCCGACGACCAGGTCGAGCCAGACCAGCAGTTCGAGATTGCCCGGGCCCAGGAGTTCCTGCATGGGCAGCCACCACTTGCGGTACACCTCCTCCCCCCTGGTGGGCAGACACATGAAGAGGTAGTTGCGCAGCAGGTCGCTCTGGCTGAGCCCCACACCCGTGTTGTTGATGGACTCGAAGATCCGATAGACATTGTCGCCCTCGGCCGCGGTGATCGCGACGATGGAGAGGCAGTCGCCCAGCACGGACTCGACCTCGTCCAACCAGGCCTCGCCGCCGCTGTCCGTACCGTCGGCCAGTGCGGCGACGAAGAAGCGGTAGGCCGCTCCCACGTTGCCTGCGCCTCCGGCCTTCGGGAGGGTGTCCACGCAGGCGATGAACGCCTCACGGTCGGCCTGCGTGGGCAGCAGGCGGTAGCTGTCCGAGCCGTCCTGGTAGGCGTTGACCAGAAGCAGGTCGTTGATCCGGGCGGCCTTCTTGCCGGCACCGCGCCCACGGTGGTGGTCGCGCAACGCGGTGAACGCGAGCATCAGGGTGGTCATGCGCTGCTGACCGTCGACAACGAGCCAGCGCTGCATCCCGCCTGCGGCGATCCGCTCGGGAGCCAGCACCACCGACCCCAGGAAGTGCCCGGCGGCGGCCCTGCCCTCCAGCCGGTCCTCGACGAGCTCCAGCACATCGGCCCACAACTGCCCCAGCTCCTCCCGCTGCCAGCTGTACGTGCGCTGGTACAGGGGAACTTGGAACTGCTTCTCCCCCTGGACGAGCTTGCTGAACGTGGTTTCCTGAGCATGCACCCGCGTGCCTCCCCGACCGATGCGCCAAGCCGTCATTCTCACCCATGTCGGACGGTGATCGACCGAAACGTCGGCACTCGTCACCGATCCGGGAGCGCTCATGGCGACACCCGGCTCCACAAGGCCTTCCTCCTGGAGTTCACCCTCGCACCGCACGGCGGGCACCCCGGTGGGACGATGTAGGCGGAGCTAGCGGTTTCAGCAACAGCGACCTCTACCACGACCTGCCGCCCGTCCGAGCCGACCTGCACTACATGCGGCGGTGCTGGAGAGCACCGAGATCGGCATGTACAACGACTGTGCGATGGTCGCCGAGCCGACCCGCGCCGAAATGCTCCACGCCGTAGAGCAGTTCTTGGAGGAGCGGCAGTCCAGCGAGACGGCGCTGCTCTACTTCAGCGGACACGGTCAGTACTGCGAGGCAGACGGACAGCTGTACTTCCTGACCCGGGACGCCGACCCGGACGACCTGCCGGGCACGGCGGTCCCGGCCGAATTCCTGGAGCGGATGCTCCAGTCCTGCCGGGCCGCGTCCAAGCTGGTGCTGCTGGACTGCTGCTCCAGCGGGTCCGTCGTCCAGGGGTGGACGGCCAAGGGCGGCACGGGCGCCGGTGATCGGCCCCTGCCCAGCAGACTGCTGCTCGGGCCCAGGTAGCGCCGGCGGCGGTCCACGACCGCATGCGGTCCACGTCGGTACCGACGTGGACCGCACGGCCGGGCCTCCTTCCCCAGCTCATGCGTATCCGACGATGGAAGTCGTCAGGCTGCGCACGGAGGGGGCCCGGTCTTTCACGGGGTCGGGTCAGCGAACGCCGGCCGTCTGCCGGCGGCGCGCGTACACCACCGCACCGCCGATCGCCGCCAGGGTTGCGGCCGCGGTGACGGAGATCGGCTGCCAGGACTCGTCGGCGACCGGTGTCCCGGACGCGACGGCGACCTGTTCCGGCTGGTCCTCCGCGAGGCCGGCGTACCCGCCGGCCAGGCCCTTGCGGTCGTACTCCGAGCCGGGCATCTTGTCGCCGTAGCGGGCGGCGACCAGCTTCTGGTAGGCGGCGAGGGTGACGCCGCGCTTTCCGCCGAGGCCGGTGGTGGCCTCCTCGTTGAGCGGCTCGACCGTGCCGTCGGCGGTGAGCCGGTACCAGGCGCGGATCTGCGGCTCGGTGAAGGTACGGGCCTGGGGAGTACCGCGCTCGGCGAAGCCGACCTCGGCGTCCCCGTCTCGGATGCCGGCCAGCTGCCAGCCTTCGGCACCGACGTTCTGCGGGCCGCTTCCCGGCGTAGCGGGGTTCCCCTTGGGTGCGAGCAGTACGGCGGCGTGCTTGCCGTCGGAGGCGGTCACCCGGGAGGCCAGGTAGGAGAGCCGGAGCGCGGTCTGCGGGGTTGCCTGGGTCTTGCCGGTCACGAACTCGGGGCTGATCTCGAACATCGGCACCGGGTCCTTCTTGAGATCGAACCCGGGTGGCGCGGCGACCGCCGCGGGTGCGTTGCCGGGGGTGCCGACGGCGCCGCCGTCCGCGGCGGGGGCCGTTCGGGGCTGTCGGGCCGAGACCAGGAATCGGGAGACGGTGTCGTGGAGTTGCTCGCTCCGGAGGGCTTGCTGGGCGGACTGGTAGCCGGCGATGCCGTCGCCCTCCGCGGCCTGTGCGGGAACGATTGCGCTCAGGGCGGCGGCGAGTGCCGTCGTGGCGAGGACGGCGGCCCGGACTGCCACGTGCTCGGGGTGTCGCGTGGTCTGCATGGTCGGTCTGCTCCTCAGCCCTGGATGCCGATGCGGGAGTGGGTCCACTGGAACGAGTTGTTGTTCGCGTAAGTGGAGTGGTTCCACCAGGTGTAGGTCTGGGTGGTCTGCCACGGGTCGCCGACCGCGATCATGTTGGTGGCGCTGTCGTAGCCGTAGATGACGTTCATGTGACCGCCGCCGGTGCGCCAGCCGAAGCGCACGGCGAACGGCCGGCCTGCGTCGATCTCGGCGGCGGACTCGCCGAACGAGGCGTTGCGGTACAGGCTGCGGCCGCTGTTCCTCAGTCCCAGCCTGGCCAGGCCATTGGCCATGTCCTCCAGCGTCGCGGGCTGGTTGTTGCAGTCCACCCAGGTTCCCTGGGCGGCGAGCTGGCAGAACTGCTCCTGGCTGACGGATCGGCCCCAGTGTTTGGCGATGGTCACGCCGGAGGCGTCCCAGCACCACTGGGTCCTGACCTGCTTCTGCATGTCGATCGGGAGTGTCTTCGCGGTCGTGGGGGGACGAGTGGGGGTGGGTTTCGGGTTCGGGCCCGAACCGCAGACCGGCAGCGGGGTGGTGTTTTCCCTGATGAAGGCGTCGGCGATGTAGTACGAGCCGGTGTAGATCCACCGCGGGTTGTTCTCCACGGTGTCGCCGGTGGTCCGGCAGGACATCTGGATCTTGGCGCCTACCTTCGAGGAGCCCTTCAGCTGGGCCGAGAGGGACGGCCTGGCCCGGTGGTTGACGGTCTTGTAGTTGCCCTGCCCGCCGATGACCGTGCCGCTGACCACATCGGCCTGGGCGAGGGTATTGAAGCCGAACAGCAGACCGCCGGAGAGTGCGGCGGTGATCGCGGCTGTCAGCGCTTTCTTCCGGCGGGACGCGCGACGTTTGTGCATCATGCTCCTTGATCTGAAAAATACGGGAATGGCCTGCCCGGCAGCCCGGTCGTCCGGTCTGCGCGACAGATGTCGTAGGGCGCCTGGCTCGGCGGCGGCATACCGATGGATGCCGGGAGGTCAGCCGGTTGGCGCCGAACGGAACGGCGTGGGAACGTCACGGCCGCCACGATGTTCGAGCTCACACGACGCGCTGGTTACGGACCACTTCGCCCGTCGTTGTCCAGGAGAAGGTGCTCCCGTCGCCGACCGGGGCGGCTGGGCGGATGCGTCAGCCGAGGGCACGGCTGCGGCCCAAAGGCTCGCAGGAGCAGGAGCGGGGGCGGTGGGCGCGGCGGAAGCGCTGGGGCGGTGCCGGGTCGGCGACCGGTACGGAGACCTCGCGTTCGGCGCGTCCGCGGGAGGGGAACCCGACGTGGACGTGCGCCCCGATGACGGGTTGCCAGGGCCAGGGTCTGGGCGAGGAGGAGGAACAGGCCCCGAGTCCGGTAGGTGCCGGGGGGCTGTGCCGTGTACGCATCGTTGTGGTGCTCCCTGTGCGGTGGGGATGCGGGGGGGGCGGTGAGGGAGCCGGCGGCCGGCCGCATGGGGAAGGTGGCCGTCCACCGGTGGTCGACAGGACGGTCGAAGGTCAGCCGACCTTCTGGACCGTCCAAACCTGCGTTGCGCGCCCGTCGGCGCGCTGAAGGTCGAGCAGACGCGCCTCGCAGTACGGGCGGTTGCTCGCGGTGAGGGCGTATCCGCCGCTCGCCGGGCGGGCCGGATCCGAAGCCACGGCCTTCGGCGCGGCGGCCGGTGCGAGGACGTCCGCGGCGGCGCCGGCCTGAGCGGCGGGCCCCGCCTGGGAATTGTCGCCGAGCCCCAAGTAGGCGATGCCACCCGCTGAAGCCGCGGCCGACGCAGCGGCGGCGGAGGGGAGTATCAACCGGCGTGGCGCGCGCCGATGTTCACGCTTCTCTCGACGGTAATCCGTCATGCGCACCTCAATTGCTGGCCGGAGGAGTGGGTGGCCCGAAGCCTGCCAGACGGATGCGATGGAGAATTCGGACAAACGGGAATGGGCTTCGAGATATCCGACTGTTACCTTGGTGGTTGTATCTGATGATCTATCAATTTACTTTAAAATCAAGGCACTTACGCGCATAGACGCGAGATGGTCCAGGCCATTTCCGTCATGCCGTTATGGAATCGAGATAATCGAGTGAGGCTTGCTGACGGAAATTCAGTCAGCGATTCACCTAATTACTACCGGACGAATTCCCCCTGTTACGAGCGGTAAGGAATCCCTCGCTCCGCCCGAGAGCGACGACTCGGCACCGCGAAGGCCTTGATGCGCGACGGGGGACCGGTGGGCCCGCGTATTCAGGAGTCGCGGACCTCAAGGACGCCGAGGGACGGGTCGTGACCGGGCATCACGACGACGCCCTTGACCCATGTCGATGAGCCTCACGATCAGTCGGAGACCACTGGTGGGTTGTTCGGACGTTCCGAACGCCAGCGGGACGGCATCGAACTCCACGTCGTCCACGTAGAGGGCAAGCCAGAGCCGCAGGCCACCAGCGCCGGGCCCCCTGGTGCGGGAGGCGGCTCTTCCGTGCTCACGATCCGTCAGGAATGGGCCGGGTGTGCGTCAAACGTGCGTCACGAGCGTCGATCCATCGCCCTCGACGCCCGCACCGCCCAGCATGCACACTGCTCTGAACCGCAGGTCAGAGCCATGCAGGCCTGACTTCGTGACGTAAGTGACGTGCGCTATGGGTGCTGCATGCGCACACGCGACGCCAGTTTGCCGCTCGGAACGGACCTCGACAGCGGCCGGATGCGGCTTCTCCTGGCGCCACCAGGGCGAGACACACCAGACATTGAGGCAGACCGACCGCAAGCTCATCCGGGTTGCGGACGTCCGGCCCCCAGCCCGCGGCCACGGCCACCGTCACCGTGACGGCCCCGGCCGCAAGGCGGCCGGGACCTTTCGGGGTCGCGTTCGACCGGCCCTTCAAAAGGCAGAGGCTCGCCGTATACCGTTGGGTGATGGCTGAGGTCGGCCTCCGCGGGCAGGCAGCCGGGCGCAGGCGTCTGGCCGACCTGGAGGAGGCCCAGGCAGAAGGGCACGCGAGGGGAAGCCGTGAAGCGTCAGGCCACGGCCGAATACGCAGAGGCATACCGCGCCCGCCACCTTGAAGCACAGAACGCGGCGTGGAGCCGCGCAGCGGGTCTCGTCCAGTACCTCGGCGCACTCCGACTCCACGCGATGAGTCTGCCGCTCGGACCGGCCAAGGACGCAGCCGAGGCGCGGATCACCTGGGCCGAGGGCGACGCACAACGCCTGAATCCACTCAACGGTTCACCGCTGACGCCGGAAATTGCCGAGCCCGGGGCCGAGGACCTCAAGCCGTTCCTGCATGGCTTGAGCCCCTACGGCCCCCGCTACTGAGCACCCGCTCTGCCGGCGGTGGGCGATCGGCTTCCTCAAGTCGCCGCAAAGCCAGACCGCACGAACCGAGCTCAGCACCCAGCGCGGCCTGCAGGATCACAGCCCTGACGCCACGTCAGAATGGGTGTCATTTCAGCGTCAAGATATCGCCCGTAACGTCCGCAATGCACATCACGCACTCCGGGAAACCTGCAGGTCAGGCCCCCTTCGCGATCGGTTCGAGGATCGCCACGCACTCGACGTGGTGGGTCATCGGGAAAAGGTCGAAGGCGCGCAGGGTGCGGACCTTGTAGCCGTTTTCCTTGAAGTAGCCCAGGTCGCGGGCCAGCGCCGCCGGGTCGCAGGCCACGTACGCGATGCGGCGGGCGGAGAGGCCCGCGATGTGGCGGACCGTCTGCTTGCCGGCGCCGGCGCGCGGGGGGTCCAGGACGACCAGGTCGCACTCGGTGATGCCGGTCTTCGGGAGGATCTGCTCGACCTTGCCCTGCTCCACACGGACGCGCGGGAAGTCGGCCAGGTTGTGCCGGGCGTCCTCGACCGCGCGCTTCGTCGACTCGATGCCGAGCACCGCGCCCGTCTCGCCGAGGCGTTCGGCCAGGGCGCCCGCGAAGATGCCGACGCCGCAGTACAGGTCGAGGGCCATCTCGCCCTTGCGCGGCATCAGGCCCTGCATGACGGCCTTGATCAGGGTGTCCGCGGCCTGCGGGTGGACCTGCCAGAAGCCGCCCATGCCGACGCGGTAGGTGCGGCCGTCGGCGCGTTCGCGGACGAAGGGGCGGCCGTGGACGCGGTGGACGCCGCCGTCCTTCTCCTCGACCCGGAGGACCGAGACCGGCTTGTCGAGCTCGACGAGGGGGAGGCGGCCGCCGGGGCGCGGGGTGAGGACCACCTGGCGGTCGCCCGAGCCGGAGGCGGCGATGGCCTCCACCGACGCCATCTGGGGCCAGTCCTGCTTCTCGATGCCCAGCTCGCTGACGCCCGCCGCCGCGATCATGCAGTGGTCGATCAGCTCGATGTCGTGCGAACGGTGCTTGCGCAGACCGGCGTTGCCGTCCTCGTCGATCGCGAACTGGACGCGGGTGCGCCATTGCGGGACCTGTCCGGCGGGCAGCTTGTCGCCCTCGGCCGGGATGACGGTGCCGTCCCAGCCGGCCTCCTCAGGGGTGAGCCCGGCGAGCCGCTGCAGCTGCTCGGCGACGACCTCGCCCTTGAGCCGGCGCTGGGCGCCGGGCTTGGCGTGCTGCCAGTCGCAGCCGCCGCACTTGCCGGGGCCGGCGTACGGGCAGGGGGCGGGCACACGGTCCTTGGAGGCTTCCAGCACGGTGATCGCGTCGGCGCGCAGGAAGCGGGCGTCGGCTTCGCCCTCGGTGACCTTCGCGATGACCTTCTCGCCGGGCAGCGTGTGGCGGACGAACAGGACGCGGCCGTCGGCGGTCCGGGCGATGCAGTGCCCGCCGTGTGCGACGGGGCCGACCTCGACCTCGTACTCCTCCCCGACCAGTGACTGCTTCTCGTTCTGCTCGGCGCTCGTCATGGTGGGGAGACTCCAAAAACCTGAAAACGGTGAACGGCCGGACGACCGACCCACCAGTTTACGTGGATCTCGTCCGGCCTTTCACCACTCCGACGGCGGCTGCGCTCAGCGCTTGGCGGCAGGGTCCTTCGGCGGGCGCGGGGTGTCCACGGGGCCGCGGCGCACCGCGCCCGGGGCGTTCCAGTCCTGGCGCTTCCTGGCCCGCCGCTTGGCGAGCTCGGAGGACTCCAGCTGGTAGGGCACCGAGGTGACCATCACACCGGGGGTGAAGAGCAGCCGGCCCTTGAGCCGCAGCGCGCTCTGGTTGTGCAAGAGGTGCTCGTACCAGCGCCCGACGACGTACTCCGGGATGTACACGCTGACCGCGTCGCGCGGGTTCTCGCTGCGCAGGCCCTTCACGTACTCCACCACCGGGCGGGTGATCTCCCGGTACGGCGAGTCGAGGATCTTGAGCGGGACGTTGATCCCGCGCCGGTCCCACTCCTGGCGCAGCGCCTTGGTCTCGGCCGGGTCGACGCTGATGCTGAGCGCCTCCAGGGTGTCCGAGCGGGTCAGCTTGGCGAAGGCCAGGGCGCGCAGCGTGGGCTTGTGGACCTTGGAGACCAGGACGATCGAGTGGACGCGGGAGGGCCGCACACTGTCGTCGCTGGGGCCCTCGGCGGCGGCGATCTCGGCGGAGACGCGGTCGTAGTGCTTGCGGATCGCGGACATGGTGCCGTAGAAGATCAGCATGCCGAGCAGGGCGACCCAGGCGCCGTGGGTGAACTTGGTGGCGAGGACCACGACCAGCACCATGCCGGTGAAGAAGGCGCCGAAGGTGTTGATCGCCCGGGAGCGGTGCATGCGGCGGCGGGCGGCCTGGTCGCGCTCCGACTTCAGGTGGCGGTTCCAGTGCCGGACCATGCCGATCTGGCTCAGGGTGAACGAGACGAACACGCCGACGATGTAGAGCTGGATCAGCTTGGTCGAGTCGGCGTCGTAGACCCATACGAGGAGCATGGCGGCGCCCGCGAGGAGCACGATGCCGTTGGAGAAGGCGAGGCGGTCGCCGCGGGTGTGCAGCTGGCGCGGCAGGTAGCGGTCCTGGGCGAGGATCGAGCCGAGCAGCGGGAAGCCGTTGTACGCGGTGTTGGCGGCCAGGAACAGGACCAGCGCGGTGGCCGCGGCCAGCACGATGAAGAGGATGCTGCCGTCGCCGAACACGGCTTCGGCGACCTGGGAGATCACCGGGTGCTGGACGTAGCCGTCGCCGACGGGGACGCCGTCCTTCAGCAGGTCCACGGAGGGCGTCTCGGCCATCCGCACGTTCGTGGCCATGGCCAGGCCGATGATCCCGCAGAACATGGTGACGGCCAGGCCGCCCATGAGCAGGAGGGTGGTGGCCGCGTTCTTGCTCTTGGGCTTGCGGAAGGCGGGGACGCCGTTGCTGATGGCCTCGACGCCCGTGAGCGCGGCGCAGCCGGAGGAGAAGGCCCGCAGCAGCAGGAAGACCAGCGCGAAGCCGGCCAGGCCCTGGTGTTCGGGCTTGATCTCCAGGTCGGCGGTCGGGGCCTTCATGGTGTCGCCGACGACGATGCCCCGCCACGCGCCCCAGGCGATCATGACGAAGACGGCCCCGACGAACACGTAGGTCGGGATGGCGAAGAGCTTTCCGGACTCCCTCACGCCGCGCAGGTTCATCAGCGTGAGCAGCAGGATCATGACCATCGCCGAGAGCACCTTGTGCTCGATGACGAAATCGACGGCGGAGCCGAGGTTCTCCACACCGGAGGAGATCGAAACGGCGACGGTCAGGACGTAGTCGACGAGCAGGGCGCTCGCCACCGTGAGACCGGCCCTGGGACCGAGGTTGGTGTTGGCGACCTCGTAGTCGCCGCCGCCGCTCGGATAGGCGTGGACGTTCTGCCGGTAGGAGGCGACCACGGTGAACATCAGTACGACGACCGCGAGCGCGATCCAGGGGCTGAAGTGGTACGCCGACACGCCCGCGATCGACAGGACCAGCAGGACCTCGCCCGGGGCATATGCCACGGAGGAGAGCGGGTCGGAAGCGAAGACGGGGAGGGCGATCCGCTTGGGAAGGAGTGTTTCTCCGAGGCGGTCGCTGCGGAGCGCCCGGCCGATCAGGATCCGTTTGGGCACGTCGGTCAGTTTGGACACGCAGAGGATCGTAAGCGTTCGATATCGGACTGACGAACCCGCACCCCGCCGCGCGGCATTGCGCCGCCCTTATGCAGCGGATATGCCATCCGTACGCCGCCCGAACGCCCCGGAACGGCGACGAAGAGGCCCCGCTGGTGACCGCCCGTGTGTAGCTTGGGCCATGGTCTGAGACCCTGTTAAACCAGAGCATGCAATGAGGCTGGTACCAGCGAGCCGCTGACAGCCGGAAGGACGGCCGTGCACATCGTCATCATGGGTTGCGGAAGAGTGGGTTCCGCCCTCGCGCAGACCCTGGAACAGCAGGGGCATACGGTCGCCGTCGTCGATCAGGACCCCACCGCATTCCGCCGGCTGGGGGCCGGCTTCGGCGGCCGCCGCGTCACCGGGGTCGGCTTCGACCAGGACACCCTGCGGGAGGCCGGGATCGAGGAGGCGGGCGCGTTCGCCGCCGTCAGCAGTGGTGACAATTCCAACATCATCGCCGCCCGGGTGGCCCGGGAGATGTTCGGCGTCGAGAACGTCGCCGCCCGCATCTACGACCCCAAGCGCGCCGAGGTCTACCAGCGCCTCGGCATCCCCACCGTGGCCACCGTCAGGTGGACGGCCGACCAGATGCTGCGCCGGCTGCTGCCCTCGGGCTCCGAGCCGCTGTGGCGCGACCCGAGCGGCGGTGTGCAGCTCGCCGAGGTGCACGCCTCGGACGCCTGGGTCGGCCACAAGGTCAGCAAGCTCCAGGAGGAGACCGGCGTCCGCGTCGCCTTCCTGACCCGCCTGGGCGAAGCGGTCCTGCCCACGTCGGCGACCGTCCTCCAGGAGGGCGACCTCGTCCACGTGATGATGCGCACGGACGAGATCGAAAAGGTCGAGGAGGCCTTCGCCGAGGGGCCTGAGGAGGCACACGCATGAGAGTCGCGATCGCCGGGGCAGGCGCGGTGGGCCGTTCCATCGCGGGCGAGCTGCTGGAGAACGGGCACGAGGTGCTCCTGGTCGACAAGGCCCCGACCGCCATCTCCGTGGAGCGGGTGCCGCAGGCCGAGTGGCTGCTGGCCGACGCCTGCGAGATCACCTCGCTGGACGAGGCGGCGCTGCAGCGCTGCAACGTGGTCATCGCGGCGACCGGCGACGACAAGGTCAACCTCGTCGTCTCGCTGCTCGCCAAGACCGAGTACGGGGTCCCGCGCGTGGTGGCCCGGGTCAACAACCCGAAGAACGAGTGGCTCTTCAACGAGTCCTGGGGCGTCGACGTCGCGGTGTCCACACCGCGTCTGATGTCGGCCCTGGTCGAGGAGGCCGTCAGCGTCGGCGACCTGGTACGGCTGCTGCGCTTCAGCCACGGCGACGCCAACCTGGTCGAGCTGACCCTGCCCGCCGACTCGTCCGTCGCCGGCACCCAGATCAGCGACATCACCTGGCCCGAGGACACCTCGCTGGTCACGATCATCCGGGGCAACCGGGTGCTGACCCCGCACGCGGAGGAGACCCTGGAGCCGGGCGACGAGCTGCTCTTCGTGGCCGCGCAGGCGCGGGAGGAGCAGCTGGAGGACCTGCTGCAGGCCCGGCGGTAGCCGGTAGCCCTGCGGGCACGCTCGCACGACGAAGGGGCGGGGCGACCGGTGGTCGCCCCGCCCCTTCGTGCTGCCCGGGCCGGCCTTCCGGCGAGGCTGGACGACTGCTGGGCTACGCGCGGTTTTCGCGGGCTGCCGTCTCCGCGGCTTCCTTCGCTTCCCATTCCGCGATCACGTCGATCGGCGGCGGGGCCTTGGCCAGGAAGAGCCAGGTGAAGTACACCGCGAGCACCATCGGCGGGAGCTTCAGCGCGATCAGGACCCAGCCCAGCTGCGTCGCGTCGCCCCACCAGTACAGCGGGAAGAGGATCGCGTACTTGACCAGGAAGATGATCCCCCAGGCCAGGCTCGCCTTGACGTACGCCTTCTTGCGGCCGGGGTTGCGGGTGCGCCAGGACAGGTTCTCCTTGAACACCGGCCCGAGGATCACGCCCAGCAGCGGGAAGCCCACCAGCGCCGAGACCGTGAAGGCCACGCCCAGGCCGGCTCCGTAGATCATGCCCGGCAGGTAGAAGCCCTTCGCGCTGCCCGTGAACAGGGCGAAGGCCACGCCCACGCCCACGCCGAAGACCCCGCTGAAGGCGTGCTTCACCGTGTCCTTGCGCAGCAGCCGCACGATCACCAGCAGCACCGCGACCGCGCCCGCCGCGAGCGCGGACAGCTTCACGTCCCGGTTGATCGTGTAGATCATGACGAACAGCAGCCCGGGGAGCATCGTCTCCACGGTGCCCCGGATACCGCCGAAGGCGTCGAACAGCGCCGCCTGCGTCACCGCGCTCTGATCGTCGGCGGGAGCGCCGTGGGGGCTACCGGGTTCGGGGGTGGACGGTTTGTCGAGTGACGTCACCGGTCAGTGCTCCTGTCCGAGCGGTCGGAGTTCGTACTTCGGGTTGAAGAGCACCCGACGGCCGTGGGTCATGGAGATGCGGCCCGAGGCGATCATGCGCCGTCCGGGCTCGATTCCCACGATCGAGCGACGCCCGAGCCACACCACGTCCAGCGCCGCCGAGCCGTCGAACAGCTCCGCCTCCAGGGCGGGGACGCCGGCGCGCGGCCGCAAGGTGACCGTACGCAGGGTGCCGGTCACCTTGACTATCTGCCGGTCGTGGCAGTCGCAGATCCGCGTGCACCCCGCGGCCTCTGCGTCCTCTTGAAGCTCCGCCGAATGCAGCTCCTCCTGGGAGGTGGACAGCCGCTCTATCATCCGGCGGAACCGGCCCACCGGCCTGGCCGGCTTCGCGGGCTTCTCGGGACGCGGTTCAGCACTCATAACAGGAAGCGTACCGGCGTGCCCACTACCTCTCGAAGCGGTATCCCATGCCCGGTTCGGTGATGAAGTGCCGCGGGTGCGAGGGGTCGGCCTCCAGTTTGCGCCGCAGTTGCGCCATGTAGACCCGCAGGTAGTTCGTCTCCGTGCCGTACGAGGGGCCCCAGACCTCCCGCAGCAGCTGCTTCTGGCTGACCAGCTTGCCGGCGTTGCGGACCAGGACCTCCAGCAGGTGCCACTCGGTGGGCGTGAGCCGGACGTCGCGCCCCTCCCGTACGGCCTTCTTCGCGGCCAGGTCCACGGTGAAGCCCGCGGTCTCCACGACCACCTCGTCCTCGCCGGAGCCGGCGGCCGGCTCGGCCCGGCGGACGGCCGCGCGCAGCCGGGCCAGCAGCTCGTCCATGCCGAAGGGCTTGGTGACGTAGTCGTCGGCGCCCGCGTCCAGTGCCTCGACCTTCTCGTCGGAGGTGTGGCGGGCGGAGAGCACCAGGATCGGCACCCTGGTCCAGCCCCGCAGGCCCTTGATCACCTCGATGCCGTCCATGTCGGGCAGGCCGAGGTCGAGGAGGACCACGTCGGGGTGGCGGGCCGCCGCGAGCTCCAGGGCGCCCGCTCCGTCGGCCGCCGCGTCGACCTCGTACTTGCGCGCCTTCAGATTGATCACGAGGGCTCGGACGATCTGCGGCTCGTCTTCCACCACGAGCACCCGGGTCATTGAGGTCCTGCCTTCTGTCGTATCAGCGGATCACGGTCGTGATCACGTTCCACTCTGTCCGCTCCGTCCCGCGCGGCCGCCCGCAGGGTCAGCACCATGGTGAGCCCGCCGCCGGGGGTGTCCTCGGCCGCGAGGGCGCCGTCCATCGCCTCGGCGAAGCCCCGGGCCACGGCGAGCCCGAGGCCCACCCCGGCCCCCCGCGGCGCGTCGCCGTGCCGCTGGAATGGGGCGAAGATCCTGTCCTTGGCCTCGTCGGGCACGCCGGGCCCCCGGTCGACCACCCGCACCTCGACCCGGTCGCCGAGGAAGCTGGCCGCGACCAGCACCCGCTCCCCGGGGCGGCTGTACTTGACGGCGTTCTCCACCACGTTGGCCACGGTCCGCTCCAGCAGCCCCGGGTCCACGGCCACCATGGGCAGCGTCTCGGGCACGTCGAGCACCACGCTGTCCTCCGGTACGCCGCCCAGCGCCATCGGGATCACCTCGTCGAGGTCGATCTCCCGGATCAGCGGGGTGACGGTGCCGGTCTGCAGCCGGGACATGTCCAGCAGGTTGCCCACGAGGTGGTCCAGCCGGTCGGCGCCGTCCTCGATGCCCGCCAGGAGCTCGGCCCGGTCCTCCTCGGACCAGTCCACGTCGTCGGAGCGCAGGGAGCTCACGGAGGCCTTGATGGAGGCCAGCGGTGTCCGCAGGTCGTGGCTGACGGCGGCCAGCAGCGCGGTCCGGATCCGGTTGCCCTCGGCCTGCCTGCGGGCCTCCTCGGCCGCCCCGACCAGCCGCTGCCGGTCCAGGACCACGGCCGCCTGGGCGGCGAAGGCGCCGAGCACGCGGCGGTCCTCGGCGGGCAGCACCCGCCCCGTCAGGGCCAGCGCCATGTGGTCGCCGATCGGCATGTCGACATCGGCGTCCTCGGGCCGGTCCACCGGGTCGGGGCCCACGCTGCCGGCCCGCCGCCACGGCTCGACCTCGCCGTCCCGCTCGAGCAGGGCCACGGACTCCATGGCGAAGGTCTCGCGCACCCGCACCAGCAGCGCCTCCAGGCTGGTCTCCCCGCGCAGCACGCTGCCCGCCAGGAAGGAGAGGATCTCGGACTCGGCGCGCAGCCGGGCCGCCTGGTGCGTGCGCCGGGCGGCCAGGTCCACCACGGAGGCCACGGAGACGGCCACCCCGAAGAAGACGGCGATGGCCACGATGTTCTTCGGGTCGGAGACCGTGAGCCGGTGCAGGGGCGGGGCGAAGAAGTAGTTCAGCAGCAGCGATCCGACGGCGGCGGAGGCCAGGGCCGGCCACAGGCCGCCCAGCAGCGCGGCCGCCACCGTCAGCGCCAGGAAGAGCAGCATGTCGTTGGCGAGGCCGACGTCCGCCTCGATGTGCGTGAGCAGCAGGCAGAGCAGCACGGGCAGCAGCACGCCCACCACCCAGCCCGCCACGAGCCGGGGACGCCCCAGCCGGGAGGCCGAGCGGACCACGGGCAGGCCTCGCCCCCTGGCCACCGCCTCGTGGGTGACGATGTGGACGTCGAGGTCGGGTCCGGAGTCGCGGGCGACGGTGGCGCCGACGCCGGGGCCCAGTACGTACTGCCAGGTCTTGCGGCGGCTGGAGCCGAGCACGATCTGGGTGGCGTTGACCCCGCCGGCGAAGGCGAGGAGCGCCTCGGGAACGTTGTCGCCGATCACATGGTGAAACGTTCCTCCCAGGTCCTCCACCAGGGTCCGCTGGACGGCCAGCTCCTTGGGCGAGGCCGCGGTCAGCCCGTCGCTGCGGGCGATGTAGACCGCGAGGATCTCGCTCCCCGAGCCCTTGGCGGCGATCCGGGAGGCCCGCCTGATCAGGGTGCGCCCCTCCGGCCCGCCGGTGAGCCCGACGACGATCCGCTCCCGCGCCTGCCAGGTGGAGCGGATGCCGTGCTCGCCGCGGTACTGCTGGAGGTACTCGTCGGCCCGGTCGGCCACCCACAGCAGCGCCAGCTCGCGCAGCGCGGTCAGGTTGCCGGGGCGGAAGTAGTTGGACAGGGCCGCGTCGACCTTGTCCGACTGGTAGATATTGCCGTGCGCCATCCGCCGGCGCAGGGCCTGCGGCGACATGTCGACGAGTTCGATCTGGTCGGCCCGCCGCACCACCTCGTCCGGCACGGTCTCCCGCTGCCGCACCCCGGTGATCGACTCGACCACGTCCCCGAGGGACTCCAGGTGCTGGATGTTGACGGTCGACACCACGTCGATGCCGGCCTTCAGCAGCTCCTCCACGTCCTGCCAGCGCTTGGCGTTGCGCGAGCCGGGCACGTTGGTGTGCGCGAGCTCGTCCACGAGCGCTATGGCCGGGCGCCGGGCGAGGACGGCGTCCACGTCCATCTCGGTGAAGGCGGCCCCGCGGTGGCTCAGCTGCCTGCGCGGCACCTGGTCCAGGCCGTGCAGCATGACCTCCGTGCGCGGCCGCCCGTGGTGCTCGACGAAGCCGACCACGCAGTTCGCGCCCCGCTCCACCCTGCGGTGGCCTTCGGAGAGCATCGCGTAGGTCTTGCCCACACCGGGTGCCGCGCCGAGATAGATCCTGAGCTTGCCGCGTCCCATGCGCCCATTCTCGGGGACGCCCGCACGGCCCACGCACCGATGGAGGGCCGTACGCACATCCCTGACGCATCCCTGACGCGCGGACGCGGTGGCGCGCAAAAGCCGGTGGGCCCCACCGGAGCGGCGGGGCCCACCGGCCCGAAACGTGACAGTGCCCCCGCAGGGGCGCGACCGGAGTCAGCGGACCTCGGTGATCTCCGGGCCGCGCTCCAGCTGTCCCATGCCACCGCCGAAGCGGGAGCCTTCCTGGTCCTCCGTCTGCACGCCGTCCGGCACCATCTGGGCGTCGTTGGGCAGCTTCAGGACGATCGGGTCGCGGGGGGCCATCGGGCCGTCACCGCGGACCACGACGGTGTCGCGGAAGATCTGCTCGAGGACACCCGCCGACTCGGGGCGCACCGCGCCCTGGCCGGAGATGACACCGCGCAGGAACCAGCGCGGACCGTCGACGCCGACGAAGCGGACCAGCTGCGCGCCGGTCTGCCCGTCCGGCAGCGGTACGGGAACCTGTGCGCGCAGCTCCCAGCCCAGTGAGCCCTCGACCTCGTCGATGATGCCGCCCTGCTGGGTGATGCCCGCGGCGATCTCCTCGCGGACCTCGCCCCAGATGCCTTCCTTGCGCGGTGCGGCGAAGGCCTGCAGCTGTACGGCGCTGTCGCCGAGGACGACGGTCGCGGCGACGATCGCGTCACCGGCGACCTCGACCCGCAGCTCCATGCCCTCGACCCCGGGTACGAAGATGCCGCCCAGGTCGACCCGGCCGTCGGCCGGGTTGCCGAGCACCTCGGAGACGTCCCAGGGGCCGTCGGGCCGCGGGGCGGGAGGCAGGTTCACGCGGCGCGGCTGGGCCGCGTCGAGCTCCTCGGCGCCGTCCTGCTCGCCGGCGTCCAGGCCGGACACACGGCCATCGACCTGCTCGGCCGCGCCGCCGTCCTTGGCGGAGTCGTTCTTCTTGCGACGTCCGAACACGTCACTGTCCTTCCCGGTCGGTTACGACCGAAGCGTAGCCATTCCCACCCTGCTGACCAGCGTCCGATCCGGCCACGGCCGGATGACCGCCGGTGGAACCGAAACCCCCCTCGGCCCGGGCCGAGCCGGGAAGTTCCGCCACCTCGTGGAAGCGCACCTTCTCGACCCGCTGGACAACCAGCTGGGCAATGCGGTCGAAACGCTCGAACCGGACGCTCTCGCGAGGGTCGAGATTGACCACGATCACCTTGATCTCCCCACGGTACCCGGCATCCACCGTCCCCGGGGCATTCACGAGCGCGAGCCCGCAGCGGGCGGCCAGGCCGGACCGCGGGTGCACGAAGGCGGCGTAGCCGTCGGGCAGCGCGATGGACACCCCGGTGGGGAGTACGGTCCGCTCGCCGGGCTCCAGCTCGGCGGCCTGGGTGGTCACCAGGTCGCAGCCGGCGTCACCGGGGTGGCCGTAGGCGGGGAGGGGCACCTCCGGGTCGACGCGGCGGATCAGCACGTCGACGGGGGCGTGATCATTCAGGGACATCAGGGGTTCACCTCGAAGGCGCGGGCGCGCCTGACCTGGTCCGGGTCGGCCATCGCCGCCCGGATCTCCTCGGGCCGACCGTTGTCGATGAAGTGGTCGACCTTCACCTCGATGAACAGCGCGTCCGCGCGCACGGCGACCGGCCCCTCGGGCCCGCCTATCCGGCCGACCGCGCTGCAGTAGATCTTCCGTCCGGCGACCGCGGTGACCTCGGCGTCGAGGTACAGCACGGTGTCCACCGGAACGGGCCGTACGAAGTCGGTCTCCAGCCGGCCCGTCACGGCGATGACGCGCAGCAGCCAGTTCAGCGAGCCGAGCGTCTCGTCGAGCGCGGTGGCCAGCACGCCGCCGTGGGCGAGGCCGGGGGCGCCCTGGTGCGCGGGCTTGACGGTGAACTCGGCGGTGACGCGTACGCCCTCACCCGCACGGGCCTCCAGGTGGAGTCCGTGCGGCTGGCCCCCGCCGCAGCCGAAGCAGTGCTCGTAGTGCGCGCCGAGGAGCTCGCCGGGCGCGGGCGCGTCGGGGTGCCGGACCGGCGCGGCGGCATCGGCCGGCGGCGTCAACGCTGTGTTTCGTCCACTCACAGCCGCAGACCTTACCCGCGCGGCTACCCGCCGGTCGCCTCGTGGCAGGCTTGAGCGCATGCAGCTCTCCCCCGCGCACCACGACGAACGTCTGACCGCCCCCCGCTCCTGGT
This sequence comes from Streptomyces subrutilus, assembly GCF_001746425.1. Taxonomy (GTDB): domain Bacteria; phylum Actinomycetota; class Actinomycetes; order Streptomycetales; family Streptomycetaceae; genus Streptomyces; species Streptomyces subrutilus_A. Next base: position 5,574,415 of record NZ_MEHK01000001.1, on the reverse strand, counting down.
GGGGCATCGCCGTACTCATCGGCCTCGCGTGCGCGCTGATGCTGCTGCCGCTGGGCACGCTGCCGCTGCTGGCCGGGCTGGTCGGGGGCGCCGGGCTGGCCGGGCTGCTGGTGAGTTCGTACGGCTCCGCGCGCGTGCGCGTGGTGAACGGAGCCCTGGCGGCGGGCGAGGCCCGGATCCCGGTGACGGCCCTGGGCGATCCCGAGGTCCTGGACGCCGAGGAGTCGCGCGCCTGGCGCACGTACAAGGCCGATACCCGCGCCTTTATGCTGATGCGCAGCTACGTGCCGACCGCGGTCCGCGTCGAGGTGACCGACCCGGCGGACCCGACCCCGTACGTGTACGTCTCCACCCGCGAGCCCGAGGCCCTGCGGGCGGCGATCCTCGCGGCGAAGGGCTGACCCTCCGGGGTGCCGGGCGGGCGGCGGCCCTCAGGCTCCGCCGTCGTGGTGCTCAGGGCCTTCGAGTGCGGCCCTGGTGGCCTCGGGAAGGGGCTGGGAGGGCTGTTCCAGGGGCGCGAGCCGCGGCAGGGCGTCCCAGGGCACGGCGCGGGCGCGCAGGTCGCCACGGACCTTCTCGGCGAGTTTGCGGGTGTCGCGGCGGTTCATGACCGCGCCCACCGCCGCACCGACCATGAACGGCATCAGGTTGGGCAGGTTGCGGAACATCCGCTTGGTGATCTGCTGGCGCAGTTCGCGCTTCATCTGGCCGCCGAGCGCCGCGTTCAGCGTGGTCGGCTTGGTGAGGTCGACCCCGCGCTCCTCGGTCCAGGAGGTCAGGTAGGCGAAGCTGCGCTGTCCGAGCGTGCCGGGCGGGCGCAGGCCGTAGACCTCGTGGAGTTCGGCGATGAGCTTGAGTTCGATGGCGGCGACGCCGGTGATCTCCGCGGCCAGCTCCGCCGGCATGGCGGGCGGGACGGGCAGCATGGCCGCCGCTCCGATGCCCGCTCCGACGGTGGAGGTGGCATTGGCGGCGCCGTGGATCAGCTTGTCGGCAAGCTGATCGGGGCCGAGGCCCGGGAACTGCGCGCGCAGGGTCGCGAGGTCCCGAACCGGAACGCGCGGGGCGTTCTCGATGATCCTGTCGGTGATGTACAGGGCGGCGTCCCTGACACTTTCGCCGCCCCTGCGTACACCGTTCCTGACGGCTCGCAGCCGACGAGCCCCGGGCCGGTGCCGGGCCTCCTCGTCGACTCCTGTGGCCGACGGCACCGCTGGGGCGGTGTCGGAGGGCACGTGGGCGGTACCCATGGCGGAGCCGCCGGAGGTTCCAGGACTCGTCGCCGGGTCCGTGGTTTCCGCCTGCGTCTCCGCCGGATCACCAGATTTTCGGAAGCGGCGCTTCCGAAATGGTGTCGAGCCAGCCACGGCCGACGCCTCTCAGTCGCAGTCGCGACAGATCGGCTGACCGTTCTTCTCACGTGCCAGCTGGCTGCGGTGGTGCACCAGGAAGCAGCTCATGCAGGTGAACTCGTCGGCCTGCTTCGGCAGGACCCGGACGGCCAGCTCCTCGTTGGAGAGGTCCGCGCCGGGAAGCTCCATGCTCTCGACCGAATCGAATTCGTCCATGTCCGCGGACGAGGTCGACTTCTCGTTACGCCGGGCCTTCAGCTCTTCAATGCTGTCGTTGTCGACGTCGTCGTCGGTCTTGCGTGGGGTGTCGTAGTCCGTTGCCATTGTTCGCTCTCCCCCTCTGGGTGTTAGCGGTGTCTCAGCGCACGTAACGCGCGAGAGGCCGGACTTGTGCCCGACCTGAGGCGGAGATTTTGCCTCACATCAAGGTCTGTTACTCAATCGACACCCAGCCGCCTGCCCGTAGGAGCAATCAGCTGGGATGACGACCGGGACCGTACACGGTCCGGGGGCCGTCTTGCACAAACGCCACCCCGTGTATTTCCCGCCATCCGGGGGGCCGGAAACCCGGACGTCCCGGGCGTTCCGGCCGCGATGGGGTCACAGAACGCACATGGTCCGACACTCGGGCATGTGATCGATCACACAGAACCGACTGCCTTCACATGACAAGCATTCAGCCAAAAGCGAACACGGGGTGGGGTACTCACATAGGAAGAGTGACACGCATCACGAGGCCACCGCCTTCCCGGGGGGTCGCCTGGATCCGTCCGCCGTGCGCGCGGGCCACGGAGCGCGCGATGGAGAGGCCGAGCCCGACACCCTTGTCGCTGTTCGTCCGCTCCGTACGCAGCCGCCTGAAGGGCTCGAAGAGGTTGTCCACCTCGTACGCGGGAACCACGGGACCCGTGTTCGACACGACGAGGACCGCGTGGCCGTGCTGGACCTCGGTGGTGACCTCCACCCAGCCCTCCTCCGGCGCGTTGTACCGGACCGCGTTCTGCACCAGGTTGAGCGCGATCCGCTCGAGCAGGACGCCGTTGCCCTGGATCACGGCAAGGGCGCGCTCGCCGCGGATCTCCACGCCCTTCGCCTCGGCCTCCCCGCGCACCTGGTCGAGGGCGCGGGAGGCGACCTCCGCCAGGTCCACGGGCTTGCGCTCGACGATCTGGTTCTCGCTGCGGGCCAGCAGCAGCAGGCCCTCGACCAGCTGCTCGCTGCGCTCGTTGGTGGCGAGCAGGGTCTTGCCGAGCTGCTGGAGCTCGATCGGCGCCCCCGGGTCGGACAGGTGCACCTCCAGCAGGGTGCGGTTGATCGCGAGCGGGGTCCGCAGCTCGTGCGAGGCGTTCGCGACGAACCGCTGCTGGGCCGTGAAGGCCCGCTCCAGCCGGTCGAGCATCTCGTCGAAGGTGTCGGCGAGCTCCTTGAGCTCGTCGTCCGGCCCGTCCAGCTCGATCCGCCGGGTCAGGTCGGAGCCGACCACCCGGCGGGCGGTGCGGGTGATCTTGCCGAGCGGCGAGAGCACCCGGCCGGCCATCGCGTAGCCGAAGGCGAAGGCGATGATGCTCAGCCCCAGCAGGGCCATCAGCGAGCGGCTCAGCAGGTCGTCCAGCGCGTGCCGGCGCTGTTCGAGCATGCAGTGGCCGATCGCGGCGTTGAACTCGCTGGGCGTCAGCTGGCCCACCACACCCGGGCAGGTGCTGCTGGTGACCTTCACCTCGCCGCCGACGATCTGGAACGGGGGCGCGTTGCCCTCCCGCAGGGCCTGGGCCGCCAGCAGGTAGATGATCGACAGCAGCAGGATCCCCGCGATCAGGAACATCCCGCCGTACAGCAGCGTGAGCCGTATGCGGATGGTCGGCCGCAGCCAAGGGAAAGGACCCTCGGGCTGGCCGGGGTCCCAGGTCGGTTTCGGCGGCGCGGCCGGTGGCGCCGGGTTGGCTGGCACGCGCGTCAGATCCGGTATCCGGAGCCCGGCACGGTCACGATGACCGGGGGCTCGCCCAGCTTGCGGCGCAGGGTCATCACCGTCACCCGTACGACGTTCGTGAAGGGGTCGGTGTTCTCGTCCCAGGCCTTCTCCAGCAGCTGCTCGGCGGAGACCACGGTCCCCTCGCTGCGCATGAGGACCTCCAGCACCGCGAACTCCTTGGGCGCCAGCTGCACCTCCTTGCCCTCTCGGAACACCTCGCGCCGGTTCGGGTCCAGCTTGATGCCGGCCCGCTCCAGGACCGGCGGCAGGGCGACGGTGGTGCGCCGTCCCAGGGCCCGCACGCGGGCGGTCAGCTCGGTGAAGGCGAAGGGCTTGGGCAGGTAGTCGTCCGCCCCGAGCTCCAGCCCCTCCACGCGGTCGCTGACGTCGCCGGAGGCGGTCAGCATCAGGACGCGGGTGGGCATGCCGAGCTCGACGATCTTCCGGCAGACGTCGTCGCCGTGCACGAGCGGGAGGTCCCGGTCGAGCACGACCACGTCGTAGTCGTTGACGCCGACACGCTCCAGGGCGGCGGCGCCGTCGTACACGACGTCCACGGCCATGGCCTCCCGGCGCAGTCCGGTGGCCACCGCATCGGCGAGCAGCTGCTCGTCCTCGACGACGAGTACGCGCACGTCGATTTCCTTCCTCCGAGCCCAGCAGGGCACACGTGTGTTGCGCCGCCCATCCTGCCCGTTTCGGCCGTAAACCGGCTGTAAGACGACGCTCGCAGGGTGCGGCGACGGGCGCGGCCCGGGCGGAGGTGAGGATTCCCTCGTCTTGCGAGGTTTCTGGGCCCAGGGTGCCGGGGAGGACGTCAGCACACCCCATCCACTCCCTGACGGCGGACTGCCACGTCCCGCCGCCGACCCACGAAGAGGGGGCGAACCCACCATGGACGCATTCACCGCGGGTCTCCTGCAGCGCATCAGGGCCACGCAGTCGGACCTCATGCACGCCCGCGAGGCGGGCGACGACTTCCTCGCGGAAGTGGAACAGGCGGAGCTGGAGGACCTCCAGCGCCTCGCCGCCGAGCACGGTGTTCCGGTCTCGGTCTCCGTGCCCGCCTGCTGACCCGGAGCCTCCGCACAGCCAGAACCCCGGCCGCCCCCTCGGGCGGCCGGGGTTCCCTCATGCGCGGTGCCGCCCGGGCCGGCACCGGTCAGTCGTGCCAGGCCCCCGCCTCGTCCAGCAGCGGCTGCAGCGAGGCGAACACCGCGGGCGTCGCGGCGAGCGCGAGCTCGCCCGAGGCCGGCTCCCCCGGCCGGCCGCCGGTCAGGGCCCCGGCCTCCCGGGCGATCAGGTCGCCCGCCGCCAGGTCCCAGGGGTTCAGCCCGCGCTCGTAGTACCCGTCGAGCCGCCCGGCGGCCACGTCGCACAGGTCCAGCGCCGCCGATCCGCCCCGCCGGATGTCCCGCACCAGGGGGATGATCCGCGCCACGACCCCGGCCTGGTGGGCCCGGCGGGTCTGGACGTACGCGAAGCCGGTTCCGAGCAGGGCCTGGTCCAGCGGCGCCGCCGGCCGGCAGGAAAGGCGCACGTCACCCAGCCAGGCCCCGCCGCCGAGCACCGCGTGGTAGGTCTCCCCGCGCATCGGGGCCGCCACGACGCCGACCACGGTCTCGCCCTGGTACTCGGCCGCGATGGACACGCCCCAGCTGGGCAGGCCGTAGAGGTAGTTCACGGTCCCGTCCAGCGGGTCGACGACCCACCGCACGCCGCTCGTGCCGGGGGCGTCGGCGCCCTCCTCGCCGAGCAGTCCGTCCTCCGGCCGCCGTTCGGCGAGGATGCCGGTGATCAGCTTCTCGGCCGCGATGTCCATCTCGGTCACCACGTCGATGGGGCTGGTCTTCGTCGCCGCCACCGCGAGATCGGCGGGCCTGCCGTCGCGCAGCAGCGCCCCGGCCTGGCGGGCGGCCTCCAGGCCCACGTCCAGCAGTTCGGCCTTCAGGTCATCGGAGATCAAGGTCCCTCATCCCTATGCGTACGGACTGTCGGCGCCCGCGGCGGCCGGCCGGGGGGTGCGCCCCGGGCAGCAGCCCGCGGCGCACAGGTCGTGGCTCTGCCCCAGCGTGCCCACCCAGCACTCCTCGGCCGCCTCGCCGCGTTCCTTGGCGGCGCGCTCGAGGACGAGTTCCCGCACCGCCCCGGCGAAAGCGGGGTCGGCGCCGACCGTCGCGGAGCGGGCGACGGGCAGGCCCAGTTCGGCCGCCTTGGCGGTGGCCTCGGTGTCGAGGTCGTAGAGGACCTCCATGTGGTCGGAGACGAAGCCGATGGGCACCATGACCACGGCGGGCGCGCCCTCGGCGTGCAGGGCCTCCAGGTGGTCGCAGATGTCCGGCTCCAGCCACGGGATGTGCGGGGCGCCGCTGCGGGACTGGTAGACGAGCTGCCAGGGGTGCGCGAGGCCGGTCCGCACGGCCACCTCGTCGGCGATCACGCGGGCGGCGTCGAGGTGCTGCTTGACGTAGGCACCGCCCTCGCCGCCCCCGGTGTGGTCCTCGACGGGGCCGGAGGTGTCCGCGGCGGCCGTGGGGATGGAGTGGGTGGTGAAGGCGAGGTGGGCGCCGTCCCGGACGTCCTCGGGCAGCCCGCCGAGCGCGGCCACCACCCCTTCGATCATGGGGTCGAGGAAGCCGGGGTGGTTGAAGTAGTGCCGCAGCTTGTCGACGCGCGGCGGCTCCACGCCCTCCTCGACCAGGGCGGCCAGCGCGTCGGCGAGGTTCTCGCGGTACTGCCGGCAGCCGGAGTACGAGGCGTACGCGCTGGTCGCGAGCACGGCGATGCGGCGGCGGCCGTCGGCGGCCATCTCCCGCATCACGTCCGTGAGGTACGGGGCCCAGTTGCGGTTGCCCCAGTAGACCGGCAGGTCCAGCCCGTGCTCGGCGAAGTCCTTTCGCAACGCGTCGAGCAGCGCGCGGTTCTGCGCGTTGATCGGGCTGACCCCGCCGAAGCCGAAGTAGTGCTGCCCGACCTCCTCGAGCCGCTCGCGCGGGATCCCGCGCCCTCGCGTGACGTTCTCCAGGAACGGCACGACGTCCTCGGGTCCCTCGGGCCCCCCGAAGGAGAGCAGCAGGAGGGCGTCGTACGGGGCGGCGGGGCCTTCGGCCCGGGACCGGGCGGCGGCGCGGAGCTGGTCTGACATGCGTCGAATCCTGCCACCCGGCCCCCGCGAGCGGGAATCGGCCCGGCCCCGGGACGCGCCCGCACCAGAGGTAAGGTGAACCTAAGTTCCCACGTAGGGAGCCTTTATCCCGTGCGGGCGCCTGGTCGGCAGTCGTAACCTGTATGGGCTGATGACGTTCCTTACGGAGAGCCCTTGCCCAGTCCCTATCGCGCCATCTTCGCCGCCCCCGGCACCAAGGGGTTCAGCGCTGCCGGCCTCATAGGCCGCCTGCCGATCTCCATGGTCGGGGTCGGCATCCTCACGATGATCTCCGAGATCACCGGCCGCTACGCGATGGCGAGCGCCCTCACCGGCACCCTCGCCCTGGCCGCCGCCGTGATCGGCCCGCAGGTCTCGCGGCTGGTCGACCAGTACGGCCAGCGGCGGATCCTGCGCCCCGCCACCCTGGTCTCCGTGGTCTCGGTCGCCGGGCTGCTGGTCGCCGCCGCGAACGGGTGGCCCGACTGGACCCTCTTCCTGTTCGCCGCGATCGCCGGCTGCGTGCCGAGCGTCGGCTCGATGGTCCGCGCCCGGTGGACCGTGATCTACCAGGACTCGCCGCGCGAACTGCACACGGCGTACTCGCTGGAGTCCGTGGTCGACGAGGTCTGCTTCATCTTCGGCCCGATCATCGCCATCGGCCTGTCCACCACCTGGTTCCCCGAGGCCGGTCCGCTGATCGCCGCCGTCTGCCTGCTGGTGGGCGTCTGGGTGCTGACCGCGCAGCGCTCCACCGAGCCCGCGCCGCACCCGCGCACCGAGGGCGGGGACCGCACCTCGGCCCTGCGCTCCCCCGGCCTGCAGGTGCTGACGCTCACCTTCGTGGCGACCGGCGCGATCTTCGGCTCCATCGACGTGTCCACCCTGGCCTTCGCCGAGGAGCAGGGGCACAAGTCCTGGGCCAGCTTCATCCTGGCGATCTGGGCCGCCGGGTCCTGTATCGCCGGAATCGTCTTCGGCCTGCTCCACCTCAAGGGCCGGGCCGAACTGCGGTGGGTACTGGGCGTATGCGCGATGGCCGTGAGTATGATCCCCCTCCTACTGGCCGGGAACCTTCCGTTTCTTGCCGTGGCGCTCTTCGTCTCGGGCCTCGCCATCGCTCCCACGATGATCACCACGATGGCCCTGATCGAGGCGCACGTATCACGCGCGAAGCTGACCGAGGGCATGACCTGGATCAGCACCGGCCTCGCGGTCGGCGTGGCGATCGGCTCGTCGGTGACCGGTCTGGTCATCGACGCGGCGGGCGCGCAGCGCGGGTTCGTCGTCTCCATCGCGTCGGGGGCGGCCGCGGCGGCGGTCGCGTTCGCGGGATACCGCCGGCTGACGATGCCGGCGCAAGGGGAGGAGCCAGCTACCGATGGGGACGGCGACAGCAAGGCAGAACAACCAGACCGCGTGGCGTAACTGGGCGGGCAACATCACCGCCACGCCCGTGCGCACGGTGACCCCGGCGTCGGTCGGGGAGCTCCAGGAGGCGGTCCGCCGGGCCGCCGAACAGGGCCTGCGGGTGAAGGCGGTCGGCACCGGCCACTCCTTCACCGCGGCCGCCGCGACCGACGGGGTGCTCGTACGCCCCCAGGCGCTGGCCGGGATCCGGGCGATCGACCGGGCCGCCGGGACCGTCACGGTGGCGGCGGGCACGGTCCTCAAGGACCTGAACGTGGCGCTGGCCAAGGAGGGCCTGTCGCTCACGAACATGGGCGACATCATGGAGCAGACGGTCTCCGGCGCCACCAGCACGGGCACCCACGGCACCGGCCGCGACTCGGCCTCCATCGCCGCCCAGATCCGCGGCCTGGAACTGGTCACCGCCGACGGCGGGCTGCTGACGTGCTCCGAGAAGGAGAACCCCGAGGTCTTCGCGGCGGCCCGGATCGGCATCGGCGCCCTCGGCATCGTCACCTCGCTCACCCTCGCCGTCGAACCGGTCTTCTTCCTGACCGCCCGTGAGGAACCGATGGGCTTCGACCGGGTGACCGCCGAGTTCGACCAGCACTTCGCGGAGAACGAGCACTTCGAGTTCTACTGGTTCCCGCACACCGGCAACTGCAACACCAAGCGGAACAACCGCAGCCAGGGCCCCGCGGCCCCGCCCGGGCCGGTGAGCGCGTGGATCGAGGACGAGCTGCTGTCCAACGGCGTCTTCCAGGCGGTGAACTCGCTGGGCCGCGCGGTCCCGGCCACCATTCCCGCCATAGCCCGCGTGGCCAGCCGCGCCCTGTCGGCGCGCGTGTACACGGACATCCCGTACAAGGTGTTCACCAGTCCGCGCCGGGTCCGGTTCGTGGAGATGGAGTACGCCCTCCCGCGCGAGCAGGTGGTCGGGGCGCTGCGGGAGCTGCGGGCGATGGTCGACCGCTCCGGGCTGCGCGTCAGCTTCCCGGTCGAGGTGCGCACGGCCCCGGCGGACGACATCACGCTGTCGACGGCCTCCGGCCGCGAGACGGCCTACATCGCGGTGCACATGTACCGGGGCACCCCGTACCAGGCCTACTTCACGGCGGCCGAGCGCATCTTCACCGCGCACGGGGGCCGTCCGCACTGGGGCAAGGTGCACACGCGGGACGCGGAGTACTTCGCCGGGGTCTACCCGCGGTTCGCCGAGTTCACCGCGCTGCGCGACCGGCTGGACCCGGACCGGGTGTTCGGCAACGACTACCTGCGGCGGGTCCTGGGCGCCTAGTAGTGCTTGGTCAGGTTCATTCGTCGGTGGCGTGTCCGGTTGAGGGGCTGCGTCGTTGACCGGGTGTGACACCTGGGGAGTTGGATGAAGTCCGGTGCCAGCTGGAGGACTTCGCGGCGGATGTGTTCGAGCCGTTCGCGCGGGCCGATCAGCGTCGGTGGGGTGGGGTCTATCTGCGCGGACTGCTGCTGGACGGGCAGCGTAAATCGGTGGAACCGATGGCCGCCCGGCTGGGTGAGGACGGCAACCGGCAGGCCTTGGCCCACTTCATCACCACCAGCCCGTGGGAGGCGGCGCATGTCCGAGCCCGAACTCGCATGGAAGATGGCTCCAGCGATCAACCCGACCGCGCTGATCATCGATGACACAGGCTTCCTCAAGGACGGCGACGCCTCGGCCTGTGTGTCGCGGCAGTACACCGGCACCGCCGGCAAGGTCACCAACTGCCAGGCGGTGTGTCCTTGCACCTGGCCTCGGACACCGCCTCGGCGGCGATCGACTGGCGCTTGTTCCTGCCCAAGAGCTGGGATCCCGGCTCGCCGCAGGCCGACCCGGGCAAGGTGGCCCGCCGCGAGCGGTGCGGCATCCCGCCGGATATGGGCCATGTCGAGAAGTGGCAGTCGGCCCTGGACATGATCGACGAGACCCGGTCCTGGGGCGTCGATGTGCCCCTGGTTGTGGCCGACGGCGGCTACGGGGACACCGCGGCCTTCCGGCTCGGCCTGGAGGAACGCGGGCTGCACTACGTGGTGGGCAGCTCGACCACCGTCACGGCCCACCCACACGACGCGACGCTTCACATCCCGCCCCACAGCGGCCGCGGGCGCCCGCCCCAGCCGGCTTACCCCAAGGCGCCAAGGAGCGTGAAGGAGCTGGTCATCGCTGCGGGGAAGCAGGCGGCCCGGCCGGTGCAGTGGCGGGAGGGCTCCCGCCCAGGCAGCGGCCGCAGCGGGTTCAAGCGGATGTACTCGCGGTTCGTGGCACTGCGGATCAGGCCCGCCGGACGCGAGATCCGCAAGGCCGTCGAGGGAGCCGAGTTGCCCGCGTGCTGGCTGCTGGCCGAATGGCCCGCCACCGAGCCGGAGCCGGTGCAGTTCTGGCTCTCCAGCCTGCCCGACGACACTCCACTCACCACGCTGGTGCGGCTGGCCAAGCTCCGCTGGCGCATCGAGCACGACTACCGCGAGATGAAGCAGGCCCTGGGCCTGGCCCACTTTGAGGGCCGCACCTGGAACGGCTGGCATCACCACGTCACCCTCGTCTCCGCCGCCCACGCCTTCTGCACCCTCCAGCGACTGGCCCGGACCCCAAAAGAGACGGCGCCGGCCTGAGCCTCTACCAGGTCGTCCGCGAGATGCAGTTACTCCTCGCGGTCTGGACCGGCGCCTGCCCCACCTGTCACCGCGACATACCCATGGCGATACCAACCTGACCAAGCACTACTAGTGCTGTGGCCGGGAAGGTTTGCCGGGTCGCGGCGTCCGGTGCGGTGCATCGCAAGGCGGAGGGCCACGGCTCGTACCGGACGTACTCGCGTGGCCCGACAACGCGGCGAGGTGCCGTGCCGGGGGCCGCGACCCGGTGCACCCTCCCGGTCACAGCACTAGCCGTCCCCAGGGACGGGCGTCCCGGGTCAGGGAGTGGCGGACCCCCTCGCCGACGGCTGCGTGCTCGGTGCCGGCGGGGCCGTGGACTGCGGCGGCGGGGTGTGCTTCGACGGGGACGGGCTGGGCGTCGGGTCCACCGGTCGGGACGGGTCCGGGGCGGGTGAGGCGCCGCCGTCGCCGGGCGAGTGCGACGGCTGCGGGGAGCTGGGGGGAGTGGACTCTGCCTTGCCTGCCCCGCCTCCGTTGCCCTCCCTGCCCGGCTCGCCGTCGCCCTGCCCGCCGTTGCCGCCGGGGTGCTGCTGCGGTGTCTCGGGGGCGTGGTTGCGGGCCTTCTCCGTACCCCCGGACAGCACGGTGCGGTCGTCGCGGCTGACCGAGTCGCCGGTCAGGGTCTCGTAGGCGCCGATCCCGCCGATGGCGACGGCGAAGGCCAGCCCGGAGGCGACGGCCGTGCGCTTCCAGCCCCTCACCCGGGTGCCGTGCACGGTGGCCTCGCCGAACTCCCCGGACGGCAGGGTGTCCTCGGGCAGCGGTATCCGCCCGGCCCTGGGGCGGGCGGTCTCGCGGATCTGGTCGCCGGTCCGCCGGAAGAAGTGCTGGATGACGGGGCCGCCGGCGGTGGCGACCACGCTGACCACGCCGGCGCCCAGGATGGTCCCGTAGACCCCCATCTGCGAGGCGAGCAGGGCCGCCGCGACGGTGGCGAGCGAGCTGCCGGCCACCTGAGCGGCGCTCAGGTCCAGCTTCTTCTTCTCCGGTTCGGCGTCGTGCGCCGACTTCTGACCCATCGCCATCCCCTGTGTGTCCTGCCTCTCCCGCGCCGGAACCCTTCAGGAGTTACCGACACCTGAGCGAAACGATTAGTTCCGTTTCTGTGGATTATGTGAAGCAAGACACCCGGAAACGGGCACGGGTGCAGGTGGGGCCCGCCGGAGGGCAGCCCAACTCACGCCGTCGGGGATAAGTTCGGCGGCGCGGCGGTCCACCCAGGTGGCCCGAATGGAGTACTGTGACGAGCCCTGGGGCCGTCCTTCCTTACGGATGTCCGGACTCGGGAGAGGGGGCCGGTTGATGGAAAACGGCGCTCAAAGACCGGTGATGCCGCGGTATCGCACGGGTGCCTGCTGCGCACAGTAACCGTTCGGTCACTGTGCGTACCCAACAGGTAACCGTGCCATAACGGCGATCAAGGGCGCATGCCCGACACGCCGGTTTAACTCGGCAAGGTTGTGGCAGGCTGCACCCGGGCAGGCCACACTCGACTAGCGGAAGCAGCGACGCACGTGACGTCGGCAGGCACCACCCGGGAGGTCCCCATGCCCGAACTGCGTGTCGTGGCCGTCTCAAATGACGGCACACGACTGGTGCTCAAGGCTGGGGACAGCACGGAGTACACGCTTCCGATCGACGAACGGCTGCGGGCCGCCGTGCGCAACGACCGCGCGCGCCTGAACCAGATCGAGATCGAGGTGGAGAGCCACCTCCGCCCCCGCGACATCCAGGCCCGCATACGGGCCGGTGCCTCCGCGGAGGAGGTCGCCCAACTCGCCGGCATCCCCGTCGACCGCGTACGCCGCTTCGAGGGCCCGGTGCTCGCCGAGCGCGCGTTCATGGCCGAGCGCGCCCGCAAGACGCCCGTGCGCCGGCCCGGCGAGAACACCGGACCCCAGCTCGGCGAGGCCGTGCAGGAGCGGCTCACCCTGCGCGGGGCCGAGAAGGAGTCCGTGCAGTGGGACTCCTGGCGCCGCGACGACGGCACCTGGGAGGTCCTCCTCGTCTACCTGGTCGCGGGAGAGCCGCACTCGGCGAGCTGGACGTACGACCCGCCGCGCCGGCTCGTCGTGGCCGTGGACGACGAGGCGCGCTCGCTGATCGGCGAGTCCGACGACCTGCCCGCCACGCCTGAGCCCAGCTTCCCCTTCGTGCCGAGGATCGCGCGGCTGCCGCGCGACCGGCCGCTGGACCGCGCGCTCGACCGCCAGTTGGAACGGCCGGCCGCGCCTGCTCCGCCGGATCCGGAGGAGGAGCGGGACACGCTGACCAGCCTGCTGGAGGCGGTGCCGAGCTTCCGCGGCGACATGGTGGTCCCGGAGCGGACCACCGAGCCGGCGGCGGCAGCGGAGGACGAGGCCGAGGAGCCGCCGGCTCCGGCCGCCTCGGCGGGCGCGGGCTCCGCGTACGCCGACGTGCTGATGCCGCGTACGGTGGCGGGCCACCGCGACCGGCTGACGGGAACGACCGACCGGCAGGCCGAGGCGGACGGGGTCCGCCCCGGGCGCCGGGCGGCGGTGCCCAGCTGGGACGAGATCGTCTTCGGCACCCGCCGCAAGAAGCAGGAGTAGCGGACACCCGTCCCGCCCCGGGTCCGGGGCGGGACGGCCCGGCGGGGCAGCGGTCGGCGGTCGGCGGTCGGCGGTCGGCGGTCGGCGGTCGGCGGTCGGCGGGAAGACGCCCGCGGGCCGGGGCCCGTTGCGGGTCCGCGGGGACCGGGACCCGGCGGAGGACGGCAGGCTCCCGCGGGCGAACCGCTCCCGCCGCTACTGCGGTGCCGGGCCCGTGGCCACCGGACGGGCCGGGTCGGAGGACCACTGCGACCAGCTGCCCGCGTACAGGTCGGCGGCGATGCCCGCGACCTCCAGCGCCAGCACCTCGTGGGCCCCGGAGACCCCCGAGCCGCAGTACACGCCCACCGGGGTACCGCCCGACGCACCGAGCGCGGTGAAACGCGCCCGCAGGGTGTCGGCCGGCAGGAAACGGCCGTCCGGCCCCACGTTCTCCGTGGTCGGGGCCGACAGCGCACCCGGGATGTGGCCGCCGACCGGGTCGATCGGCTCGACCTCCCCGCGGTACCGCTCCCCCGCCCGCGCGTCCAGGAGCACCCCGGCACGCGCCCGCGCGGCCGCTCCGTCCGCGTCCAGCAGCCCGATGGCTCCCGGATTTGGCTTGAAATCGCCCTCCACGGGAATCACCCGGTCAGCCGACACGTCACCCCCCGCTGACGTCCACGCGGCCAGGCCGCCGTCCAGGACCCGTACGTCCTCGTGGCCCGTCCAGCGCAACAGCCACCACGCCCGGGCCGCCGCCCAGCCCTGGCCGCCGTCGTACACGACCACCGGCACCCCCGCCGAGACCCCGGCCCGCCGCATCACCGCCCCGAAGGCCTCCGGGTCCGGCAGCGGGTGGCGCCCGCCCGACCCGGCCGGACCAGCGAGTTCGCGGTCGAGGTCGACGTACACCGCGCCCGGCAGGTGTCCGGCCTCGTACGCGGGGCGCTGGTCGGGGCCGCCCAGCTGCCAGCGGATGTCCAGCAGCACGGGAGGCCGGGAACCGGCCAGCTCGCTCATGAGTTCGGCGGCGGAGAGGATCGCTGTGGTCGCAGTCATACGGGCCATCTTCCTCCCCGCCCGGCACCGGGGTAACAAACCCGTCACCAGGGGGGGCGCACCGATCCGGTCATCTCCTCGCGGGCCCCGAAAGTGCGGCCCGGTCGGGGCGCGCCGGGCCCCCCGGAGTGGAAGCATCAGCAGCGGCAACGGCACGACGGAGGAGACGGTGGACATGACCGAGGCAGCGAAGGCAACGCGGCGCACACCCGGCACCCCGTGCTGGGTGAGCCTCATGGTGCACGGGCTCGGAACCACCGAGGACTTCTACGCCGACCTGTTCGGCTGGGAGTACGAGCCGGGCCCCGAGCAGCTCGGCCCGTACGTCCGGGCCCTCTTGGACGGGCGCGAGGTGGCCGGCATCGGCGAGATGCCGCCGGACCGCCATCTTCCGGTCGCCTGGACCACGTACCTGGCCACGGACGACGCCGACGCCACGGCCGAGACGATCCGCTCATGCGGCGGGACGGTCGCGGTGGGTCCGCTGGACGCGGGCATCGCGGGGCGGGTGGCGATCTGCTCCGACCCGCTGGGCGCGATCTTCGGGCTGTGGCAGGCGCAGAGCCACATGGGCACCCGGCTGCACGGCGCCCCGGGCACGCCGGTGTGGAACGAGCTGGTCACCCAGGACACCTCGACGGTCGGCAAGTTCTACGAGCACGTCTTCGGCCACGAGGCGCAGACGCACTCCACCGCCTCGGACGACTTCGACTACGTGACCCTGCTCCTGGAGGGCCGCCCGGTGGCCGCCGTGCACGGCGTCGGCCGGTCGTTGCCGCACGACCGGGGCCCGCACTGGATGGCGTACTTCGAGGTCGAGGACACCGACGCCGCAGCCGCCCGGGTCCGCGAGCTGGGCGGCCGGATCCTGGAGCCGGCCCGCGAGGGCCTCACCGGCCGGGTGGCCACGGTCGCGGACCCGGAGGGCGCGGCCTTCGCGCTCGTACGGTCGCGGTCGCGGACCTCGGCTTAGCCCTGGCGCCCGAGGGCGAGCCGGACCGTGACGCCGTGGCGGACGCGCAGCCGGCGCAGTTCCCACAGTGAGAGCGCGGTCACCGAGAGAGGCGGCGCCAGCAGGAACAGCACGCGCACGGCGAGCGGCGCGCTGACGGGCGCGTCGTCGAAGAGCTGCACGAAGAACAGCGACCAGACCAGCAGGGGCGAGAGCAGCGGCGGCAGCACCTCGTGGACGTCGGCGGTCCGGAAGGCGTGGTGGACGCAGAGAACCGCCGAGGCGAGCGCGAAGGGGATGAAGAAGAGCCCGGCGATCGCTCCCAGGCCGAACGCGAAGGTGCCCGCGTACGGCAGCCCGTAGGACATCACCAGGACGGTGGCGAGGAGCGCCCCGATGGCGGTGGCCGGTCCGCGCAGGCGAGCGCGGTAGAAGGCGGGGCCCGGCGGCCGCGCGGACAGCACGAAGGCGCCGAGTGCGAGCGGTCCGATCACGAGCAACAGCCCGGCGCTGACGAGCACTTCGGCGAACTTGTCCTCGACGACGCCGCCCGCGCCCTCCCGCAGCGGGTAGGACAGCACCAGCCAGAAGCCGGCCAGCAGGCCGATGGCGGTTCGGGCGATCTGCGCACGCCGGATGGCCTCGTCCACGATCCGGTCGGGGCGGCCGGGCCGGTGGATGCGGGCCGCGAGATCGAACGGCGCCCGGACCACCCGGACCCAGCCGGGAGTGCGGACCGGCGCGGGACCGGGCGGGTGCGCGGGCCGGTACGCGGGTCGGTGTGAACTCAACGCGGTCGTCCCCCCATGATGATGATCACCGCATCATAGGACCGGTCGAACTCCCGTCTCACGCACGGGGGTTACCCGTCCCCGTCTCCGACAGGTGCATCAGTGCCCGGGCGGCCAGGCGGTAGCCGAAGGCGCCGAGGCCGACCACCACTCCGCTGGCCAGCGGGGCGATCACCGATTCGTGCCGGAACTGTTCGCGGGCCCAGACGTTGCTGAGGTGCACCTCGACCCAGGGCGGGGAATAGCTCGCCAGGGCGTCGCGCAGACTCCACCCGGCGATCATGAGCGCGCCGGGATTGACGATGGCGCCGACCGTGCTGTCGTTGTGCTCGTGAACGGCCCGGACGAGGTCGCCTTCCGAGTCGTGCTGGACGGAGATGACGTCCCATCCGCTGACCCTCACCTCTTCGGCGACCGCCTCCTCTATGTCCGACAGCGTGTCGGTGCCGTATATCTCCGGCTCGCGCCGTCCCAGAATTCCCAGGTTGGGACCGTTCAAGAGAAGTACGGCACTCAAAAGGACACCTCGTTCTTCGTTCTTCACATCGTCGGCAACTGAGAACCTGTCCATGGTGTCGGCGCCGTCGGCGGCGCACCATCATCAGAACTGATAGTCCCGGCGGCGCCGTCGGGGAATCGCGGCAGCTCGGCTCGGGACCGGCTCGCGCCGCGCTGGAGAGCGGCTCGTGCGCGCCGTGCGCCCCCTTCGCGGGCGGGGCGGCGGTGCGCCAGGGCTGATGGGACCGCCGGGCCCGGTCCGTGCCGCGCGCGCCTCCCGCGATCGCCGCCCGTCCGGCCGATCCCGTTTCCCTCTCGAGGGGTTCCTGAGCACGGCCGACCTAGGCTCCGCCGAGAACTCTGCCGGTGCCACCACGGGAACGACGCAGCGTGAACGACGATTCCCTGACAGGAGATGTGATGCTCGATTCACTGTTCCGTTCGGAGCTGCCCTTCGCCTTTTCCGCCGTACGGGCTTGCGACGGCACTTCGTGCGAGACTGTCGGACTTTCCGCGCTCTCCTTTTCCGCCTGGTCCCGCGGCGAACTCACGGAGGCCCTGCGCCTGGCCGATACGGCCTGCCAAGCAGAAAGCGAATGCGCGGGTGACTGCGCGGGGCCGGCCACGGTGTGGCACGCCGCCTTGCTGGTCCGGGTCCGCGAGCTGGTGTCCGCGGCGCGCACGCTCGGCCGGATGGAGGAGCTGACGGTCGGCGCCGTGGACGCGGACGGACTCGTGGCCGCTTCGCTGATGTGCGCGGGAGACCTCGCGCTGGCCCAGGGGGACGTGGGGGCCGCTGTCGATGCGGTGGCCAGGGGTGTGCACAAGGCGCAGCGGGCCGGTCTCCACTGCCTGCTTCCCGACGCGCACACGGTGATGGCGCTCGGCGCTCTGCGGCAGGGCAACACGAGCGTGAGCCTGGAGTTCGTGGACCAGCTGCGGGACCACGCCCTTCTGGGGCGGACGACGGACCGGCCCGGCCAGCACGCCTGGGCCGCCGCTCAACTCCTCGAGGTCCAGGGCGGGGCGAAGAGCGCCGCCCATTTCATCGTGGGCATCGTCACGGACGACCAGCTCCTGTCGGAGCTCCTGTCCTCGCAGCCGGCCGCCGCGGCCTGGCTGGTGCGGGCCACGCGGGAACTGGGGGACGCTTCCCTCGCCCGGCGGGTGGCGTCCGAGGCTTCCGGCCTCGCCGCCCGCAACCCCGGGCTCCGTTCGATCGAAGCGGCGGCGACGCACGCTGGCGGGCTGCTCGACGGCCATCCCGATCGACTCATGGCCGCGGGCGAGGCGCATCTGGACCCGTGGGCCGGCGCGTCCGCCCACGAGGACGCCGGAAAGCTGCTGTCCGCCCTGAGCCAGGAACGCGACCGGGCGGTGGAGATCCTCGAACGGGCGGTGGACGGGTACACGAACGCCGGGGCTCCCCGTGACGCCCGCCGGGTCGTGAGCAAACTCCGCTCGCTCGGGGTGCGGCGCGGCCGCTACCCGCGCTACGCCGGCCAGGGCGGTGCGAACCCCGGCTCGCTCACCGAGACCGAGGCGGCGGTGGCCGAGTTGGTGAGCCACGGATTCACCAACTCCCAGGTCGGCGGGCATCTGTTCATCTCCGGTCATACGGTGGCGTTCCACCTGAAGAAGATCTTCCGCAAGCTGAACGTGACGTCGCGCGTCGAGTTGACGCGCGCGTGGAGCCGCATGGCGGAGGAGGCCGCCGGGCCCACGTCCGCGGTGTGATCCCTACTCCGTCGGCAGGATGCGGCGCAGTCGTCCCGGCTGGTCCTTGCGCTTGCGCCATTCGCGGGGGTATCCCACGGAGACCTCCTCGAAGCGGACGCCCTCGTGGTAGGTGGTGCGCGGAATGTGGAGGTGGCCGTAGACCATGGCGGCCACGCGGAACCTGCGGTGCCAGTCGTCGGTGAGCCGGGTGCCGCACCACATGGCGAACTCCGGGTACCACAGGACGTCCGTCGGGTGCCGGTGGAGCGGGTAGTGGTTGACGAGCACGGTGGGCAGGTCTTCGGGGATCTCGGCGAGCCGGCGCTCGGTCTCGGCGACCCTGGCCCGGCACCAGGCCTCGCGGCTCGGGTAGGGGTCGGGGTGGAGGACGTACTCGTCCTGGCAGACGACCCCCGTCTCGTGCGCGTAGGCCAGCCCCTCCTGCTTGGTGGTGCAGCCGGCGGGCAGGAAGGAGTAGTCGTAGCCCAGGAACAGCGGCGCCACGGCGACGGGGCCGGCCGGCCCCTCCCACACGGGGTAGGGGTCCTCCGGTGTGGCGACCCCCAGTTCGCGGCACACCTCGACCAGGTGCTCGTAGCGTGCGACGCCGCGCAGGGCGACGGTGTCGCTCGGGTGGGTCCACAGCTCGTGGTTGCCCGGGACCCAGACGACCTTGCGGAAGCGGCGCGCGAAGGTCCCCAGGCACCAGCGGACGTCGGCCACGGTCTCGGCCACGTCCCCGGCGACCAGCAGCCAGTCGTCGTCCGACCCGGGTGTCATCCCGTCCACCAGGGCGCGGTTCTCCGCGTAGTTGAGGTGGAGGTCGCTGATGGCCAGCAGTTGTCCGGTCATACGTCTTTCCTCCTGGCGGAGCGGCACCGGGTCCTCACGGCGAGGCGGATCGTGCGGACGTCAGACCGCGCGGCCCGGGCGGCGCGGCGGCGTCCCGCGGGACCAGTCTCTCCGCAAGAAGTTCGATCACGCGCTCGTTCTGGTCGACGAGGTAGAAGTGGCCTCCCGGCAGGACGTGGAGGTCCGTCGGGCCGGTGGTGTGATGCTCCCAGGCCGCCGCCTCGTCGACCGTGACCCGCGGGTCGCTGTCTCCGGTGAGCACCGTCACCGGGCAGTCCAGCTTCCGGCCGGGCTCGTACTGGTACGACAGGACCGCGTCGTAGTCGCTGCGGATCGCCGGCATGATCATTTCGAGGAGTTCGGGATCGGCCAGCATCGTCGCGTCGGTGCCGCTCAGCTTCCGGAGTTCGGCCACCAGCTGCTCGTCCGACTCCACCGGGATCCGCTCGTCACGGCGGCAGGAGGGGGCCCGCCGTCCGGAGGTGAAGAGCCGTACGGGCGAGGAGAGGCCGGCGTCCTGCATGCGCAGCGCGACCTCGTACGCGAGAACGGCGCCCATGCTGTGCCCGAACAGCGCCAGGGGGCGGTCGTCGAGAGGGCGGACCGCCGCGAAGATCTGGTCGGCCATGTCGGGAATGCTGGGGATGTTGGGCTCGTGGCGCCGGTCCTGCCTCCCCGGATACTGGATCGCCAGCACCTCCACCGCGGGCGCGAGCGCTTTGGACACCGGAAAGTAGAAGCTCGCCGACCCACCCGCGTGCGGCAGGCACACGAGGCGCGCTTTCGCCTTCGGGGCCGGGTGGGACCGGCGGACCCACTTCTGGAGTTGCTCGGCTGCTTGAGGCACTGCCAGGAATTCCTTTCCGGAATTGCATTCGTTCTCCGCCAGCGTAGGACAGCTGCGGGCGGCGGGACATCCCCCGATCTGATAGCCCCTCTCGAACTTCGGGCGGCAGCGCGCCGGAGGGCGTGGATCTGTGTCAGTCTGTGGGTGGCCGGCGGGAGTTGGCGCCCGCGGGCACGCCATCCGGGGAGGTAACCGCCATGAAGATCATCGCGAACGCCGAGAAATGCATCGGCGCAGGCCAGTGCTTGTTCACGGAGCCGGACCTGTTCGACCAGGACGAGTCCGACGGCAGGGTCGTCGTACTGAACGCCGAACCTGAGGGAGAACTCCTGGTGCGGAAGGCGCGGGAGGCCGTCTACCTCTGTCCGAGCCGGGCGCTCTCCTTGGCCGAATGAAAGGATGAGGGTCCGGTCCGCCGGGAGGTTAGAGCAATTCCGACCGTCCACACATCCCCCAACCCGGTGGATTTCATTCGTCCTTGACACTCATTGGAGGCCGGAATAGCATTCTGGCAATTTTCCAGCGTGGCGGAATGCAGCCTTCAAACAGCGCGGACCTGTGAAGTCTCCTTGACGCCGTTCTTCGAAGTGCTCACTGATCTGCCCACGGCATGCGACGAGGGGCACGATGCCAACCATGCGAACGACGCACGACACGTACGCGAATCCGACGGACACGGACGTCGTCATCGTGGGCAACGGGCCGATCGGGGCCGCGCTCTCGGTGCTGATCGCCCAGCACGGCTGGCGGGTGACGGTGCTCGAACGCCGCCCCCGGCCCTACCGGCTCCCGCGGGCCACCAGCTTCGACGGGGAGACGGCCCGGCTGCTGGCCGGCACCGGCATCGGCCCGGACCTCGGCCGGGTCACCGAGCCCGCCAACGGCTACCAGTGGCAGACCGCGGCCGGCGCGGTGCTGCTGGACATCGCCTTCACCGCGGCCGGCCCCTACGGCTGGCCGGACGCCAACACGATGCACCAGCCGGCCCTGGAGGAGCTGATCGCCGCCAGGGCGGCGGCACTTCCCGGCATCACGGTGCTGCGCGGGCACGAGGTCGTGAAGATCACCGACGGTGAGGACCGGGTGGAGGTGATGGCGTCCACCGACGACGACACGACCCGCGTCCTGTCCGCACGATGGGTCGTGGGGTGCGACGGAGCGAACAGCTTCGTGCGCGACCACCTCGATGTCTCCGTGACGGACCTCGGGTTCTCCTACGAGTGGCTGCTCTGCGACGTCGAACTGCGCCAGCCGCGCGAGTTCACCCCCACCAACGTGCAGATCTGCGATCCGGCCAGGCCCACGACCGTGGTGGCCAGCGGCCCCGGGCGCCGGCGCTGGGAGTTCATGCGCCTGCCGGGCGAGAGCGCCGCCGAGCTCAACCGGGAGGAGACGGCCTGGCGGCTGCTGGCGCCGTTCGGCGTCACCCCCGACACGGCCACCCTGCTGCGCAGCACCACGTACATCTTCCAGGCCCGTTGGGCCGACCAGTGGCGCGTGGGGCATGTCCTGCTGGCCGGAGACGCGGCCCATCTCATGCCGCCCTTCGCCGGGCAGGGCATGTGCTCCGGCATCCGGGACGTCGTCAACCTGGCATGGAAGCTGGATCTGGTGCTCAGCGGCCACGCGGACGAGTCCGTACTGGACAGCTACACGCAGGAGCGCCGGGCGCAGGCCAAGGAGGCGATCTTGGCATCGGTCCAGCTGGGCCGGGTGATCTGCGTGACGGACCCGGCAGCGGCCGCCGAGCGGGATGCCACGGTGCTGGCCAACCGGCGCGGCAGGCCGACGGGGCGGCCGGAGCCCGCGAAGGCGCTCTCGGGCGGCCTGCTGCACCGGCGGTCCGGAGCGGAGGCGGCCGACGCGCCCGCGGGCGCCGTCGTACCGCAGGGCCGAGTGGCACGCCGGGGATCCACCGGGCTGTTCGACGAGGTGGTCGGCCGTGGATTCGTCCTGCTGACCACCGACGATCCGCACACCCTGCTCGACGAGGAGCGGCTTTCCTTCCTCGCCGGTCTGGGAGCCCACGTGGTGCGCCTGCTGCCGCCCGGAGAGGCGTCCGAGGAGCACGGCCCGGCCGAGGTGATCGGTGTGGTGGACGCGGACGGGGTCTACGGGCCGTATCTGGCGCGGTTCGGCGCGACTTCGCTGCTCGTCCGTCCGGACTACCACGTTTTCGGTGCCGCGAGCGGCCCGGACGGCACCGCGGCACTGGTCGACGACCTGCGGGGCCAGTTGCGCGCCGCGGTGCCGGCCGGTGCACCGCACCGGGCCGGCTGACGGTCGTACGCGGTCAGGGCGCGGCCAGGCGGGCGAGCGCCACCGCGCCGCGCAACGAGGAGAGGCCCCCCAGCGCTGCCGGCTCCACCGGCAGCGGGGGTTGGCCCGGGCGGGCCAGCTCGGCGAGGTGACCGGACACCAGCCCGACGAGCTCGGGGAGGCCGGCCGCGAAGCCGCCGCCGATCAGGGCGAGTCGGGGATGGACCAGTTCCTGGACGCCGGACACCGCGGCGGCCAGGGCCCGGGAGGTCTCCTCGACCGCGGTCACCGCCCACGGCGCCCCTTCGCGCAGCGCCCGGCGCAGTTCCCCGAAGGGGACGGGCTCTCCCCGCAGCACGGCCGCGCGGCCCAGGGTGGCCGGTCCGGAGGCGATCGCCTGGAGGCATCCCCGGCGGCCGCAGACGCACCGCGCACCGCCCATCGCGACGATCACGTGTCCGAGCTCGAAGGAGCCGCGGCCGAGCCCGGGGCACAGCGCCCCGTGCAGGACGAGACCGCCGCCGATGCCGGTGCCCACCCCGAGGTAGAGCAGGTCGTCGCAGCCCGACTCCCGGGCCTCCGCGAGCGCACCGAGGTCGCCGTCGTCCGCGCGGGCGACGGCCGCTTCGGGGAACAGCGCCCGCAGCGACGCGTCCAGGTCGAGCCCGTTCCACTCCGGCCGGCTGGGCCAGGCGGTGACCCGGCCGGCCGGATCGACGGTGCCGGGCATCGCGACGCCCACCGCGCGGAGCGGTACTCCGAGCCTGGCCCGCAGTTGCTCCACGTGGTGGGCGAGTTGGGCCAGGTCCCGGTCGGCGGTGTGCCGCGGGCCCCACCGGAAAGCGGACTCGTCGACGCACTCCGCGCCGGCCTCCACCCGGAAGGCGACCTTGGTGCCCCCGATGTCGACACCGAGGTGATGTGCCCTCTCCATGCCCTTGGACGACCCTCAGCCTCGGGGTACGGGCGGGCACAGCGCCAGCAGTTCGTCCGGGCGGTACAGCACGGCGCCCGGCAGAGCGCCCAGCAGGGCGTCCTCGTCGTCCACATCGGCCCAGAGCGCCGCGACCGATGCCACGCCGGCGCCGTGGGCGCTGGCTATGTCGGTCGGTGCGTCACCGATCATGATCGCCTCCTCCGCCGGCAGCTCCAGCAGCTCGAGAGCGCGCACCACGATGTCCGGGGCGGGCTTCGGGTGGGCGACCTCGTCCGAGCCGATCACGTGGTCGAAAAAGTGCAGCAGGCCCAGCTGTTCGAGCAGGGACCGCGCACGCGGCCCGCTCTTGCCGGTGGCCACCGCGAGCTTGAACCGGCGCGACCGCAGGGTCGCCAGCAGCTCGGTGATGCCCTCGAAGACCGGCACCTGGTGCGCGAGCCGGTAGCTCTCGCGGACGAAGGGCGCCTCCATCTCCAGCGGCAGGCCCATGATCCGCATGATGTCCGGGAAGTAGCGCCCCTGGTGGCGCCGGTACTCCTCGAACGGTGCCTGGCCCTCCCCGACGACTTCCTTGTACGCGATGGCGAAGGCCTCTTCCATCACCGCGAAGCTGTCGACGATGACGCCGTCCAGATCGAAGATCACGGCGCGCCTGACCGACCGGGGCGCCTCCGCCGCCGTTGCCGGTATCCCTGTCATTGAAATTGTCACGTGATGCCATCCCGTACGTCTGGTCGTTCTCTTGGAACTCGTGGTTCCACTGGATTCCGCGCCTTCTACCGGTAGGCGGGCACGGTGTTGCGGACGCGGGCGGAGCGGGCCGACGCGTAGAAGTCCTCGATGACGCCGACCGTCGTACGGGCCTCGCCGATGGCCCTGCCCCGGTTGCCCGGATCCCCCAGTACCGCGGCGAGGCCGTCCAGCTGTCGCCGGTACTCGTTGCCGATGGGCTCGTCCGGCACCGGGACGGGCATGGTGATGCCTTCACGGGTCAGCGTCAGCACCGACTGGGGGTGGCGGTTGGGGCTGAAGCCGAAGGTGCACCGCAGCTCGGCGGTCCCCTCGCTGCCCACCACCTGGATCCGGGACACGTCCCGGGCCTCGTGCGACGCCCAGCTGGCGTGCAGGGCGACGGACACTCCGTCCTCGCGGACGAGGAAGCCGCGGGCGGTGTCCTCGACGTCGCCGCCGGCATCGGCGACGGGCTGGTCGTGGCGCCATGCCGCGCTCCAGGAACCGACGTTGACGAAGTCGTTCGCCGTCACGCCGACGACCTCGGCGAAGCGGGCCGGACCGAGCAGGGACGCGAGCGTGTCGAGCAGATGCCAGCCGAGGTCGAACAGCACACCGCCGCCGGCCTTGCTGCGCTGGGTGAACCAACCGCCGGCCTTGGGGATGCCGCGTGCGCGGACCCACGACAGGTCGACGTGCCGGATGTGGCCCAGATCCGGCACCAGGCGCGCCAGGGCTCCCACGTCGCTGCGGTAGGGCGCGGCGCTGCCCGCCAGCAGCATGGCACCGCCGCTGCGTTCGGCGGCCGCCAGAGTGCCGGCCTCTTCGGAGGTCAGGCACACCGGCTTCTCCAGAAAGACGGAGATGCCCTTGCCGAGCAGGGTCGCGGCCACTTCGGCGTGCAGGTAGTTGGGCACCGCGACGACGGCGAGGTCGATCGACCGGGGGGTGAGCGCGTCCAGCGTCGCGTACACGGGAATGCCCGGCACCACGCCGAACGCCTCGCGCGCCGCCGGTTCGGTGTCGGTGACGGCCACCACTTCGAAGTCGGCGTGCTCGCTCAGCAGGGGGAGCCACAGCTCCCGGCCCGCCCAGCCGAGCCCGACGATGGCGACCCGCACGCTCATACCGTGCTCACAGCGTCGGCGATGATCGCGGCTGTGAGGTGCATGTCTTCCTCAGAGGCGAGCAGCGTGCGGTGGTGCAGCCAGATGCAGTCCTGGCTGATGGCCTCGGAGTGGGGGCAGCGCTCGGCGAGCTCGTCCGGGGTCGTGTCCGGTGCGCCGAGCTCCCAGAAGGCGTCGGTGCGGTAGATCGCGCGGAATCCGGCGAACGCCGGCAGGCCGGCTTCCACGAGCCTGTCGACCAGGGCGTTGCGGTCGTCCTCGCCGATGCCGGGCACCCGGAACATCGCCATGTAGTGCGAGGGGACGTCGGTGCGCTCGTCGCCGCGCTGCGGGACCACCCCGTCGATCGACTCGAGCAGGCCGGACAGCAGGGCCCAGCGCTCATGACGCGTGGCGATCTGGCCGTCCAGGCGGCGCAGCTGGGCCCGGAGCACCGACGCGGAGAACTCGTTGAGCCGCAGGTTGGAGCCGGCGATCGCGTGCATGTACCGGCGGTCGGTCCGGGGGCGCCCGCAACTGTGCCGCAGGAAGGCGGTCTCGTACATCGCCGTGTCCGGGAACAGCACGGCGCCGCCCTCTCCGGCGGTCATCAGCTTGCCGTTCTGGAAGCTGAACGCGGCGACCGAGCCGAGCTCGCCGACGCGCTTGCCCTGCCAGCGGGCGCCGTGGGCGTGCGCGGCGTCCTGGAGCAGCGGAACGCCCGTGTTGGCGGAGAGCTTGGCGAGTGCGTCCATGTCGGCGAGAAAGCCCGCCATGTGCACCGGCATGATCGCGCGGGTCCGCGAGGTCACGGCGGCGGCGGCCGCGGCCGCGTCGATGGAGTAGGTGTCGGGGTCGACGTCCACCGGGACGGCGACGGCGCCGAGCCGCTGCGCCGCCTGGGAGGACGAGATGAAGGTGAAGGCGGGGACGATGACTTCGGAGCCCGGGCCGACGCCCATGACCTGGAGGGCGAGTTCCAGTGCGTGGGTCCCGTTGGTGACCGCGAGGGCGTGGGCGGCGCCGTGGTGTTCGGCGAACTCCCTCTCGAAGGAGTCGACTTCGGACCCGCCCATCCGCCACCACTGGCCCTGTTCGAGGGCGCGGACGAGCCCGTCCCGCTCGCTCTCGTCGTACTGGGGCCACTGGGGGAATTCCGGCGCCTGTCGCACGTTCATGTTTCTCCAAGTAATGGATCTGACTCGACGCGGGTGCGAAGCGGGCGGGGCAGCGTGCCACAGGGAAAGACGCGCGCACGAGCACTTTTCGTCGAGTTCGCGGAAGAGGCGCACACTCCGCCCCGTGCAGCGTCATGTGCAGTCAGAAAGAGATGAATTACCGGTTCAATGTAGAGCTTGCGTCTGCGGCTGCGCATCCCCGGATTCGGTGGTCCCGCGGAGAATTCAGTGCAGATCGAAGAAGGCTCGATAGGAATTCAGCTGCCCCTCGAGCATGTGAATGCCGTGGTGGATCCGGTGCCCCCGTGCAGCCGCCAGCCGAAGGAGCCTCGTCTCGCGCGGTTTCATGACGATGTCGGCCACCACGCAGTCCTTCGGCAGGGAGTCCAGGGGGAACGGCAGCGGGTCGCCCGGGTGCATTCCGAGCGGGGTGGCGTTCACGGCGAGGCCGACGCCGCTCAGCCGCGGTCCGTCCAGGGCGGCCACCCGGCCCGGCCAGCGCGCGTCGAGGCGGGCGACCAGAGCGCCGAGTTTCGCGGGGTCCCAGTCGTACACCCCCAGCCGGTCGACGCCGGCCGTCAGGAGCGCCGCGGCGATGGCGCTGCCGGCGCCGCCCGCGCCGACGAGCGCCGCGCGCCTGCCGCCGGGGTCGTGGCCGGCTCCGACGAGGCCCGCCACGAAACCCGACCCGTCGAAGTTCTCGGCGAGCCAGCTGCCGTCGGCCTCCCGGCGCAGCACGTTCGCGCTGCCGACGATGTCCACGGTCGGGCCGCACCGGTCGGCCAGCCGGGGGACGGCGACCTTGTGGGGCACCGTGATGAACATGCCGTCGAGGTTGTCCGTCCGCTGCAGCCCGCGCACGACGTGCTCGAGGTTCTCCGGCCGGGCGTGCACGGGGACGACCACGGCGTCGATCCGCAGGCTCGCGAAGACCGGGTTCATCAGCGTGGGTGCCTGCACCTGGGCGATGGGATGCCCCAGCACGGCGTACAGGCGGGTGGTGCCGGTGATGGGGAGGGCGGGAGTCGGTCCGGACATCACAGGGCCGCCCCGACCGCGCCGGCCGCGGCCAGTCCGGCGACGGTGGAGGCCAGCCGTCTCGACTGTTCCGCGTTGAGGCGGGGGTCGCAGGCCGTGAGGTAGCGGGCCGGCAGGTCGGCTTCGGCCACTCCCCCGCCGACGCATTCGGTGACGTCGTCGCCCGTCACCTCGACGTGGATGCCGCCGGGGTGGGTGCCCAGCCGCCGGTGGACCTCGAAGAATCCGGCGATCTCGTCGGCGATGTGCCGAACGTCTCGCGTCTTGTACCCGGTCGCCGACGTACGGGTGTTGCCGTGCATCGGATCGCACTGCCAGATCACCTGGTGGCCGGTGGCGGTGACCTTCTCGACGATCGGCGCCAGTACGTCCCTGACCTGTGCGTGCCCCATGCGGCTGATCAGCGTCAGCCGGCCGGGTTCCCGGTGCGGGTCGAGCCGCCGCACGTAGTCGACGGCCGTCTCCGGGCTGGTGCCCGGCCCTATCTTGAGGCCGATCGGGTTGGACAGGAGTTCCGCGAACGCGATGTGCGCGCCGTCGGGCTGGCGGGTGCGCTCGCCGATCCACAGGAAGTGCCCGAGCCCGCTGGACAGCCTGGGTACGGGCCCTGTCGTGTCCACCCGCAGCGAGGACCTCTCGTAGTCGAGCAGGAGTGCCTCGTGGCTGACGTGGACGTCGTGGAACGACCGGACCAGGGCCATCGTGCGTGCCGCGTCGGCGTGGGCCCGCAGCATCCGGTGCGGGTCGGCCGTCCGGGCCGTGGACGTGGGCTCGACGGAGTTGACCAGGTCGCCGCGGTAGACGGGCAGTCCCAGCGCGTCGACGGGCTGGGAGCGGGGCTTGGCGTACTGGCCGGCCATCCGGGCGATCTTGACGACGGGCAGTCCGGTGCCGTCGGCCAGTACGGCGGCCATGTCCACGAGCGTCCGCAGGTTGGCCCGCACATGGGCTTCGGTGTTCCCGGCGAAGGTCTCGGCGCAGTCGCCGCCCTGGAGCAGGAACGCCTCGCCGCGGGCGACCGCGGCGAGCCGCGTGCGCAGCCGCGCCGTCTCGGCCTGCGCCACGATCGGGCGGGAGCGGCTCAGCAGTTCCACCGCGTCCCTGGCCCGCCCGGGGTCCCGCCAGACCGGCTGCTGCGCGGCCGGCCGGGCCAGCGCCGCCTCCAGCCTGTCGAACAGCCGGTGGTCCACCGCCTCGGCGGCGCCGGCCGGGCCGTCGAGATCGGCCGGCCACTGGGTTACGAGCTTCATGTCAACCCACATCGGTCGTGGAGGCCGTGGGCACGGCGTCGCCGACGAGGTCGGCCGTCCGTGCCCGCGGCATCCGGTCCAGGACCCGCGCGACCACCTCGGGAGGCACGTCGCCCACCAGTTCCGCGCCCTCGGGGCCGTCCAGAACGAAGCCGAGTCCGGTCATCGCCTTCTTGTCGTGCCGCATCAGGTCCACGAGGACCTCGGTCTCGGTCTCGGCCGGCAGGGCGGTGGGCAGGCCGTAGTGCCGCACGACGTCCAGGTGTTCCTCCACCCGCGCCTGGTCGATACGGCCCAGGGCGCCGGCGAGCCGGCCCGCGAAGACCGTTCCGATCGCCACCCCCTCGCCGTGGCGCAGCGCGAAGTCGGTGGCCTTCTCCAGCGCATGGCCCAGCGTGTGGCCGTAGTTGAGCGTGTGCCGTAGTCCGGTGTCCCGCTCGTCCGTCTCCACGATGCGGGCCTTGAGGCTCACGCTGGCGGTGATCTGCTCCTCCAGCGGCAGCCCGCGCAGATCCGGCGCACCGATGAAGTGGCAGCGGGCGATCTCGCCGAGACCGTTGAGCAGCTCGCGCCGCGGCAGGGTCGACAGGTAGTCCGTGTCGCACAGCACCGCGCTGGGCTGCCAGTACGCGCCGACCAGGTTCTTGCCGGCCGGCAGGTTCACCGCCGTCTTCCCTCCGACGCTGGCGTCCACCTGGGCGAGCAGCGTCGTGGGCAGGTGGATCACGGGCACGCCCCGGTGGTAGAGCGCTGCCGCCAGCCCGACCACGTCGGTGGTCGTGCCGCCGCCGCAGGAGACGACGACATCGGACCGGGTGAGCCCGAACCGTACGAACTCACCGCACAGCGCCTCCACCGTGGCGAGGGTCTTGTCCTGCTCGCCGTCCCGGGCCGGCAGCAGCAGGGTTTCCACACCGGTGTCGGGCACCCATTCCGCCGGGCGGGCCGACACCACGACGGCCCGTCTGGCGCCCAGTCGTTGGACGGTCTCGGCGAGCGACGTACGCACTCCCGGGCCGATGAGGATGTCGTACGAATGGTCTCTGAGGCGCAGAGGAATGGAAGCCATGGCGTGTCCCTACTTACCGGCGGTCGCCCTGCGGACGCGCGCCTCGGACCGCTCCTTGCGGTCGGCCTCGTCCAGCTCGGGGTACACCGGGCAGCCGAAGACGCGCTTGAACGGCTCGAAGGTGTCCCATTCCTGACGGCGCCGCATCTCCTGGGCCACCGAGTTGTGCTCGCTCCAGAAGTCGCCGCCGATGAGGCGGACGAGGTACTTCTCCAGGGTGTCGCGGTCCGTGGATCGGGCGGCGTCGGCCGCCACGGAGACCAGCTCGCCGTCGTAGTAGGCGTGGATGAGCCGGATGTAGGTGTCGTACCCGGTCTTGAAGAAGTTGGAGTACTTCTCGAACAGGTGGTCCTCCGCCGTGGGGTCGGCCAGCGCCGCCCCGACGGTCTCGGCCGCGCGGAAGGCGGTGGTCGTCGCCACCAGCACACCGCCGGAGAACATCGGGTCGCCGAAGCAGCCGGCGTCGCCGACCATGAGCCATCCGGGCCCGGTGACCGTGTCCGAGTGGTAGCAGTAGTCGGTCTCGACCTTGAGGTCGGTGGTGGGACGGGTTCCGGTCAGGCGTGCGGTGATCCGCGGGATCCTGGCGACGA
Organism: Streptomyces subrutilus; assembly: GCF_001746425.1. Classification (GTDB taxonomy): domain Bacteria; phylum Actinomycetota; class Actinomycetes; order Streptomycetales; family Streptomycetaceae; genus Streptomyces; species Streptomyces subrutilus_A. The sequence goes on along the minus strand of NZ_MEHK01000001.1, from coordinate 5,544,428 downwards.
ACTCCTCGAAGGCCTTCTCCTGCGTCGTCGCCCGAAGCACGTCGCGCGGCATGACCGTGCCGACGCTGATGGCGTCCTTGGACAGCGGGATCGCCCAGACCCAGCCGTCGTCGTGGGCGCCGACCTGGATGTCGCCTTCCACGCCGGGGTTGTGGCTCTCGTCGAGGCCCTCGTAGTGCCGGAACACCGCCACCATGCGGAGCTTCTCCAGCGTCTTGCGCAGTCCGAAGCGGTTGGCGATCCGGCCGGCCCGGCCGCTCGCGTCGATCACGTAGGCCGAACGGACCTCGTGGTCCCGGCCCTCGCGCTGGTAGCGGACGCCGGTCATCCGGTCACCGTCCATGAGCAGCTCGGTCACGTTCGCGCCGAAGAGGACCTGCGCGCCCGCCTCGGCGGCCTGCTCGGTGAGCATCTTGTCGAACTTGGCGCGCTCCACCTGGAAGGCGCTCGGGTGGCGGCCGTCACCCTGCTTGGTGAAGTCGGCGCGGAAGACGCCCTCGAAGAACTTCTTCTCGGTCGGGTCGATGAACTCGCCGCCGAATTTGGGGACGTAGCCCTGGGCTTCGACCGTCTTGCGCAGGCCGATCTGGTCGAACAGGCCCATCATGTACGGCAGCAGGGACTCGCCGATGTGGAACCGGGGGAACTCGTCCTTCTCCAGCAGCACCACCGAGTGGCCCTGCTGGGCGAGGACCAGGGCGCTGACCGCGCCGGCCGGCCCTCCGCCGATCACTACTACGTCAGCCGTGTGCTTTTCCATCATCTTCCCCTTCTTGTTCCAAATCGTTCTCATGCCGCCCGCGGCGCGTTGCGCCGCGGGGGCAGTGCGTGGTGTGAGTTCAGGCGAGGTCGCCGGAGAGGATTCCCGCGATCAGCATCTGGTGCTCTTCGTCGTCCGTGACCGTGCGCACCTGCTCGCGGCCGTCACGGACCGTCAGATACCGGCGGCCCTTCAACACGGCCTGACCGTTCGGGAAACCGCGGCCGCAGAGGACGTCCTGCCCGTCGCCCCTTCTCGGTTCCGAAAGGATTTCCCGGAGGCGGTCCTCCATCTCCTTCCAGTCGGTCCACTGCCGCGGCGTCATCGCGAAGGTGTAGACCGCGCCCCACCGGGTGGCGGCTCCCCGGCGCTGCAGGAGGATCGCGGATTCCCGTTCGACGAGCCGGTATTGGCACCCGTACTGGGTCTGCACCGTGTCGGAGACGAGCAGCGGCTCGATGTAGTGCGGGCCCGGGTAGCCGACGTCGACCAGCCATTGCTCGCCGCCCAGGGCGACCCTGCCGAACATGTGCTCGACGTCGAGGCCGAAGGCTTCCCGGCCCTCGGCGGTGGCGGCCGCCATCACCGTGACCTCGTAGCCCAGTTCACGCAGGAGGCGGACGAACAGACGGTTCAGCTGGAAGCACGTGCCGCCCTGACGGCCCACGATCGCCGTCTCGAACACGGCGTCCTCGTCGATGTCGACGAGGTTCACTCCGTCGCGGTAGTCCTCGGTGACGCCGTTGTACGGAATCGCCATGACGTGCTGCCTGTGGAGTTTGCGCAGCGTCGTGAGATCGACACCTGTTTCTCCGCTGCAGCCGATCCGCTGCAGATAGGTATCTACGTCGAACATGTCATCACCCTCTTTCAGACGGAGACAGCGGCGGGCTGTGCGGCCTGTGCGCCGCACATCAGCTCGTGCAGGTATGCGGCGAGCATTCCGGGCGTCGGGTAGTCGAAGACAAGGTTGGGAGAGAGCTTCGTCTCGGTGATGTTCCGGAGCCGGTTGCGGAGCTCAATGGCGGTGAGGGAGTCGAAGCCGATCTCGAAGAGCCCCTGGCCCGCGTCGAAGTGGTACGTCTCGCCGTAGCCGAGGACGGTGGCGACCTGGGCCCGCACGAGGTCGAGCAGCACCTTCGCCTGTTCGGCGGCGGTCAGCCCGGCAAGCCGGTCGTGCAGCTTCCGCCCGTCATCGCCGGTTTCGGTGTGCGCCAGCTGCCGGCCCGTGCGGACCAGGCCGCGCAGCATGTGCGGGACCCCGCTGCCGGCGGCCGCGCCGGCCCGTACGGCCTTCAGATCCAACTTGGCCGGCACCAGCAGCGCCTGCGCGGACCCCAGGGCGGCATCGAACAGCTCCATGCCCTCCGTGGGCGTCATCGCCAGCAGGCCGCCACGCCGGTTGAGCCGGCCCTTGACGATCTCGTCGGTGTTGGCCGCCATGCCGGTGGTCTGGTCCCACAGGCCCCAGGCCAGGGACAGGCCGTGCTCACCGGCCGCGCGGCGGCTTGCCATCAGACCGTCGAGGAAGGCGTTGGCCGCCGCGTAGCTGCCGCTGCCCGCGCCCATGAACACGGCCGAGACGGAGGAGTAGACGATGAACGCGTCCAGGTTCAGCCCCCGGGTCAGCTCGTCGAGGTGGCGCACCGCGTCCACCTTGGGAGCGAACACCCGCGCCAGCCGCTCCGGCGTGAGCGTCCCGATCACACCGTCATCGGTCACGCCCGCGGTGTGCACGACTGCGGTCAGCGGGTGTTCGGCCGGTACGGAGGCCAGCAGGGCCTCGACCTGGCCGCGGTCGGACACGTCACAGGCCACCACCGAGACCTCGGCACCCTGCTCGGCGAGGTCGGCGACCAGCTCCGCCACACCCTCCGCCTCCGGACCCCGACGGCTGGCCAGCACCAGACGCCGTACGCCATGGCGGGAAACCAGGTGCCGGGTCACCAGTCCGCCGAGCGAACCGGCTCCCGAGATCAGTACGGTCCCCTCGGGCCCGAACTCCACCGGCGCGCCGGGGAGATGATCGGCGGCGCGGACGAGCCGGGGCACGAGGACGGTCGTTCCCCGTACCGCGATCTGCGGTTCACCGCAGGCCAGTACCGAACCCAGCACCGGCTCCGCGCCGCCGTCGGCGGCGGGGTCGATGTCCGCGAGGATGATCCGGTCGGGGTTCTCGGCCTGGGCGGCACGCACCAGACCCCACACCGCCGAACCGGCCGGGTCGGTCACCGCACCGTCCCCGGCGGGGACCGCGCCACGCGTCACGACGAGAAGCCGCGACTCCTCCAGGCCGGGCCCGTCCAGCCAGCACTGCACCACTTCGAGCACCTGGGCGGCCAGTGCGACGACGGCCCCCTCGGCCCCGCCGTCGGTGGTGACGGCTTCCAGTACGGCCAGCGCCGGCGCCGGGGCGATGCCCGAGAGCACGTCGTCGGCCAGGGTCGCGACCTGTTCGGCCGTGGCCACCGGCACCCACGAGGGCGAAGGCTCCGCGCCGTGGTTCAGGGGCGGTTCGGTCCACTCGACCTGGTAGAGCGAGTCGGTGCGCGCCGTGCCGGCCGCCCTCTCCAACTGCTCGGCGGACACCACACGGGACACCAGCGAGTCCATCGTCACCACCAGGCGACCGGCCTCGTCCGCCGCCTCCAGCGACAGGGCTCCGGGCTCGGGCTGTGCGAGGCGAACGCGGAGCACCGAGGCGCCCGCCGCGTGCAGCCGCAGCCCGTTCCATGCGAACGGCAGCCGCAGCTCCGGCCCCGTGCCGTCGCCTTCGGCCGCGCCGCCGGCCGGAGCGTGCTCCGCCGCGCCGTTCAGCAGGGGCGAGTGCAGGGCCGCGTCGAGCAGGGCGGGGTGGATGCCGAACCGGCCGGCTTCCTTGCGCTGGTCCTCGGGCAGGGCGACCTCGGCGAAGAGTTCCTCGCCGCGCCGCCACACCGCCCGTACGGCCTGGAAGGCGGGGCCGTAGCCGTAGCCGACCTCCGCGATCAGATCGTAGCCACCGCTGATGTCCACCGGCTGCGCGCCGGCCGGCGGCCAGGCGGCGAAGTCGAACCCGGTACCGCTTCCACCCGGCTGCACCGTGGCAGCCAGCATGCCGGTGGCGTGCCGCGTCCACGCATCCGCGCCGCCGTCTCCGGCGTCCTCGGGCTGGGAGTACACCTCCACCGTGCGCGCACCGCTCTCGCTCGGTCCGCCCACCGCGACCTGGACCCGGACGCCGCGGTGCTCGGGCACCACCAGTGGTGCCTCGATGACCAGCTCTTCGAGTACGAGGCACCCGGCCTCGTCACCGGCGCGCACCGCGAGCTCCACCAGACCCGTGCCGGGGACGATGACCACACCGTCCACGGCGTGGTCGGCCAGCCAGGGGTGCGTGCGCAGCGACAGCCGCGAGGGGAAGACCAGCCCGTCCGACTGCGGGAGCCGTACCACCGCGCCCAGCATGGGGTGATCGACCCCGGCCAGTCCGAGCGATGCGGCGTCGGTGGCCCGTTCGGTCGTCCGGATCCAGTAGTGCTGGTGGTCGAAGGCGTAGGTCGGCAGGTCGACGGGCCGGGTCTGCGCCGCCTGCGGCAGGACACCGGTCCAGTCCACGGTCACGCCGCGGACGAAGAGCTCGGCCATCGAGGCGAGGAGCCTGCGCGGGCCGCCGTCCTCGCGGCGCAGCGAACCGGTGACCACCGCGTCGGTGTCGGTGGCGTCGGCGGTCTCGGTGATCGGCTGGACCAGCACCGGATGGGCACTGACCTCCACGAACACCCCGTGACCCTGACCCATGAGGTCGGCCACGGCCGGACCGAAGCCCACCTGGCCCCGCAGGTTGCGGTACCAGTACCCGCCGTCCAGGACCCGGCGTCCTCGACCCACGTACCGGTGACGGTCGAGAAGAACGGCACCTTCGGAGCCTGTGCCCCGATCCCGGCCAGCGCCTCGGCGAGCACCTCGCGGACGTCCTCGACGTGCCGGGTGTGGGAGGCGTAGTCGACCGCGACGCGACGGACCCGGACACCCTCGCCCGACAGGGCCTCGAGCGCCTCGTCCAGCGCCTCGGCGTCACCGGCGACCACCACGGAGGACGGGCCGTTGACGGCCGCGACCTCCACCCGGTCCGCCCACGGAGCGATCCGCGCCACGGCCTCGTCCGCGCTCAGCGCGACCGAAGCCATCCCGCCCCGACCTGCAAGGTCCTTGGCGATGGCCTGGCTGCGCAACGCCACCACACGCGCCGCGTCCTGGAGCGAGAGCGCAGCCGGCCACACAGGCGGCGGCGATCTCACCCTGCGAGTGGCCCAGCACCGCATCGGGCTTGACGCCCACGGACGACCACACGGCTGCCAGGCCCACCATCACCGGCGAAGCTCGCCGGCTGAAGGACATCGACCCGCTCCATGGAGCTCGGGCTCGGTCTCCCCGCGCAGGACGTCGATCAGCGACCAGTCCACGTACGGCTCCAAGGCCGCCGCGCACTCCGCGATCCGCTCCGCGAACACCGGGGAGCTGTCGAGCAGTTCACGTCCCATGCCCGCCCACTGCGAACCCTGCCCCGGGAACACCCACACCACCTTGCCCGGCGCACCGGCCCCGGCACTGCCGGACACCACACCCGCCGCGCTCTCGCCCCGCGCCAGCGCCCGGAGTCCTGCCAGTGCCTCCTCGCCGGACTCGGCCACCACGACCGCACGCTCACCGAAGACCGCACGGCTCGACACCAGCGCCCCGGCGATGTCCGCCGGCGGCAGCCCGTCGGCGTCCTCGACGAAGGCCGCCAGCCGGCCGGCCTGGCCGGCCAGGGAGCCGGTGCTCCGGGCGGAGACCACCAGCGGCACCACACCCGCGGGCACCGTCTCGTCCGGGACGGCTCGCCCTTCGGCGGGCGCCTCTTCCAGGATCAGGTGCGCGTTCGTGCCGCTGATGCCGAACGAGGAGACGCCCGCGGCGCGGGTGACCGTTGTGCGGCCATTCCCGCGCCTCGGTCAGCAGCTCGATGGCGCCCGGTCCAGTCCACCTGCTTCGAGGGCTCGTCCACGTGCAGCGTGGGAGGCATGACCCCGTGGCGCATGGCCTGGACCATCTTGATCACACTGGCCACGCCGCGGCCGCCTGGGTGTGGCCGATGTTCGACTTCAACGAGCCAGCCACAGCGGCTTCCGGGTCGCGGCCCTTGCCGTAGGTCGCCAGCAGCGCCTGCGCTCGATCGGGTCGCCCAGCGCCGTACCGGTTCCGTGCCCCTCCACCACGTCCACATCGGACGGGGTGAGACCGGCCGTGGCCAGCGCCTTGCGGATCACGCGCTGCTGCGAGGGGCCGTTGGGGCGGTCAGGCCGTTCGACGCGCCGTCCTGGTTGACCGCGCTGCCGCGCAGCACGGCCAGACCTGGTGGCCGCGCTCCCGCGCCACCGACAGCCGCTCCAGCACCACCACCCACGCCTTCGGCCCATCCGGTGCCGTCCGCGCCGTCGGCGAAGGCCTTGCAGCGGCCGTCTCCGGCCAGGCCCCGCTGCCGGGAGAACTCCACGAAGGAAACGGGGGTCGCCATGACCGTCGCGCCGCCGGCCAGCGCCATCGAGCACTCGCCCTGCCGGAGCGCCTGCGCGGCCAGGTGCATCGCCACGAGGGACGAGGAGCACGCCGTGTCCACCGTGACCGCAGGGCCCTCGAAGCCGAACACGTACGAGACGCGGCCCGAGGCCACGCTCGACGCGGTACCGGTGCTCGCGAAGCCTTCCAGTTCCGGTGCGACCACACCGGCCCCGTAGCCCTGGCTGGACACGCCCGCGAACACGCCGACATCGGTGCCCTTCAGGGGGAACGGGTCGATGCCGACCCCTTCCAGCGCCTCCCAGGAGGTTTCCAGCAGCAGTCGCTGCTGGGGGTCCATGGCGAGGGCCTCGCGCGGCGAGATCCCGAAGAACCCCGCGTCGAAGAGGCCCGCGCCCCGTACGAAGCCGCCCTGGCTGGTGTACGAGGTGCCCGCGCTGTCCGGGTCGGGGTCGAACAGACCGTCCAGGTCCCAGCCCCGGTCGTCCGGGAAGGAGGACATGCCCTCACGCCCCTCGCGCACCAGCCTCCACAGGTCCTCGGGACCGGTGACATCGCCGGGCAGCCGGCAGGCCATCCCGACGATCGCGATCGGCTCGTCAGGATCCGCGACGGCGGCCACGGCCGCCTCGGACGCACCGGTCGCCGCGTCGCCGAACTCCTCGAGGAGGTAGCGGGCCAGGGCGAGCGGGGTGGGGTAGTCGAATACCAGCGTGGCGGGGAGCTTCAGACCCGTCGCCTCGCGCACCCGGTTGCGCAGCTCGACCGAGGTGAGCGAATCGAAGGTGAGCGAATCGAACCCGGCGTCCTTGAACGCCATCTCCGGCCGCACACCGCCCGGCCCGCTGTGCCCGAGCACGACCGCGGCCTGCGCCCGCACCAGCTCCAGCAGCAGCGCCTCCTGTTCGGCCGCAGCGAGTCCGGCCAGCCGGCGGACCAGCCCGCCGTCGTCGGCGGATCCCGCTCGTGCCTGCTGCCGGCCCGCCCGGACCAGGCTGCGCAACAGGTGCGGCACCCCGCTGCCGGCCGCCGCCCCGGCCCGAGCTCCCCGCAGGTCCAGCTTGATGGGGACGAGCAGTGCCTGCCCGGACACCGCGCCGGCGTCGAACAGCTCCATGCCCTCCACCGCCGTGATCGCCAGGGCACCGCCACGGTTGATCCGTGCCTGGTCGACGGCGCTGAGGTCGGCGGTCATGCCGGTGGTCTGCTCCCACAGGCCCCAGGCCAGCGACAGGCCCGGCAGGCCCGCCGCCCGGCGGTGGGCCATCAGCCCGTCCAGGAAGGCGTTCGCCGCCGCGTAGTTGCCCTGACCGGCGGACCCGAACACGCCCGAGGCGGACGAGAACACGATGAACGCGTCGAGGTCCAGGCCCCGCGTCAGCTCGTCGAGGTGGCGCACCGCGTCGACCTTCGGTGCGAAGACGCCCGCCAGCCGCTCGGGCGTCAGGGCTCCGATCACGCCGTCGTCCAGTACACCGGCGGTGTGGACGACACCGGTCAGGCGGTGCTCGGCCGGTACGGAGGCCACCAGGGCCGCCGCCTGGTCACGGTCGGACACGTCACAGGCCACCACCGACACCGCGGCGCCCTGCTCGGTGAGTTCGTGGACCAGCTCCGCCGCACCTTCCGCGTCCGGTCCCCGGCGGCTGGCCAGCACCAGGTGCCGTACGCCGTGGTGGGAGACCAGGTGCCGGGCCACGAGAGCGCCGAGCGAACCGGTACCGCCCGTGATCAGGACCGTTCCCTCGGGCCCGAACGCCGGTGCGCCGTCCACGACGGGACCGGCCGTACGAATGAGCCGGGGAGCCGACAGGGCCCCGCCGCGGACGGCGATCTGGGGCTCGCCGCTGCTGAGCACCGCACCCAGGACGGCCTCCGCTCCTTCGCCGGTGGCCGGGTCGGTGTCGATCAGGATGATCCGGTCGGGGTTCTCGGCCTGCGCGGCGCGCACCAGACCCCAGACCGCAGCTCCGGCCGGGTCGGTCACGGCGCCGTCACCGGCGGGGACCGCCCCGCGCGTCACCACGAGAAGCCGCGACTCCTCCAGCCCGCTCCCGGCCAGCCACGCCTGGACGACGCCCAGGACGCGGGAGGTCAGCGCCAGTACGGCGTCCTCGCCCTCGCCGCCCACCGCTTCCAGCACCGCCACCGCGGGCACACCGGCACCCGCTGCGACACCGTCGGCCAGCGCCGCCACATCATCGGCGGTGGCCACCGCCGCCACCGACGCCGGCGAGACCTCCGGCCTCTGAACCGCAGCGAGTTCGGTCCACTCCACCTGGAACAGCGAGTCGGCGACGGCCGTGTCGGCCGCGGCGCCCAGCTGTTCGGCGGACACCGGGCGGGACACCAGCGAGTCCAGCGTCACCACCAGGCCGCCGGTCTCGTCCGCGGCCTGCAGTGATACGGCGCCGGGCCCACCGGCCACCAGCCGCACCCGCAGCGCCGAGGCGCCCGCGGCGTGCAGTTCCAGCCCGTTCCACGCGAACGGCAGTACCGCCTCGCCGGCCTCCTCGGCCGCCGCGCCCGTCGGGGTGCTGAACATTCCCGTGTGCAGGGCGGCGTCCAGCAGCGCGGGGTGGATACCGAACTCGGCGGCCTCCTTCGTCTGTTCCTCGGGCAGGGCGACCTCGGCGAAGAGCTCCTCGCCGCGCCGCCACACCGCCCGCAGGCCCTGGAACGCCGGACCGTACCCGTAGCCGCGCTCGACCAGACCGCCGTAGAAGTCTCCGACCTCGACCGGCTGCGCGCCCGCCGGCGGCCAGGCCGCGAAGTCGAACCGGGTACCGTGCCCGCCCGGCTGACCGGCAGCCGACACCATGCCCGTGGCGTGCCGCGTCCAGGCGTCCGCGCCGTCCCCGTCGGCGGCGTCCTCGCGCTGGGAGTACACCTCCACCGTGCGCGCACCGTTCTCGCCCGCCGCGCCCACCGCGACCTGGAGCCGCACGCCGCCCTGCTCGGGCAAAACCAGCGGTGCCTCGATGACCAGCTCTTCCAGCACGCCGCAGCCGGCCTCGTCGCCGGCGCGTACGGCCAGCTCCACCAGCCCGGTGCCCGGCACGATGACGACGCCGCCGACGGCGTGGTCGGCCAGCCACGGGTGCGACCGCAGCGAGAGCCGCGAGGTGAAGACCAGCCCGTCGGACTGCGGCAGGCGCACCACCGCGCCCAGCAGCGGGTGATCGGCCGTCGCCTGTCCCAGGGACGCGGCGTCCGTGGCCGCGCCGCCCGTCCGGAGCCAGTAGTGCTGGTGCTCGAAGGCGTACGTCGGCAGGTCCACACGGGCGGACGCCGCGCCGGCGGGCAGCACCCCGGCCCAGTCCAGCTCCACGCCGCGGACGAACAGCTCGGCCATCGCCGTCAGCAGGGCCTGCTCCTCCGGGCGGTTGTCGCGCAGGGCCGCGACGCAGAGGACCTCGGCTCCCGCGGCGGCGGCCGTCTCCTCGACCAGGCCGGTCAGCGCCCCGCTCGGCCCCATCTCCACGAACAGCGTGCCGCCGTACTCCACCGCGGCCGCGATGCCCTCGGCGAACCGCACGGGCCTCCGCACGTGCCCGGCCCAGTACTGCGGGTCGGCGAGCTCGCCCGGCTCGGCCAGGCGCCCGGTCACGTTGGAGACCACCGGGATCACCGGCGCCTGCCACTCGACGGCGGTGAGCTCCGCGGCGAACTCGGCCAGCATCGGCTCCATCCGCAGGGAGTGGAACGCGTGCGAGACCGCGAGCCGCTTCGTCTTGTGTCCCCGCTGCCGCATCCGGTCGGCGGCGGCGAGGACCACCTCTTCCTCTCCGGACAGGACGATCGAGGACGGGCCGTTGACCGCCGCGATCTCCACGCCCTCACCGAGCAGGGGGGCGACCTCGTCCTCGGTGGCCGCCACCGCCACCATCGCGCCGCCGGGCGGCAGCGCCTGCATCAGCCGGCCCCGGGTCGCGACCAGCCGCGCCGCGTCCCGCAACGACAGCGCACCGGCCGCGTAGGCGGCGGTGATCTCACCGACCGAATGCCCGATCACGGCGTCCGGCCGCACCCCCCAGGACTCGACCAGCCGGAACAGCGCGCTCTCCACCGCGAAGAGCCCCGCCTGCGTGAACACGGTCTGGTCCAGCAGGGCGGCGCTGCCCGGCACCTCGCCCAGAACCACAGCCCGCACCGGGTGGTCGACCCATCCGGCCAGGCACGCGTCCAGCTGCTCGCACGCCTCGTCCAGTGCCTCCGCGAAGAGCGGATACCGGGCGTACAGCTCCCGGCCCATGCCCACGCGCTGCGAGCCCTGGCCCGAGAACACCCACACGGCCTTGCCCTGGGCGCCCGAACCGGCAGCGCTGCCCGAGACCACACCGGCCGCGCTCTCTCCGCGCGCCAGCGCACCCAGCCGCGCCACCGCCTCCTCCGTGGACTCGGCGAGCACGACCGCGCGGTCACCGAAGACCGCGCGGCCCGACAGCAGCGCCCCGGCCACGCCCGGCAGCGACAGCTCGGCAGCACGCGACTCCAGGTGCGACGCCAGCCGTCCGGCCTGACCGGCCAGCGAACCGGCACTGCGCGCGGAAACCACCAGCGGCACCACACCGGCGGGCGCCTGCTCCGGCGAGACGCTCTCGGCCTCCTCGGCGGGCGCCTCTTCGAGGATCAGGTGCGCGTTGGTCCCGCTGATGCCGAACGAGGAGACGCCGGCCCGGCGCGGCTTGTCACCGTTCTGCGGCCACTGCCGCGCCTCGGTCAGCAGCTCCACCGCACCCGCGGTCCAGTCCACCTCGGTGGTGGGCGTCTCCACGTGCAGGGTGGGAGGCATCACGCCGTGGCGCAGTGCCTCGACCATCTTGATCACACTGGCCACGCCCGCGGCCGCCTGCGTGTGGCCGATGTTCGACTTCAACGAGCCCAGCCACAGCGGCCGTTCCGGGTCGCGGCCCTGGCCGTAGGTGGCCAGCAGTGCCTGCGCCTCGATCGGGTCGCCCAGTGCCGTACCCGTACCGTGTGCCTCGACCACGTCCACGTCCGCGGCCACCAGACCGGCACTGGCCAGCGCCTTGCGGATGACCCGCTGCTGCGAGGGGCCGTTCGGCGCGGTCAGGCCGTTGGACGCGCCGTCCTGGTTGACCGCACTGGCACGCAGTACCGCCAGGATCCGGTGGCCGCGCTCCCGCGCCACCGACAGCCGCTCCAGCACCACCACACCCGCGCCCTCGGCCAGGCCCATGCCGTTGGCGCCGTCCGCGAACGCCTTGCACCGGCCGTCGGCGGCCATGCCCCGCTGCCGGGAGAACGCCACGAAGGTGCCCGGCGTCGACATCACCATCGCGCCGCCGGCCAGCGCCACCGAGCACTCGCCGGCCCGCAGCGCCTGCGCTGCCAGGTGCATGGCCACCAGCGAGGAGGAACACGCCGTGTCCACGGTGACGGCCGGCCCCTCGAAACCGAAGACGTACGACACCCGGCCGGAGGCCACGCTGGGGGCCACACCCGTCCCCGTGAAGCTCTCCAGCTCGGGCGCGATGGCACCGCCGCCGGACCCGTAGCCCTGGCTGCACACCCCGGAGAACACACCGACGTCGGTGCCCTTCAGCGAGACGGGGTCGATGCCGGCGCCCTCCAGCGCCTCCCAGGAGGTCTCCAGCAGGAGCCGCTGCTGGGGGTCCATGGCGAGGGCCTCGCGCGGCGAGATCCCGAAGAACCCCGCGTCGAACTGCCCCGCCCCCCGCAGGAACCCGCCCTGATCGCAGTACGAGGTGCCCGGGTGGTCGGGATCCGGGTGGAACAGCCCGTCCAGCTCCCAGCCCCGGTCCTCGGGGAACCCCGCCACCGCGTCCCGGCCCTCGGACACCAGCTGCCACAAGTCACCCGGCCCCGCCACACCGCCCGGCAGGCGGCAGGCCATGCCGACTATCGCGATCGGCTCGTCAGCGTGGCTCGAGCCCTGCTTCTTCAGGTGGTGCAGCTCGGTCGTGACGCGCTTCAGGTACTTGAGGAGCTTTTCGTCCGTGGCCATTCTTTTAAGTCCTTACGAAGGTGTGGTGGAACCGCAAAGGCTTGAACCGGTGTCAGACGAGTCCGAATTCACCGTCGATGAAGTCGAAGATCTCATCGGCGGACGCGGATTCCAGTTGGTCAGCCACCTTGGAACCGTCCGTGCTCTCCAGCACTCCATTGCACCTGGCCACCAGGCCCTGAAGGCGAAGCCCGATAGCGGATTTCATGGATTCGTCGAGTCGCATTCCACTGATCAGCGACTCGATGTCCTCGATCCTTGCGTTCACCCGGGAAAGCGCGTCGTCGCTGACACCGAGCGCGTCGCGCAGGTGGCGGGCGAGGGTCAGCGGGGTGGGGTGGTCGAAGACCAGCGTGGCGGGGAGCTTCAGGCCGGTCGCCTCGCGCACCCGGTTGCGCAGCTCGACCGAGGTGAGCGAGTCGAAGCCGACATCCTTGAACGCCGTCTCCGCCTTGACGCCGCCAGGCCCGCTGTGGCCGAGCACGAGCGCGGCCTGACCGAGCACCAGGTCGAGGAGCAGGGCCTCCTGGTCCGCTTCGGCGAGTCCTGCGAGCCGCTGGACCAGCTCCCCGTCCTTGGCGGCTCCGGCCCGTGCCTGCTGCCGGCCCGCCGGTACGAGGCCGCGCAGCAGGTGCGGTACGCCGCCGCGGGCCGCCGCCCCGGCGCGCACGCCCTTCAAGTCCAGCTTGACCGGGACCAGAAGGGACTGCGCGGACACCACGGCGGCGTCGAACAGCTCCATGCCCTCCGCGGGGGTGAGCGCCACGACTCCGTCGCGGTTCGCGCGCCGGCTCATCCGCGCCTGGTCGTCGGTGCTGAGGTGCGTGGTCATGTTGGTGGCGTGCGCCCACGTCCCCCAGGAGAGGGACAGGGCGTGCAGGCCCGCCGCACGGCGGTTGGCCATCAGCCCGTCGAGGAAGGCGTTCGCCGCTCCGTAACCGGCGCTGCCGGCTCCCATGAAGACGGACGAGGCGGAGGAGTAGACGATGAAGGCGTCCAGGTCCATGCCCCGAGTGAGGTCGTCGAGGTGGCGCACCGCGTCGACCTTGGGTGCGAAGACGCCCGCGAGCTGCTCCGGGGTCAACGACTCGATCAGTCCGGCCTCGAAGACACCGGCGGTGTGCACGACTGCGGTCAGGGGGTGTTCGGCCGGTACGGAGGCCAGCAGGGCCTCGACCTGGCCGCGGTCGGACACGTCACAGGCCACCACCGACACGGCCGCGCCCTGAGCGGTGAGATCGGCGACGAGCTCCGCCACACCCTCCGCGTCCGGGCCCCGACGGCTGGCCAGCACCAGGTGCCGTACGCCGTGGCGGGAGACCAGGTGCCGGGTCACCAGCTCACCCAGCGAACCGGCACCAGAGACCAGCACGGTCCCTTCCGGCCCGAACACCACCGGAACGTCCGGGGCCCGATCGGCGGCCCGGGCGAGCCGGGGTATGGAGAGGGTGGTTCCGCGCACCGCGATCTGCGGCTCGCCGCAGGCCAGTACCGAACCCAGCACCGGCTCCACGCCTTCCTCGGCGGCGGGGTCGATGTCCACGAGGATGATCCGGTCGGGGTTCTCGGCCTGGGCGGCACGCACCAGACCCCAGACCGCCGCTCCGGCCGGGTCGGTGACCGCGGCGTCCCCGCCGGCGGGAACCGCGCCCCGGGTCACGACGACCAGCCGCGACTCCTCCGGTCCGGTCCCGGCCAGCCACGCCTGCACGGCCCCCAGGACGCGCGAGGTCAGCGCCAGGACGGCGCCCTCCCCGTGGCCGCCGACCGCTTCCAGGACCGCCACCGCGGGCACACCCGTGCCCGGTGCGGCGCCCTCGGCCAGGGCGGCCACCTCCTCGGCGGTGGACACGGCCACCGGCGCCGGCGAAGACACCCCGTCCCGGACCCGGGTCAGCTCGGTCCAGTCGACCTGGAACAGCGAGTTGGCGGCGGTGTCGTCCGCGGCCGTCTCCAGCTGCTCGGCGGACACCGGCCGGGACACCAGCGAGTCCAGCGTCACCACGAGGCCGCCGGCCTCGTCGGCCGTCTGGATCGTCAGCGCGTCCGGACCGCTCGGCGCGACGCGTACCCGAAGGGCCGAGGCGCCCGCGGCGTGCAGTTCCAGCCCGTTCCAGGCGAAGGCCAGCACCGGGCCCCCGGTCTCCTCCTCCGACGTGCCCGCCGTGGGGCGGAACGTCGCCGCCTGCAGGGCCGCGTCCAGCAGCGCCGGGTGGAGGCCGAACGCGCCGGCTTCCTTGCGCTGTTCCTCGGGCAGGGCGACCTCGGCGAAGACCTCGTCGCCGCGCCGCCACACCGCCCGCAGCCCCTGGAAGGACGGGCCGTACGCGACGCCGCGCTCGCGCAGCCCGTCGTAGAACCCGACGGGATCCACCTCGACCGGCTGGGCACCGGGCGGCGGCCAGGCGGCGAAGTCGAAGTCCGGTCCCGGTCCGCGCGTCGCGGGCGAGGCCGACAACAGTCCGGTGGCGTGCCGCGTCCACGCCTCCGCGCCGCCCTCGCCGGCCGCGTCCTCGCGCTGGGAGTACACCTCCACCGGGCGCGAGCCGGTCGCGTTCGGTGCGCCCACCGCGACCTGGACCCGGACACCGCCGTGCTCGGGCACCACCATCGGCGCTTCGATCACGAGCTCTTCCAGGACCCCGCAGCCGACCTCGTCGCCGGCGCGGACGGCCAGCTCCACCAGCCCCGTACCCGGGGCGAGCATCAGGCCGCCGATCGCGTGGTCGGCCAGCCAGGGGTGCGTGCGCAGCGAGAGCCTTGAGGTGAAGACCAGCCCGTCGGACTGCGGCAGCTGCACCACCGCGCCCAGCAGCGGGTGGTCGACCTTGGCCTGTCCCAAGGACGCGGCGTCGGTGGCCGACTCGGTCGCCTGGAGCCAGTAGTGCTGGTGGTCGAAGGCGTACGTCGGGAGGTCCACGCGCGCGGACGCCGCGCCGACGGGCAGCACCCGGGCCCAGTCCAGCTCAACCCCGCGGACGAACACCTCGGCCATCGAGGCGAGGAACCGACGCAAGCCGCCGTCCTCGCGGCGCAGCGAACCCGTCACGACGACATCGGTACCGGTGGTGTCGGCGGTCTCGGTGATCGGCTGGACCAGCACCGGATGGGCACTGACCTCCACGAACACCCCGTGACCCTGACCCATGAGGTCGGCCACGGCCGGACCGAAGCCCACCCGGCCCCGCAGGTTGCGGTACC
The DNA here is from genome assembly GCF_001746425.1 of Streptomyces subrutilus. GTDB lineage: Bacteria > Actinomycetota > Actinomycetes > Streptomycetales > Streptomycetaceae > Streptomyces > Streptomyces subrutilus_A. The sequence continues at coordinate 5,528,934 of NZ_MEHK01000001.1, read as the reverse complement.
AATAGCCGCCGTCGAGGACGTCGGCCTCCTCGACCCACGTACCGGTGACCGTGGAGTAGAACGGCACCTTCGGCGCCTGCGCAGTGATCCCGGCCAGTGCCTCGGCGAGCACCTCGCGGATGTCCTCGACGTGCCGGGTGTGGGAGGCGTAGTCGACCGCGACGCGACGGACCCGGACGCCCTCGCCCGACAGCGCCTCGAGCGCCTCGTCCAGCGCCTCGGCGTCACCGGCGACCACCACGGAGGACGGGCCGTTGACGGCCGCCACCTCCACACGGGCGGCCCACGGAGCGATCCGCGCCACGGCCTCGTCCTCGGACAGCGCCACCGACGCCATACCGCCGCGACCCGCCAGATCCTTGGCAATGGCCTGGCTGCGCAACGCCACCACACGCGCCGCGTCCTGGAGCGAGAGCGCACCCGCCACACACGCGGCCGCGATCTCACCCTGCGAATGGCCCAACACCGCATCGGGCTTGACGCCCACGGACGACCACACGGCTGCCAGGCCCACCATCACGGCGAAGCTCGCCGGCTGGAGCACGTCGACGCGCTCCATGAGCTCGGGCTCGGTCTCGCCGCGCAGCACCTCGATCAGCGACCAGTCCACGTACGGCTCCAAAGCCGCCGCGCACTCCGCGATCCGCTCCGCGAACACCAGGGAGCTGTCGAGCAGTTCACGTCCCATGCCCGCCCACTGCGAACCCTGCCCCGGGAACACCCACACCACCTTGCCCGGCGCACCGGCCCCGGCACTGCCGGACACCACACCCGCCGCGCTCTCGCCCCGCGCCAGCGCCCGAAGCCCTGCCAGCGCCTCCGCGCCGGACTCGGCCACCACGACCGCACGCTCGGCGAAGACCGCCCGGCCTGAGGCCAGGGCTCCGGCGACGTCCGCGTACGACACGTCGTCGGCGTCCTCGACCAGTGCCGCCAGCCTCCCGGCCTGAGTCGCGAGCGACTCCTCCGTCCGCGCCGACACCACCAGCGGCACCACACCGGCGGGCGCCGCCACCTCCGGGACGGCCTCGGACTCCTCGGCGGGCGCCTCCTCCAGGATCAGGTGCGCGTTCGTCCCGCTGACGCCGAACGAGGAGACCCCGACGCGCCGCGGACGGCCGTTGCGCGGCCATTCCCGCGCCTCGGTCAGCAGCTCGATGGCGCCCGTCGTCCAGTCCACCTGCTTCGAGGGCTCGTCCACGTGCAGCGTGGCCGGCATCACGCCGTGGCGCATCGCCTGGACCATCTTGATCACACTGGCCACGCCCGCGGCCGCCTGGGTGTGCCCGATGTTCGACTTCAACGAGCCGAGCCACAGCGGCTGTTCCGGGTCGCGGCCCTTGCCGTAGGTCGCCAGCAGGGCCTGGGCCTCGATCGGATCGCCCAGCGCCGTACCGGTTCCGTGCCCCTCCACCACGTCCACATCGGACGGCGAAAGGCCGGCAGCGGCGAGCGCCTTGCGGATGACCCGCTGCTGCGAGGGGCCGTTGGGGGCGGTCAGGCCGTTCGACGCGCCGTCCTGGTTGACGGCGCTGCCCCGCAGCACCGCCAGCACCCGGTGCCCGCGCTCCCGCGCCACCGACAGCCGCTCCAACACGACCACACCGACGCCCTCGGCCAGCCCCATGCCGTCCGCGCCGTCCGCGTACGCCTTGCACCGCCCGTCGGCGGCCAGGCCCCGCTGCCGGGAGAACGCCAGGAAGGAGCCGGGGGTCGCCATCACCATCACGCCGCCGGCGAGCGCCATCGAGCACTCACCCGACCGCAGTGCCTGCACGGCCAGGTGCATCGTCACCAGCGACGACGAACACCCGGTGTCCAGCGAGACCGACGGCCCCTCGAAGCCGAAGACGTACGACACCCGGCCGGACGCCACGCACGTCGCCGCCCCCGTACCGGCGAATCCCTCCACCTCGGGCGGCACCACACCGGCGCCGGCGCCATAGCCCTGCGTGGACACCCCGGAGAACACGCCGACATCGGTTCCCTTGAGCGAGAACGGGTCGATGCCCGCCCGTTCCAGCGCCTCCCAGGAGGTCTCCAGCAGCAGTCGCTGCTGGGGGTCCATGGCGAGGGCCTCGCGCGGCGAGATCCCGAAGAACCCCGCGTCGAACCCGCCCGCGCCCTGGAGGAAGCCGCCCTGATCGCTGTACGAGGTGCCCGCCTGGTCGGGGTCCGGGTCGACCAGCGCTTCGAGGTCCCAGCCCCGGTCGTCGGGGAAGTCGGAGACGGCGTCCACCCCGTCGGCGACCAGCTTCCACAGGTCCTCGGGCGAGGACACCCCGCCGGGGTAGCGGCACGCCATGGAGACGATGGCGATCGGCTCGCGCGCCTGGTCCTCGACCTCGTGCAGCCGCTTGCGGGCATCGCGAGCGTCGGCGATGGCCCTCTTGAGGTAGTCGCGGAGTTGTGCCTCGTCAGCCACTGGATTCAGCTCCAAGGAGATCGTGATGTGAGCGATTACTGAGGGGGGTCAACCGAAAATGCGCGGGAACCCCAGGTTCAGCCGCGGCACTACAGCCCGGCTCGTGTCCGGCACGGGTATCCGGAGTACGGCCGGGCCCACGGGGCCCGGCCGTACGGATCCGGGTCAGCCGAGCTGGTCGAAGATCGCGAACAGCTCTTCGTCGTTGGCGGTTTCGAGGTCCGCGTTGGACGTTTCCTCGGTTCCGGGCGCCGCCGCGCCCGCTGCCTCGGCCGCCTTCAGCAGCTCCCGCAGACGGCCGGTGATGCGGTCGCGTGCGTCCCCGTCGGACGCCGCGGACTCGATCGCCGCCTCCAGACCGGCGAGACCGGCCAGGACCGGATCGGCGGGCGATGCCTCCTCGACACCGCACTCCTCGCGCAGGTAGCGGGCGAGGGCGAGCGGGGTGGGGTAGTCGAAGACCAGCGTGGCGGGGAGCTTCAGACCCGTCGCCTCGCGCACCCGGTTGCGCAGCTCGACCGAGGTGAGCGAATCGAACCCGGCGTCCTTGAACGCCGTCTCCGGCCGGACACCGCCAGGTCCGGTGTGCCCGAGCACGACCGCGGCCTGCGCCCGCACCAGCTCGACGAGCAGCGCCTCCTGGTCCGCCGAGGTGAGTCCGGCGAGCCGGTCGGACAGTTGCCGGCCGGACTCGGCGCCGGTGGCGCCGGCCCGTGCCTGCTGTCGGGCGGCCGGTACGAGGCCGCGCAGCAGGTGCGGTATGCCGCCGCCGGTCGCGGCGTCGGCGCGCACGCCCTTGAGGTCCAGCCTGACCGGCACCAGCAGGGCCTGCCCGGACCCGAGGGCGGCGTCGAAGAGCTCCATGCCCTCCGCGGACCCGAGTGCCTGGACTCCGCCACGCCCCTCACGACGGCTCATCGCGGTCTTGGTGAGGTCGTCGATGTTGGTCGCCATGTTGGTGACCTGCTCCCACGGGCCCCAGGCCAGCGAGAGACCCGGCAGGCCCGCCGCCCGGCGGCCGGCCATCAAGCCGTCCAGGAAGGCGTTGGCCGCCGCGTAACCGCCGCTGCCGGCTCCCATGAAGACGGAGGAGGCGGAGGAGTAGACGATGAAGGCGTCCAGGTCCAGGGCCCGCGTCAGCTCGTCGAGGTGGCGCACCGCGTCCACCTTGGGTGCGAAGACGCCCGCGAGCTGCTCCGGGGTCAACGTCCCGACCACACCCGGGTGGAAGACACCGGCGGTGTGCACGACGCCCGTCAGGGGGTGTTCGGCCGGTACGGAGGCCAGCAGGGCCTCGACCTGGCCGCGGTCGGACACGTCACAGGCCACCACCGACACGGCCGCGCCCTGAGCGGTGAGATCGGCGACGAGCTCCGCCACACCCTCCGCGTCCGGGCCCCGACGGCTGGCCAGCACCAGGTGCCGTACGCCGTGCCGGGAGACGAGGTGCCGGGTCACCAGTTCACCCAGCGAGCCGGCACCCGAGACCAGCACGGTCCCTTCCGGCCCGAACACCACCGGAACGTCCGGGGCCCGATCGGCGGCCCGGACGAGCCGGGGCACCGACAGGGCCGTGCCACGGACCGCGACCTGCGGTTCGCCGGAGGCCACGACCGAGGCCAGGACCGAGTCCAGTACCGCATCCGTACCGCCTTCGGCGGCGGGGTCGGTGTCCAGCAGGATGATCCGGTCGGGGTTCTCGGCCTGGGCGGCACGCACCAGACCCCACACCGCCGAACCGGCCGGGTCGGTCACCGCGCTCTCGTCCGCGGCCACGGCGCCCCGGGTCGCGACGACCAGCCGCGACTCCTCCACGCCGGGCCCGGCCAGCCATGCCTGCACGGCCGCCAGCACCCGGGAGGTCAAGGCCAGGACCGCGTCCTCGCCGCCCTTGTCTTCGCCGACCGCCTCCAGGACCGCCACCACGGACACTCCGGCGGCCGTCGCCCCCTCGGCCAGTGCCGCCACCTCGTCAGCGTTGGCCACCGGTGCCCACGACTGCCCGGGCTCGACGCCCTGTGCCTGGAGCAGTTCGCTCCACTCGATCTGGAACAGGGAGCCGGCCCGCGCCGATTCCGCCTGCTTGTCGAACTGCTCCACGGCCACCGGCCGCAGCACCAGCGAGTCCAGCGTCATCACGAGGCCGCCGGTCTCGTCGGCCGCCTGGATCGACAGTGCGTCGGAACCGTTCGGTGCCACGCGTACGCGCAGGCCGGCGGCGCCCGCCGCACGCAGTTGGAGCCCGTTCCACGCGAACGGCATCACGGGCTCACCGGATTCCTCCGACGCGGTGTCCGCCGCACTGCTGAACATGCCGGCCTGCAAGGCCGCGTCGAGCAGCGCCGGGTGGAGGCCGAACCGGCCGGCTTCCTTGCGCTGGTCCTCGGGCAGGGCGACTTCGGCGAAGAGTTCCTCGCCGCGCTGCCAGACCGCCCGCATGCCCTGAAACGTCGGCCCGTACGCGTACCCGACCCGTGCGAGCAGCTCGTAGCCGGCGCTGATGTCCACCGGCTGCGCGCCGGCCGGCGGCCACGCGGCGAAGTCGAACTCGTGTCCCGCTCCATGGGTCAGGGGCGCGTCCGACAGGAGGCCGGTGGCATGCCGCGTCCAGACGTCCGCGCTACCCTCCCCGGCCAGGTCCTCAAGCAGCGAGTACACGTTCACCGGGCGCGAGCCGGTCGCGTTCGGTCCGCCGACGGCGACCTGCACCCGTACGCCGCCCTGCTCGGGCACCACCAGCGGCGCCTCGGTGACGAGCTCTTCCAGGACCCCGCACCCGGCCTCGTCGCCGGCGCGGACCGCCAGCTCCACCAACGCGGTACCGGGGAGGAGCACCGTGTCTGCGACCCTGTGGTCGGCCAGCCAGGGGTGCGTGCGCAGCGAGAGCCGTGAGGTGAAGACGAGCCCGTCGGACTGCGGCAGTTGCACCACCGCGCCCAGCAGCGGGTGATCGGCCGTCACCTGGCCCAGGGACGCGGCGTCGGTTGCCGAGTCGGCCAGCTGGAGCCAGTAGTGCTCGTGGTCGAAGGCGTACGTCGGCAGCTCCACGCGCCGGGAGGCCGTTCCGGCGGGCAGCACCTCGGCCCAGTCCAGATCCACGCCGCGGACGAACACCTCGGCCATCGAGGCGAGGAACCGGCGCAAGCCGCCGTCCTCACGGCGCAGCGAACCGGTCACGACGACATCGGTGTCGGCGTGGTCGGCGGTCTCGGTGATCGGCTGGACCAGCACCGGGTGGGCACTGACCTCGACGAACACCCCGTGCCCCTGGTCGAGCAGCTCCGCCACGGCCGGGCCGAAGCCCACCTGGCCACGGAGATTGCGGTACCAGTAGTCGCCGTCCAGGACCCCGGCGTCCGCGATCCAACCGCCGGTCACGGTCGAGTAGAACGGCACCTCCGGCGCCTGAGCAGCGATCCCGGCCAGCGCCTCGGCGAGCACCTCGCGGACGTCCTCGACGTGCCGGGTGTGGGAGGCGTAGTCGACCGCGACGCGACGGACCCGGACGCCCTCGGCCGACAGCGCCTCGAGCGCCTCGTCCAGCGCCTCGGCGTCACCGGCGACCACCACGGAGGACGGGCCGTTGACGGCCGCGACCTCCACCCGGTCCGCCCACGGAGCGATCCGCGCCACGGCCTCGTCCTCGGACAGCGCGACCGAAGCCATCCCGCCCCGACCTGCAAGGTCCTTGGCGATGGCCTGGCTGCGCAACGCCACCACGCGGGCGGCGTCCTGGAGCGAGAGCGCGCCGGCCACACACGCGGCGGCGATCTCACCCTGCGAGTGGCCCAGCACCGCATCGGGCTTGACGCCCACGGACCGACTCCCAGACCGCCGCCAGGCCCACCATCACCGCGAAACTCGCCGGCTGAAGAACGTCCACGCGCTCGATGAGCTCGGGGGCGCTCTCGCCGCGCAGCACGTCGATCAGCGACCAGTCCACGTACGGCTCCAAAGCCGCCGCACACTCCGCGATCCGCTCCGCGAACACCAGGGAGCTGTCCAGCAGTTCACGGCCCATGCCCGCCCACTGCGAACCCTGCCCCGGGAACACCCACACCACCCTGCCCGGCGCATGCGCACCGGCGCTGCCCGTCACGACACCGGGCGCGCTCTCCCCCCGCGCCAGCGCCCGGAGTCCTGCCAGTGCCTCCTCGCCGGACTCGACCACCACGACCGCACGCTCACCGAAGACCGCCCGGCCTGAAGCCAGGGTTCCGGCGACGTCCGCGTACGACACCCCGTCAGCGTCCTGGACCAGTGCCGCCAGCCGGCCGGCCTGACCGGCCAGCGAACCGGCACTGCGCGCGGAGACCACCAGCGGCACCACACCGGCGGGCGCCGCCACCTCCGGGACGGCCTCGGACTCTTCGGCGGGCGCCTCTTCCAGGATCAGGTGCGCGTTCGTGCCACCGACACCGAACCCGGACACACCGGCCCGGCGCGGCTTGCCACCGTACTGCGGCCACTCCCGCGCCTCGGTCAGCAACTCCACCGCACCCGCCGTCCAGTCCACCTCGGTGGTGGGCTTCTCCACGTGCAGGGTGGGAGGCATGACGCCGTGGCGCAGTGCCTGGACCATTTTGATCACACTCGCCACACCGGCCGCCGCCTGGGTGTGGCCGATGTTCGACTTCAAGGAGCCCAGCCACAGCGGCCGCTCCGGGTTCCGGCCCTTGCCGTAGGTCGCCAGCAGCGCCTGCGCCTCGATCGGGTCGCCCAGAGCCGTACCGGTTCCGTGCCCCTCCACCACGTCCACATCGGACGGGGTGAGACCGGCCGTGGCCAGCGCCTTGCGGATGACCCGCTGCTGCGACGGCCCGCTCGGGGCGGTCAGGCCGTTGGACGCGCCGTCCTGGTTGACGGCGCTGCTGCGGATGACGGCCAGGACCTGGTGGCCGCGCTCCCGCGCCACCGACAGCCGCTCCAGCACCACCACACCGACGCCCTCGGCCAGCCCCATGCCGTCCGCGCCGTCCGCGAAGGCCTTGCACCGCCCGTCGGCGGCGAGGCCCCGCTGCCGGGAGAACGCCAGGAACGCGCCGGGGTGGGCCATGACCATCGCGCCGCCGGCCAGTGCCATCGAGCACTCTCCCTGGCGCAGCGACTGCACGGCCAGGTGCATCGCCACCAGCGAGGACGAGCACGCCGTGTCCACCGACACCGAGGGGCCCTCGAAGCCGAACACGTACGACACGCGGCCCGACGCCACGCTCGGCGCCAGCCCGGTACCCGCGAAGCCCTCGACTTCCGGCGCGATCTCACCGGTGCCGTAGCCCTGGCTGGACACGCCGGAGAACACGGCGACGTCGGTGCCCTTCAGCGAGAACGGGTCGGTGCCGGTCCCCTCCAGCGCCTCCCAGGAGGTTTCCAGCAGGAGCCGCTGCTGGGGGTCCATGGCGAGGGCCTCGCGCGGCGAGATCCCGAAGAACCCCGCGTCGAACTGGCCGGCGCCCTGGAGGAAGCCGCCCTGGTCGGTGTAGGAGGTGCCCGCGCGGTCGGCGTCCAGGTCGAACAGGCGCTCCAGGTCCCAGCCCCGGTCGTCGGGGAAGGACGACACCGCGTCCCGGCCCTCGCACACCATCCGCCACAGGTCCTCGGGATCCGCCACGCCGCCGGGCAGGCGGCACGCCATCCCGACGATCGCGATCGGTTCCGTCGCGTCGCCCGTGACGGCCGCCGCTGCCACCGGCGCCGGCGCCGCGTCGCCGAACTCCTCGAGGAGGTAGCGGGCCAGGGCGAGCGGGGTGGGGTAGTCGAATACCAGCGTGGCGGGGAGCTTCAGACCCGTCGCCTCGCGCACCCGGTTGCGCAGCTCGACCGAGGTGAGCGAATCGAACCCGGCGTCCTTGAACGCCATCTCCGGCCGCACACCGCCCGGCCCGCTGTGCCCGAGCACGACCGCGGCCTGCGCCCGCACCAGCTCCAGCAGCAGCGCCTCCTGTTCGGCCGCACCGAGTCCGGCCAGCCGGTCGGAGAGCTGCGGGCCCTGGTCGGCGGTGCCACCCGCCTGCGCCTGCTGCCGGCCCGTGCGGACCAGGCCGCGCAGCAGGTGCGGCACTCCCCGCCCGGCGGCCGCGTCGGCGCGTACCGCCTTCAGGTCCAGCTTGACCGGCACCAGCAGGGCCTGCCCGGACACCGCGGCGGCATCGAACAGCTCCATTCCCTCCGCCGCGGAGATCTCCAGGACGCCGCTGCGGCTGGCACGCGCCTGGTCTACGGCACTGAGGTGCGAGGCCATGCCGAGGCTCTGCTCCCACAGGCCCCATGCCAGCGAGAGGCCCGGCAGGCCCGCCGCCCGGCGGTGGGCCATGAGTCCGTCGAGGAAGGCGTTCGCCGCGGAGTAGTTGCCCTGGCCGGCGCCGCCGGACAGGCCCGCGACGGACGAGAACACGATGAACGCGTCGAGGTCCAGGTGACGGGTCAGGTCGTCGAGGTGCCGTACGGCGTCCACCTTGGGTGCGAACACGCCCGCCAGCCGCTGCGGCGTCAGCGCCCCGATCAACCCGTCATCGAACACACCGGCGGTGTGCACGACACCGGTGAGGCGGTGCTCGGCCGGTACGGAGGCCAGCAAGGCCTCGACCTGGTCACGGTCGGACACGTCACAGGCCACCGCCGACACGGCGGCACCCTGCTCGGTGAGCTCGGCGAGCAGCTCCCGCATGCCCTCGGTGTCCGGACCCTGACGACTGGCCAGGACCAGGTGCCGTACGCCGTGGCGGGAGACCAGGTGCCGGGCCACGACACAGCCCAGCGATCCGGCACCCGAGACCAGGACGGTCCCCTCGGGCCCGAAGACCGCGGGAGCGTCCTGCGCCTGGGAGGCGGCGCGGGCGAACCGGGGTATGGAGAGGGTCGCTCCGCGGACCGCGACCTGCGACTCGCCGCAGGCCAGCACCGAACCGAGGATGTCGTCCAGCACGTAGTCGGTGCTGCCCTCGGCAGCGGGATCGATGTCCAGCAGGATGATCCGGTCGGGGCTCTCGGTCTGGGCGGCGCGCACCAGACCCCACACCGCCGCTCCGGCCGGGTCGGTCACCCCGCCGTCACCGGCGGGCACCGCGCCCCGGGTGGCCACCACCAGCCGGGAGTCCTCCAGGCCGGGCGCGGCCAGCCACGTCTGCAGCACCCCGAGCACCCGGGAGGCCAGGGCGAGCACCGCGTCCTCGCCGGCGTCGTCGCCGCCTGCCGCCTCCAGGACCGCAGTCAGCGACAGGCCCGATCCGGCCACGCCTTCGGCCAGCGAGGCGACTTCCTCGGCGGTGGCCACCGGCGCCCACGCGAGCGTCGGGTCCGCGTCCTCGACCTGGGGCAGCTCGCTCCACTCGACCTGGAACAGCGCGTTGGCGACGACCGTGTCCGCCGGCCGCGCCAACTGCTCGGCGGACACCGGCCGGGACACCAGCGAGTCCAGTGTCAGGACCGGGCCGCCGGTCTCGTCGGCGGCCTGGAAGGACAGCGCGTCCGGGCCGTTCGGCGCGACGCGCACCCGCAGCCTCGAGGCACCGGCGGCGTGCAGCTCCAGCCCGTTCCAGGCGAAGGCCAGCACCGGCTCGCCGGGGTCGTCCGCCGCGCCGGCGCCGACCGTCCCGGCCTGCAGGGCGGCGTCCAGCAGCGCGGGGTGAATGCCGAACTCGGCTGCTTCCTTGACCAGTTCCGCGGGCAGGGCGACCTCGGCGAACACCTCGTCGCCGCGCCGCCACACCGCCCGCAGGCCCTGGAACGCCGGACCGTACGCGTAGCCGCGCTCGACCAGGTCGCCGTAGAAGTCCCCGATCTCGACCGGCTGCGCCCCCAGCGGCGGCCATGCGGCGAAGTCGAATGCCTGCCCCGCTGCCGGTGCGGCCGACGAGGCGGACAGGAGTCCGGTGGCGTGCCGCGTCCAGGCGTCCGCGCCGTCCCCGTCGGCGGCGTCCTCGCGCTGGGAGTACACCTCCACCGGGCGGGCACCGGTCTCGCCCGGCGCACCGACCGCGACCTGCACGCGGACACCGCCGTGCGCCGGCACCACCAGCGGGGCCTCGATGACGAGCTCTTCCAGCACCTCGCAGCCGGCCTCGTCGCCGGCGCGTACGGCCAGCTCCACCAGTCCGGTGCCCGGCACGATGACGACGCCGCCGACGGCGTGGTCGGCCAGCCAGGGGTGCGTGCGCAGGGAGAGCCGCGAGGTGAAGACGAGCCCGTCGGACTGCGGCAGTTGCACCACCGCGCCCAGCAGCGGGTGGTCGGCCGTCGCCTGTCCCAGGGACGCGGCGTCGGTTGCCGCGCCGGTCGCCTGGAGCCAGTAGTGCTGGTGCTCGAAGGCGTACGTCGGCAGGTCCACGCGGGCGGACGCCGCGCCGGCGGGCAGCACTCCGGCCCAGTCCAGTTCCACGCCGCGGACGAACACCTCGGCCATCGAGGCGAGGAGCCGGCGCAGGCCGCCGTCCTCGCGCCGCAGCGAACCGGTCACCAGCGCATCGGTGCGCGTGTCGGTGGTGTCGACGGTCTCGGTGATCGGCTGGACCAGCACCGGATGGGCACTGACCTCGACGAACACCCCGTGCCCCTGGCCGAGCAGCTCCGCCACGGCCGGGCCGAAGCCCACCTGGCCACGGAGATTGCGGTACCAGTAGTCACCGTCCAGGACCCCGGCGTCCGCGATCCAACCGCCGGTCACGGTCGAGTAGAACGGCACCTTCGGCGCCTGCGCCTCGATCCCGGCCAGCGTCTCGGCGAGCGCCTCGCGGATGTCCTCGACATGGCGGGTGTGCGAGGCGTAGTCCACCGCCACCCGGCGGACCCGGATTCCATCCCCGACAGAGCCTCAAGGGCCTCGTCCAGCGCCTCGGCGTCACCCGCGATCACCACCGACGACGGACCGTTGACGGCCGCGACCTCCACACGGTCGGCCCACGGCGCGATCCGCGCCACGGCCTCGTCCTCGGACAGCGCCACCGACGCCATACCGCCCCGCCCCGCCAAGTCCTTGGCGATGGCCTGGCTGCGCAACGCCACCACACGGGCGGCATCCTCCAAGGAGAGTGCGCCGGCCACACACGCGGCCGCGATCTCACCCTGCGAATGACCCAGCACCGCATCCGGCTTGACGCCCACGGACGACCACACCGCCGCAAGGCCCACCATCACCGCGAAACTCGCGGGGTGGAGGACATCCACGCGCTCCATGAGCTCGGGCTCGGTCTCCCCGCGCAGCACCTCAAGCAGCGACCAGTCCACGTACGGCTCCAGAGCCGCCGCACACTCCGCGATCCGCTCCGCGAACACCGGGGAGGAATCCAGCAGTTCACGGCCCATGCCCGCCCACTGCGAACCCTGCCCCGGGAACACCCACACCACCCTGCCCGGCGCACCGGACCCGGCACAGCCGGACACCACACCCGCCGCGCTCTCGCCCCGCGCCAGCGCCCGAAGCCCTGCCAGCGCCTCCGCCCCGGACTCGGCCACCACGACCGCACGCTCACCGAAGACCGCGCGCCCAGTGGCGAGTGTTCCGGCCGCGGACGCCGGCGGTACCCCGTCGGCTTCGAGGCACGCGGCCAGCCGCCCGGCCTGAGCCGCGAGCGACCCGGGGGGCCCCGCCGACACGACCAGCGGCACCACACCGGCAGGCGCCGCCGCGTCCGAGACGGCCTCGGACTCCTCGGCGGGCGCCTCCTCCAGGATCAGGTGCGCGTTCGTGCCGCTGACACCGAACGCGGAGACACCGGCCCGGCGCGGCCGGCCGTTCTGCGGCCAGGGCCGTGCCTCGGTCAGCAGCTCCACGGCACCCGCGGACCAGTCGACCTTGCTCGACGGCGCGTCCACGTGCAGCGTGGGCGGCATCACTCCGTGCCGCAGCGCCTGCACCATCTTGATCACGCCGGCCACACCGGCAGCCGCCTGCGCGTGGCCGATGTTCGACTTCAACGAACCGAGCCACAGCGGCCGTTCCGGATCGCGGTCCTGACCGTAGGTCGCCAGCAGGGCCTGCGCCTCGATCGGGTCGCCCAGCGCCGTACCCGTACCGTGTGCCTCGACCACGTCCACGTCGGCGGAGACCAGCCCGGCGCTGGCCAGCGCTCCCCGGATCACGCGCTGCTGCGAAGGGCCGTTCGGGGCGGTCAGGCCGTTCGACGCGCCGTCCTGGTTGACCGCGCTGCCCCGCAGCACCGCCAGCACCCGGTGGCCGCGCTCCCGCGCCACCGACAGCCGCTCCAGCACCACCACACCGACGCCCTCGGCCCAGCCGGTGCCGTCCGCGCCGTCCGCGAAGGCCTTGCACCGCCCGTCGGCGGCCAGGCCCCGCTGCCGGGAGAACTCGGCGAACACTCCGGGCGACGCGAGTACGGTCGCGCCACCGGCCAGTGCCATCGAGCACTCGCCCTGGCGCAGCGCCTGCGCGGCCAGGTGCATCGCCACGAGCGAGGAGGAGCACGCCGTGTCCACGGACACCGCGGGGCCCTCGAAGCCGAGTACGTAGGAAACCCGGCCCGAGGCCACGCTCGTCGAGCCGCCCGTGCCCGCGAAGCCCTCCAGTTCGGGCGTCACCACGCTGGCCCCCGGGGCGACGTATCCCTGGCTGAACACGCCGGAGAACACGCCGACATCGGTGCCCTTCAAGGAGACGGGGTTGATACCCGCCCGCTCCAGCGCCTCCCAGGAAGCCTCCAGCAGGAGCCGCTGCTGGGGGTCCATGGCGAGGGCCTCGCGCGGCGAGATCCCGAAGAAGCCCGCGTCGAACTGCGCGGCCTCGTGGAGGAATCCGCCCTTGTCGGTGTAGGAGGTACCGGCACGGTCGGGGTCCGGGTCGAACAGTCCGTCGAGGTCCCAGCCGCGGTCTTCGGGGAAGGACGTCACCGCGTCCTGGCCCTCGGACACCAGCCGCCACAGGTCATCCGGCCCCGCCACGCCGCCGGGAAGGCGGCAGGCCATTCCCACGATGGCGATCGGCTCGCGGGAAGCGTCGAGCAGCCGGCGGTTCTGCTTCTTCAGCGAGCCGACCTCTTCGAGCGACTTCCTCAGCGCCTGGACGACCTTTTCATACGACGCACTCACGTATTTGCCCCAATCATTTCAACGGTTTCGAAGGTTCTTATTCGCCGAGCGCGAGGTGCACGAGATCATCGACGTCCAGCTCGGCGATCGCCCTCTCTTCATCGGCGTGGTCGATCCCGCCGATTTCCGGTTCGCCGTCGCCTCGGGCGGCCAGCTTGACCAGGGCATCCATCAGTCCCGCTTCCCGGAACCGGGCGAGCGGGAGAGACGCGAGTGCATGCCGCAGCCGCTCCTCATCCACTTCCGATTCGTTCGTGTCGTTTTCCGGGAGCAATTCGTGCTGCAGGTGGCGGGCGAGGGTCTGCGGGTTCGGATAGTCGAAGACCAGCGTGGCGGGAAGCTTCAGACCGGTCGCCTCACGCAGCCGGTTCCGGAGTTCCACCGCCGTGAGCGAGTCGAATCCGGCGTCCTTGAACGCCATGTCCGTGCGCACACCCTCCGGCCCCGCGTGTCCGAGCACGACGGCCACCTGCGCCCGCACGAGGTCGAGCAGCACCTTCGCCTGTTCGGCGGCGGTCAGCCCGGCAAGCCGGACCCGCAGCTTGCGGTCCTCGTCGCCGGTTTGGGTGTGCGCCAGCTGCCGGCCCGTGCGGACCAGACCGCGCAGCATGTGCGGGACCCCGCTGCCGGCGGCCGCGCCGGCCCGTACGGCCTTCAGATCCAACTTGGCAGGCACCAGCAGCGCCTGCGCGGACCCCAGGGCGGCATCGAACAGCTCCATGCCCTCCGTGGGCGCCATCACCATGAGGCCGCCACGCCGGTTCATCCGGTTCCGCGTGAGGTCGTCGGTGTTGGCCGCCATGCCGGTGGTCTGGTCCCACAGGCCCCAGGCCAGCGACAGCCCGTGCTCGCCGGCCGCGCGGCGGCTTGCCATCAGGCCGTCGAGGAAGGCGTTGGCCGCCGCGTAGCTGCCGCTGCCCGCGCCCATGAACACGGCCGAGACGGAGGAGTAGACGATGAACGCGTCCAGGTTCAGCCCCCGGGTCAGCTCGTCGAGGTGGCGCACCGCGTCCACCTTGGGAGCGAACACCCGCGCCAGCCGCTCCGGCGTGAGCGTGCCGACCACGCCCGCGTCCAGCACGCCCGCGGTGTGTACGACACCCGTCAGACGGTGTTCGGCCGGTACGGAGGCCAGCAGGGCCTCGACCTGGCCGCGGTCGGACACGTCACAGGCCACCACCGAGACCTCGGCACCCTGCTCGGCGAGATCGGCGACCAGCTCCGCCACACCCTCCGCCTCCGGACCCCGACGGCTGGCCAGCACCAGACGCCGTACGCCATGGCGGGAAACCAGGTGCCGGGCCGCCAGTCCGCCGAGCGAACCGGTACCACCCGTGATCAGGACGGTCCCCTCCGGCCCGAACACGGCCGGAACATCCGGGACCCGGTCGGCGCTACGGGCGAGACGGGGAACCGACAGCTTCGTGCCGCGGACGGCGACCTGGGGCTCATCGCGGGCCAGTACCGAACCCAGCACGAGCTCCGTGCCACCGTCGGCAGCCGGGTCGATGTCCAGCAGGATGATCCGGTCGGGGTTCTCGGCCTGGGCGGCGCGCACCAGACCCCAGACCGCCGCTCCGGCCGGGTCGGTCACGGCGCCGTCACCGGCGGGCACCGCACCCCGGGTGGCCACGACCAGCCGCGACTCCTCCAGGCCGGTCCCGGCCAGCCACGCCTGGACGACGCCCAGGACCCGGGAGGTCAGCGCCAGTACGGCGTCCTCGCCCTCGCCGCCCACCGCTTCCAGCACCGCCACCACGGGCATACCCACCACCGCTGCGACACCGTCGGCCAGCGCCGCCACATCATCGGCGGTGGCCACCGCCGCCACCGATGCCGGCGAGACCTCCGCCCCCGGAACCGCAGCCGGCTCGGTCCACTCCACCTGGAACAACGAGTCGGCGACGGCCGTATCGGCCGCGGCGCCCAGCTGCTCCGTGGACAGGGCTCGCAGCACCAGCGAGTCCGCCGTCACGACCAGGCCGCCGGCCTCGTCCGCCGCGGCCAGCGCCACGGCGTCGGATCCGCCGGGTACGAGCCGCACGCGCAGCGCCGAGGCACCTGCGGCGTGCAGCTCCAGCCCGTTCCAGTCGAGCGGTTGCCGCAGCTCCTGCCCGCCGGTCTCACCCTCGGCATCAGCCGCCGTACCCGCCGCGGCGCCGATCGTCTGCGCGTGCAGGGCCGCGTCCAGCAGCGCGGGGTGAATGCCGAACCGAGCGGCCTCCTTGCGCAGTTCTTCGGGCAGCGCGACCTCGGCGAAGACCTCCTCGCCACGACGCCACACCGCCCGCACGCCCTGGAAGGCCGGCCCGTACGCATAGCCGCGCCCAACCAGGTCGGAGTAGAAGTCCCCGATCTCCACCGGCTGGGCACCGGCCGGCGGCCACACCGCGAAGTCGAACCCGGCACCGGTGCCACCGGCCTGAGCCGACTGCGCCAGCACACCCGTGGCGTGCCGCGTCCACGCGTCCGCACCGACGGCGTCCTCGCGCAACGAGTACACCTCCACGGTCCGCGCACCGGCCTCACCCGGACCACCGACCGCGACCTGTACGCGTACGCCGCCCTGCTCGGGCACCACCAGCGGTGCCTCGATCGCCAGCTCCTCCAGGAGCCCGCAGCCGGCCTCGTCGCCGGCGCGGACGGCCAGCTCCACCAGCACGGTGGCCGGGAGGAGCGCCACGCCGCCGACCGTGTGGTCGGCCAGCCAGGGCTGCGTGCGCAGCGAGAGCCGTGAGGTGAAGACGAGCCCGTCGGACTGCGGCAGCTGCACCACCGCGCCCAGCAGCGGGTGATCGGCCGTCACCTGACCGAGGGACGCGGCGTCGGTCGCCGACTCGGCCAGCTGGAGCCAGTAGTGCTGGTGGTCGAAGGCGTACGTCGGCAGGTCCACGCGCCGGGGGGCCGCCGTCTGCGGGAGTACGGCGTTCCAGTCCGGCGCGATACCCCGGACGAACAGCTCGGCCATGGAGGCGAGGAGCCGGCGCAGGCCGCCGTCCTCGCGGCGCAGCGAACCGGTGACCACGACATCGGTGTCGGCGTGGTCGGCGGTCTCGGTGATCGGCTGAACCAGCACCGGGTGGGCACTGACCTCGACGAACACCCCGTGCCCCTGGTCGAGCAGCTCCGCCACGGCCGGGCCGAAGCCCACCTGGCCACGGAGATTGCGGTACCAGTAGTCACCGTCC
Source organism: Streptomyces subrutilus (assembly GCF_001746425.1). GTDB lineage: Bacteria > Actinomycetota > Actinomycetes > Streptomycetales > Streptomycetaceae > Streptomyces > Streptomyces subrutilus_A. The sequence goes on along the minus strand of NZ_MEHK01000001.1, from coordinate 5,512,281 downwards.
AGGACCCCGGCGTCCGCGATCCAACCGCCGGTCACGGTCGAGTAGAACGGCACCTTCGGCGCCTGCGCCTCGATCCCGGCCAGCGTCTCGGCGAGCGCCTCGCGGATGTCCTCGACATGGCGGGTGTGCGAGGCGTAGTCCACCGCCACCCGGCGGACCCGGATTCCATCCCCCGACAGAGCCTCAAGGGCCTCGTCCAGCGCCTCGGCGTCACCCGCGATCACCACCGACGACGGACCGTTGACGGCCGCGACCTCCACACGGTCGGCCCACGGCGCGATCCGCGCCACGGCCTCGTCCTCGGACAGCGCCACCGACGCCATACCGCCCCCCCGCCAAGTCCTTGGCGATGGCCTGGCTGCGCAACGCCACCACACGGGCGGCATCCTCCAAGGAGAGTGCGCCGGCCACACACGCGGCCGCGATCTCACCCTGCGAATGACCCAGCACCGCATCCGGCTTGACGCCCACGGACGACCACACCGCCGCAGGCCCACCATCACCGCGAAACTCGCCGGCTGGAGGACATCCACGCGCTCCATGAGCTCGGGCTCGGTCTCCCCGCGCAGCACCTCAAACAGCGACCAGTCCACGTACGGCTCCAGAGCCGCCGCACACTCCGCGATCCGCTCCGCGAACACCGGGGAGGAATCCAGCAGTTCACGGCCCATGCCCGCCCACTGCGAACCCTGCCCCGGGAACACCCACACCACCCTGCCCGGCGCACCGGACCCGGCACAGCCGGACACCACACCCGCCGCGCTCTCGCCCCGCGCCAGCGCCCGAAGCCCTGCCAGCGCCTCCGCCCCGGACTCGGCGACGATCACCGCACGCTCACCGAAGACCGCACGGCTCGACACCAGCGCCCCGGCGATGTCCGCCGGGGACACCTCCTCGGCAGTCTCCACGAAAGCCGCAAGCCGCTCGGCCTGGCCCGCCAGGGAGGCGGCGCTGCGCGCCGACACCACCAGCGGTACGGCACCCGCGGGCGCCGGCTCCGCCGGGAGGCTCTCCGCCGGGTCGGCGGGCGCCTCTTCCAGGATCAGGTGCGCGTTGGTCCCGCTGATGCCGAACGAGGAGACGCCCACGCGGCGCGGACGGCCGTTGCGGGACCACTCCCGCGCCTCGGTCAGCAGCTCGATGGCGCCTTCGGACCAGTCCACCTTCTTCGAGGGCTCGTCCGCGTGGAGCGTGGCGGGCATCACCCCGTGGCGCAGGGCCTGCACCATCTTGATGACACCGGCGACGCCGGCGGCGGCCTGCGTGTGGCCGATGTTGGACTTCAGGGAGCCGAGCCACAGCGGCTGCTCCGGGTTCCGGTCCCGGCCGTAGGTGGCCAGCAGGGCCTGGGCCTCGATCGGGTCGCCCAGGGCCGTGCCGGTTCCGTGTCCTTCGACCACGTCCACTTCGGACGGTGAGAGGCCCGCGCTGTCGAGGGCCTTGCGGATCACGCGCTGCTGCGAGGGGCCGTTGGGGGCGGTCAGGCCGTTGGAGGCGCCGTCCTGGTTGACGGCGCTGCCGCGCAGTACGGCCAGTACGCGGTGGCCGCGCTCGCGCGCCACCGACAGCCGCTCCAGCACGACCAGGGCGACGCCCTCGGACAGCACCGTGCCGTCCGCGCCGTCCCCGTACGCCTTGCAGCGTCCGTCCCCGGCCAGGCCGCGCTGCCGCGACATGCCGAGGACTCCGATCGGCGAGCCCATCACGGCGACACCGCCGGCGAGGGCCATGGAGCACTCGCCCTGCCGCAGCGCCTGCGCGGCCAGGTGCATCGCCACCAGCGAGGAGGAGCAGGCCGTGTCCACCGTCACCGCCGGACCCTCGAAACCGAAGGTGTACGAGACGCGGCCCGAGGCGACGCTTCCCGCGGTGGCGGTCGTGACGAAGCCTTCGAGCTCCGCGGGCACCTGGGTGAGGGACTCGACGTAGTCGTGGATGGAGACGCCGGAGAAGACGCCGATGTTGCCGCCCTGGGCGGCGGTCGGGTCGATGCCGGCCCGTTCCAGCGCCTCCCAGGAGGCCTCCAGCAGCAGCCGCTGCTGGGGGTCCATCGCCAGGGCCTCGTTCGGGGAGATCCCGAAGAACCCGGCGTCGAACCGCGCGGCCTCGTGGAGGAATCCGCCCTTGGTGGTGTACGAGGTGCCCGCGCTGTCGGGGTTCGGGTCGTAGAGGCCCTCCAGGTCCCAGCCGCGGTCCTCGGGGAAGGCCGTCATGCCCTCGCGGCGCTCCTGGAGCAGCTGCCACAGGTCCTCGGGGCCCGCGACACCGCCCGGCAGGCGGCAGGCCATGCCGACGATCGCGATCGGCTCGTCGGGGTCGGCGGCGACCACCGCGGCCGAGGCCGGGGCGGTGCCGTCCGCGGCTTCGCCGAGCTCCTCCCGCAGGTGGCGGGCGAGGACCACGGGGGTGGGGTAGTCGAAGATCAGAGTGGCCGGCAGCTTCACACCGGTGGCCGCGCTGAGACGGTTGCGGAGCTCGACGGCGGTCAGCGAGTCGAACCCGATGTCGCTGAACCCCTTGGTGCCCTGGGCCAGTTCGGGGCCGCTGAAGCCCAGTACGGCGCTCGCCTCGTCCTGGACGATGGTGAGCAGGAGGCTCTCCTGCTCGGCTTGGGGCAGCCCGGCGAGGCGGCGGACCAGGCCGCTGCTGTCTCCGGAGGCCGCCCGCGCCGTGCGCCGGCCCGCGCGGACCAGTCCGCGCAGCAGGTGCGGGACTCCCCCGCCGGCCGCCGCCTGGCTCCGCATGGTCTTCAGGTCCAGCTTGATCGGCACCAGCAGGGCCTGGTCCGCGTGCAGGCCGACGTCGAGGATGTGCAGGCCCTCGGCCGGCGTCATCGCCAGCACACCGCCGCGGCTCATGCGCGCCTGGTCGACGGCGCTGAGGTGGGCGGTCAGGCCGTTGGTCTGCTCCCACAGGCCCCAGGCCAGCGAGAGGCCCGGCAGGCCGGCAGCGCGGCGGCCGGCCATCAGGCCGTCCAGGAAGGCGTTCGCCGCCGCGTAGTTGCCCTGGCCGGCCGATCCCATGAGCGAGGCGGCGGAGGAGAACACGACGAACGCGTCGAGGTCCAGGCCGCGGGTCAGCTCGTCGAGGTGGCGTACCGCGTCGACCTTCGGCGCGAAGACTCCGGCCAGCCGCTCCGGGGTCAGGGTCGCGATCACTCCGTCGTCCAGCACACCGGCCATGTGCACCACACCGGTCAGGGGGTGCTCGGCGGGTACGGCGGCCAGGGCGGCCTCGACCTGGGCGCGGTCGGAGACGTCGCAGGCGACGACCGCCACGGCGGCGCCCTGGCCGGTGAGTTCGGCGACGAGTTCCTCGACGCCCTCGGCGGCCGTGCCCCGGCGGCTGGCCAGCATCAGGTGCCGTACACCGTGTCGGGTGACCAGGTGACGGGCCACCAGCGCGCCCAGGGCGCCGGTGCCACCGGTGACCAGGACGGTCCCTTCGGCTGCGAACACCGCGGGGACGTCGGGGACCTCGCCGCCGGCCCGGACGAGCCGGGGCGCGGAGAGGGCCGTGCCGCGGACCGCGACCTGCGGTTCACCGCCGTCGAGCACCGGGCCCAGGACCGTGCGCAGGACGGTCTCCGGCGCGTCGGCGGACGCCGGGTCGGTGTCGATCAGGATGATCCGGTCGGGGTTCTCGGCCTGGGCGGCGCGGACCAGGCCCCACACCGCGGATCCGGCCGGGTCGGTGACCGTGCCGTCACCGGCGGGGACGGCGCCGCGGGTCAGGACGACCAGCCGCGACTCCTCCAGGCCGGTCCCGGCCAGCCATGCCTGGGCGACCTCCAGCACCTGGGAGGTCAACTCCAGTACCGCGTCGTCGCCGTCGGCGCCGGCCACGGCCCGCAGGACCGCCACCGGCGGGACGCCTGCGCTCCCGGCCAGGGCCACCACGTCGTCAGCGCAGGAAACCGGAACCCACGACGGCGCCGGCTCACCACCCTGCGCCGCGGGCAGCCCGGTCCACTCCACCCCGAACAGGGAGTCGCGGCTCTCGTCTCCCGCCGCGGCGCCCAACTGGTCGGTGGACACGGGCAGGGACACCAGCGAGTCCATGGTCAGGACCATGTCGCCGGTCTCGTCGGCGGCCTGGAACGACAGCGCGTCCGGGCCGCAGGGGGCGACGCGCACCCGCAGGGCCGAGGCGCCGACGGCGTGCAGCAGCAGCCCGTTCCACGCGAACGGCAGCACCTGGCGGTCGTCGTCCGGGTTGGCGAAGGCGTTGGTGTGCAGGGCCGCGTCCAGGAGCGCCGGGTGCATGCCGTACTTGCCGGCTTCCCCGCGCTGTTCCTCGGGCAGGACGGCCTCGGCGAAGACCTCGTCGCCGCGCCGCCACACCGCCCGCAGCCCCTGGAACGCGGAGCCGTACGCGTAGCCGCGCTCGAGCAAATCGGTGTAGAAGGTCCCGACCTCGACGGGCTCGGCGCCCGGCGGCGGCCATGCGGTGAAGTCGAAGGTCTGGGCCGTCGTCCGCCGGGCCGAGGACTCCGCGAGGAGTCCGGTGGCGTGCCGCGTCCATTCGCCCGCGCCGCCCTCGCCGGCGGCGTCCTCGCGCTGGGAGTACACGTCGACCGTGCGCGAGCCGGTCGCGTTCGGGCTGCCGACCGCGACCTGCAGCCGCACGCCGCCCTGCTCGGGCAGCACCAGCGGTGCCTCGATCACGAGCTCTTCGAGGACTCCGTAGCCGAACTCGTCACCGGCGCGGACCGCGAGGTCGACGTACATCGTGCCGGGGATGATCACCACGCCGCCGATGGCGTGACCGGCGAGCCAGGGGTGGGTGCGCAGGGACAGCCGCGAGGTGAAGACCAGGCCGTCGGACTGCGGCAGTCGCACGACCGCGCCGAGCAGCGGGTGATCGGCGCCGGTGAGGCCCAGCGAGGCCGCGTCCGTGGCCGAGCCGCCCATCTCGATCCAGTAGTGCTGGTGGTCGAAGGCGTACGTCGGCAGGTCCACGCGGCGGGCGGCCGCTCCGCCGGGCAGGACCGGGGCCCAGTCCAGCACGACACCGCCGACGAACAGCTCGGCCATCGAGGCGAGCAGCCGGCGCAGGCCGCCGTCCTCGCGCCGCAGGGACCCCGTCACCAGGACACCGGGGGCGGTGTCGGCCTTGTCGACGGCCTCGGTGATCGGCTGGACCAGCACCGGGTGGGCGCTGACCTCCACGAACACGCCGTGGCCCTGCTCGATCAGCTCGGCGACGGCGGGGCCGAAGCGGACCTGTCCGCGCAGGTTGCGGTACCAGTACCCGGCGTCGAGGACGTCGGCGTCCTCCACCCAGGTGCCGGTGACGGTGGAGTAGAACGGGATCTTCGGGGCCTGCGCGCCGACTCCGGCCAGCGCCTCGGCGAGCGCGTCGCGGATGTCCTCGACGTGTCGGGTGTGCGAGGCGTAGTCCACGGCCACCCGGCGGATGCGGACGCCCTGGTCCTCCAGCGCGTCCAGCGCGTCGTCCAGCGCCTCGGCGTCACCGGCGATCACCACGGAGGAGGGCCCGTTGACGGCGGCGACCTCGACCCGGTCCGCCCAGCGCTCCAGCCGCGCGACGGCCTCTTCCTCGGTCAGCGCGACCGAGGCCATGCCGCCGCGGCCGGCCAGCCGCCCGGCGATGGCCTGGCTGCGCAGGGCCACCACTCGGGCGGCGTCCTCCAGGGAGAGCGCGCCCGACACGCAGGCGGCGGCTATCTCGCCCTGGGAGTGGCCGATCACCGCGTCGGGTTCGACGCCCACGGACGACCAAACGGCGGCCAGACCGACCATGACGGCGAAGCTCGCCGGCTGCAGGACGTCGACCCGGTCCAGGAGTTCGGGCGCGGCGTCGCCGCGCAGCACGTCGATCAGGGACCAGTCGACCCAGCGCTCCAGCGCGGCCGCGCACTCGGCGATCCGCTCGGCGAAGACCGGGGAGGAGTCGAGCAGTTCACGGCCCATGCCCGCCCACTGCGAGCCCTGGCCGGGGAACACCCAGACGACCTTGCCCGGCGTCCCCGAGCCGGTCACCACGCCGGCCGCGTTCTCGCCGCGCGCCAGGGCCCGGAGCCCGGCCAGTGCCTCTTCGTTCGAACCGGCGAGCACCACCGCGCGCTCGCCCAGTACGGCGCGGCCCGAGACCAGCGTCCCGGCCACGTCGGCCAGCGGCACCTCGGCGGCGTCCTCGACGAAGGCCGCCAGTCGCCCGGCCTGGGCCGCCAGCGAGGTGGCGGTCCCGGCCGACACGACCAGCGGGACCACGCCGGACGGCTTCGCCTCGTCCACGGCGGGCAGCGCCTCCTCGGCGGGCGCCTCTTCGAGGATCATGTGCGCGTTCGTGCCGCTGGCTCCGAAGGCGGAGACGCCGGCGCGGCGCGGACGGCCGTTCTCCGGCCACTCCCGCGCCTCGGTGAGCAGCTCGACCGCGCCCGCGGACCAGTCGACCTGGGGGGTGGGCGCGTCCACGTTGAGGGTCTTGGGGAGGGTCTTGTGCCGCAGCGCCTGGACCATGTTGATCACGGCGGCGACTCCGGACGCCGCCTGCGTGTGCCCGATGACGGACTTGACCGAGCCGAGCCACAGCGGCTGCCGCGGGTCCCGGCCCTGGCCGTAGGTGGCCAGCAGTGCCTGCGCCTCGATCGGGTCGCCGAGCACGGTGCCCGTGCCGTGGCCCTCGACCGCGTCCACGTCGGTCGGGGAGAGGCCCGCGCTCTCCAGCGCCTTGCGAATGACCCGCTGCTGCGAGGGGCCGTTGGGCGCGGTCAGGCCGTTGGACGCGCCGTCCTGGTTCACGGCGCTGCCGCGGATGACGGCCAGGACCTGGTGGCCGCGCTCGCGCGCCACCGACAATCGCTCCAGCAGGACCACGCCGACGCCCTCGGCCCAGCCGGAGCCGTCGGCTCCGGCGGCGTAGGACTTGCAGCGCCCGTCGAAGGCGAGGGCGCGCTGGCGTGCGAAGCCGACGAACCCGCCGGGGGTCGCCATCACGGTGGAGCCGCCCGCGAGGGCCATCGAGCACTCGCCGCGGCGCAGGGCCTGGGCGGCGAGGTGGATCGCGACCAGGGAGGAGGAGCACATGGTGTCGACCGTCACCGCGGGGCCTTCGAGGCCGAGGGTGTAGGAGACGCGGCCGGAGGCGACGCCGCCGGCGGTGCCGAGGGCGCGCTCCAGGCTGAGGTAGCCCTCGAAGCCGCTGAGGTCCGGCGCGTAGTCCTGGTGGACGACTCCGGCGAACATGCCGATGTCGCTGCCGCGTACCGAGTGGGGGTCGATGCCGGCCCGCTCGAAGGTCTCCCAGGACACTTCGAGCAGTTGTCGCTGCTGCGGGTCCATGGCCAGGGCCTCGCGCGGCGAGATCCCGAAGAACCCGGCGTCGAACTGCGCCGCGTCGTGCAGGAAGGCGCCTTCCTTCACGTACGTCGTACCGGGGTTGTCGGGGTCCGGGTGGTAGAGACCCTCGACGTCCCAGCCGCGGTCCTCGGGGAAGGCGGAGTAGACGTCGGTGCCCTCGGACACCACCCGCCAGAAGTCCTCCGGGCCGCGGATCCCGCCGGCGTAGCGGCAGGCCATGGACACGATCGCGATGGGCTCCGAGGCAGCCGCGACGAGTGTGCTGTTCTCCTGCTGAAGCCGGGCGTTCTCCTTCAGCGAGGCACGCAGTGCCTCGACGACCTGCTGGTCGGGCGCCGACATATCCATCCTCCACGATTCGTTCACAGGCGATCAGCTCGTCTTGCCCAGGGCCCGTTGCACCAGATCGGCAACGTCCATGGCGTCGATCAGTTCCACGTCGGCGGCAGCCGCCGACGGTTCCGCTTCCGGCGCGGACGCGTCCGCGTCCGCCTCGGCGAGGCCGAGGAGGGTGTCCAGTACGCCGGCCTCCTTGAACCGGGCGAACGGCACGGACGCGAGGATGTGCCGGAGTTCGTCCTCCCGCTCGTCCAGGCCGTCGTCGGCCTCCCGGAGGAGTTCGGTGCGCAGGTAGCCGACCAGCGCTTCCGGCGTGGGGTAGTCGAAGATCAGCGTTGCGGGCAGCCGCAGCCCGGTGGCCGCGTTCAGGCTGTTGCGGAGGTTGACGGCGGCGAGCGAGTCGAAGCCGACCTCCTGGAAGGCCTGGCGCGGGCCGATGCCCTCCGCGCCGCTGTGGCCGAGGACGGTCGAGGCGTGGCCGCGGACCAGGCGGAGCAGGATGCGGTTCTGCTCGGTCTCCGCGACCCCCCGCAGGGAGTCTGCGAGGGAGGAGGCGGCCTCGCTGCTCTCGGTGTCGCCCTGCAGGGCCTGGAGCGCCTGTTTCGCCTCGGGCAGGTCGGCGAACAGGGGGCTGGTGCGGACCGAGGTGAACGCGGGGATGAACGCACCCCAGTCCATGTCGGCCACGGCCACGAACTTCTCGTTGCCCCGCACCGCCTGCACCATCGCGGTCACCGCGAGCTGGGGGCCCATGGGGAGGACACCGCGGCGGCGCAGTTGCGCGAGGGCCGCCTCGTCCATGCCCACGCCGATCTGGTCGAGGGCGCCCCAGGCGATCGACGTCGCCCTCAGTCCACGGGCGCGGCGCCACTCGATCAGGGCGTCGAGGACGGCGTTGGCGGCTCCGGACGGACCCTGGCCGCCGCCGCCCCACACGCCCGCGATCGAGGAGAACACGACGAACGCGTCGAGCGGCGTGCGCTCGAACAGCTCGTCCAGCCATACGGCCGTGTCCACCTTGGCCGCGAACACCCCGGCGAGGTCGTCCGCTCCGGTGTCGTCGATGGAACTGGTCTGCTGGACGTCGGCGGCGTGCACCACGGCCGTGACCGGCTGCTCGGCGGCCGTCTCGGCGACCAGCCGCGCGATCGCCTCCCGGTCGGAGTCCGCGCAGGACTCCACCGTGGTGGCCAGGCCCAGTCCGGCCAGTTCGGCTGTCAGCTCCGGCACGCATCGGTCCGCCGCCTGCGCCGTGGTCGTGATGAGGAGCCGGTCCACGCCGGCTTGGGCGAGCCAGAGGGAGACGTGCTTGCCCAGGCCTTCGGCGCCGCCGGTCACCAGGACGCTGCCCCGGGGCTGCCAGCCGCTGTCGCCGGTGGACTCAGGTACGGCCTTGCGCACCAGCCTGCGGGTGTACACGCCCGACCGTCGGACCGCGAGCTGGTCTTCACCCGCGGCGGAGTTCAGCACTCCGAGCAGGTACTGGGCCGTGCGCGGGTCGGTCACGACGGGCAGGTCGACCAGGCCGCCCCAGCGGTCGAGGCGTTCCAGCGCGGCGGCGCGGCCGAGGCCCCACAGCGACGCCTGCGCCGGTGAGGTGAGGGTGTCGTGGATGCCGATGTTCACCGCGCCCCTGGTCAGACACCACAGGGGCTGCGTGACGAGGTTGTCGCCCAGGGCCTGGATCAGCGCGAGCGTCGGCGCCGCGACCGCGGTCGGGTCCTCGGGGCCGCTGCCCGTCTGCTGGTCCATGGCGAGCAGGGACAGCACACCGGCCAGGTCGTGTTCGGCCACTACGTCGGCCAGCCGCTCCGCGAGCCGCTTGCGGGTGAGGTCGGATGCCCCGACCGCCAGCAGGACCGTGCCGAGTCCGAGACCGGTCAGCTCCTCCAGGAGGGCGTCGGCCGCGCCGCCGTCCGCACGGTCGGACGGTACGACGACCAGCCAGCGGCCGCTCGGTACGCCGGCGGTCTCGCGGTCGAGCGGCTGCCAGGTGACGTGGTAGCGCAGCTTCTCCGCCGTCGACCGCTCGCGGCGCCTTCCCCGCCACTCGGCCAGTACGGGAACGACGGTGCCCAGCGCACTGCGTTCGTCGGTCGAGGCCATCTCCAGCAGCTCGCCGAGCGAGTCCAGGTCGGCCTGCTCGACCGCCGCCCAGAAGTCGGAGTCCGCGCCGTCCGCCGCGTCGGCGGCTTCACCGGCCGCCGCTTCCGCTTCCTGCAGCCAGTAGCGCTGGCGGTCGAAGGCGTAGGTCGGCAGGTCGACGGGCCGGGTCTGCGCCGCCTGCGGCAGGACACCGGTCCAGTCCACGGTCACGCCGCGGACGAAGAGCTCGGCCATCGAGGCGAGGAGCCTGCGTGGGCCGCCGTCCTCGCGGCGCAGCGAACCGGTGATCACCGCGTCGGTGTCGGTGGCGTCGGCGGTCTCGGTGATCGGCTGGACCAGCACCGGATGGGCACTGACCTCCACGAACACCCCGTGACCCTGACCCATGAGGTCGGCCACGGCCGGACCGAAGCCCACCTGTCCCCGCAGGTTCCGGTACCAGTACCCGCCGTCCAGGACCCCGGCGTCCGCCACCCACGTACCGGTGGTGGTGGAGTAGAACGGCACCTTCGGCGCCTGCGCGTCGATCCCGGCCAGCGCTTCGGCCAGCGTGTCCCGTACGTCCTCGACGTGCCGGGTGTGCGAGGCGTAGTCCACCGCGACCCGCCGGACCCGGACGCCCTCGCCCGACAGCGCCTCAAGGGCCTCGTCCAGGGCCAGGGCGTCACCGGCGATCACCACCGACGACGGCCCGTTGACCGCGGCCACCTCGACCCGCTCCGCCCACGGCGCGAGCCGGGCGACGGCCTCGTCCGCACTCAGCGCGACCGAAGCCATCCCGCCGCGCCCGGCCAGGTCCTTGGCGATGACCTGGCTGCGCAGCGCCACCACGCGCGCCGCGTCGTCCAGGGACAGCGCCCCGGCCACGCAGGCGGCGGCGATCTCACCCTGGAGTGGCCCAGCACCGCATCGGGCTTGACCCCGACCGAGGTCCACACGGCTGCCAGGCCCACCATCACGGCGAAGCTGGCCGGCTGAAGAACGTCCACGCGCTCGATGAGCTCGGGGGCGCTCTCGCCGCGCAGGACCTCCATCAGCGACCAGTCCACGTACGGCTCCAGGGCCGCCGCGCACTCCGCGATCCGCTCCGCGAACTCCGGCGAGGAATCCAGCAGTTCACGGCCCATGCCCGCCCACTGCGAACCCTGCCCCGGGAACACCCACACCACCTTGCCCGGCTTGCCCGAGCCGGTGCTGCCGGACACCACTCCGGGGGCGCTCTCGCCGCGGGCCAGTGCCTGCAACCCGGCCAGCGCCTCCTGCTCCGAGCCGGCCACCACGACCGCCCGCTCGCCCAGCACCGCACGGCCCGAGACCAGCGCCCCGGCCACCGCCGCCAGCGGAGCGCCCTCGGCGCCCTCGACGAACGCCGCGAGCCGCCCGGCCTGGCCGGCCAGGGAGCCGGTGCTGCGCGCCGACACCACCAGCGGGACCACTGCGGCAGGCGTCTGCTCCTGCGCCAGGGGCTCCGCCTCCTCGGCGGGCGCCTCTTCGAGGATCAGGTGCGCGTTCGTGCCGCTGGCTCCGAAGGAGGAGACCGCGGCCCGGCGCGGACGGCCCGCGCGCTGCCACTCCCGCGGCTCGGTCAGCAGTTCCACCGCGCCCGCCGACCAGTCCACCTGGTTCGTGGGCTCGTCCACGTGCAGCGTGGCGGGCATGACCCCGTGCCGCATCGCCATGACCATCTTGATCACACCGGCCACACCCGCGGCTGCCTGCGTGTGGCCGATGTTCGACTTCAACGAACCCAGCCACAGCGGCCGTTCCGGGTCGCGGCCCTTGCCGTAGGTCGCCAGCAGCGCCTGCGCCTCGATCGGGTCGCCCAGGGCCGTGCCGGTCCCGTGGGCCTCCACGACGTCCACGTCCGCCGGGGTGAGCCCCGCCGTGTCCAGTGCCTTGCGGATGACCCGCTGCTGCGAGGGGCCGTTGGGTGCGGTCAGGCCGTTGGAGGCGCCGTCCTGGTTGACCGCGCTGCCGCGCAGCACGGCCAGCACCCGGTGGCCGCGCTCCCGCGCCACCGACAGCCGCTCCAGGACGACCACGCCCACGCCCTCGGCCCAGCCGGTGCCGTCGGCCGCCGAGGAGAAGGCCTTGCAGCGGCCGTCGGCGGACAGGCCCCGCTGCCGGGAGAACTCCATGAAGGCGTCCGGGCTGGCCATCACCGTGGCGCCGCCCGCCAGTGCCATCGAGCACTCGCCCTGGCGCAGCGACTGCGCGGCCAGGTGCATCGCCACGAGGGACGAGGAGCACGCCGTGTCCACCGTGACCGCAGGGCCCTCGAAGCCGAACACGTACGACACCCGGCCCGAGGCCACGCTGGCCGCCGTACCGGTCATCAGGTAGCCCTGGACCTCCTCGGGCACCTGGTGGAGCCGCGTCACGTAGTCGTGGTGGACGATTCCGGTGAAGACGCCGATGTCACGGCCCCGGACGGACAGCGGGTCGATGCCCGCCCGTTCCAGCGCCTCCCAGGAGGTCTCCAGCAGCAGCCGCTGCTGGGGGTCCATCGCCAGGGCCTCACGCGGGGAGATCCCGAAGAGCCCGGCGTCGAACTGCGCGGCCTCGTGGAGGAACCCGCCCGAGCGGGTGTAGCTGGTGCCCGGGTGTGCCGGGTCCGGGTGGTAGAGCCCTTCGAGGTCCCAGTCGCGGTCGAGGGGGAAGCCGGACACCGCGTCCCGCTGCTCCACGACCAGCTTCCACAGTTCCTCGGGGCTGTCCGCTCCGCCCGGCAAGCGGCTGCTCATCGCCACGATCGCGATGGGCTCGTCGGAAGCCGACGCCGACGTGGCCGGGGCGGACACCGCCGCCTGCTCGCCGAGCAGCTCGGCCCGCAGGTGGTCGGCGAGCACGGCCGGGTTCGGGTAGTCGAAGACCAGCGTGGCCGGCAGGTCCAGCCCGGTGAGGTCGCGCATCCGGTTGCAGAACTTGACCGCGGTGAGGGAGTCGAACCCGAGGCTCTTGAAGGACTGTTCCGGGTCGAAGCCGTCCGTGTCGCGGTGGCCGAGGACGAGCGCGGCGCTCTCCTGGACCAGGTCCAGGAGGACCCGCTGCCGCTCCGCGGCCGGCAGCCCGGCCAGCCGACCGGCCATCGCGCCGCCGGCGCCCTCGCCGCGGGAGACCACGCGCCGGGTCAGGGCTCCGGGGGCCGGCTGCCGCGCTTCGGCGGCGGCGGTCGTGGCGGTTGCGGTGGCCTCGGCGGTCGCGGCGGTAGCGGCGGTCGCGCCCAGGGTCAACGGGCCCAGGACCGCCACCGGTTCACCGGTCGCGTCCGCGAGTTCGAGCAGGTGCCGCCCGTCCTCGCCCGGCGTGATCCGCAGCCGCAGCGAGGCCGCGCCTTCCGCGTACACGGCGAGGCCGGCGCCGGCGGAGAGGTCGCGGCGGCCCGCGCCGGAGGCCGGCGGGTCCGTGGCCGTACGGCAGTCCAGGACGCGCAGTGCGGTGTCGACGAGCGCCGGGTGGAGGGTGAACCGGGCGGCCTCGTCGGCGTGTTCCTCCGCGACCGCGATCTCCGCGAAGACCTGCCCGCCCTGCTCCCATACGCGGTGCGCCCCGGGAAGGAGGGCCTCGCCGTCCGCGGGCGCCGACCAGGTCCGCAGGTCGAAGTCCGGCTGCGGCATGCCCGGCACCAGCACGGCCCGCGCGTGGCAGGTCCAGGGGCCCTGCTCGGGGTCGAAGGGCCGGGCGTGGACGGCCGCCCGGCGGCGCCCGTCCGCACCGGGGGCGTCCACGGACACCCGTACCTGCGTGCTGCCGTGCGCCGGAACCGTCAAAGGCGCTTCGACGACGATCTGTTCGAGGCTTCCGCAGCCCACCTCGTCGGCGGCCCGGAGGAACATCTCCAGGAGCGCGGCGGCCGGCACCCCGGTGGTGCCGTCCGCGGCCGCCTGGCCGGCGAACCGGCTCCGGTGTCGCGGCGACAGCTGTCCGGTGAGCACGACGCCGTGGTCGCCGCCGTCGCCCGGCATGTCGATGACGGTGCCGAGCAGCGGGTGCCGGGCACTGGCGGCGCCCAGGGCCTCCGCGCCGCCCGTCGGGGTCTCGTCGTTCTCGACCCAGTACCGCTGGTGCTGGAAGGCGTAGGTGGGCAGGTCGGCCCCGGCGGCCGTGGCCGGGGCGCCGAGCAGCGCCGCCCAGTCCAGCGCCACGCCGCGCACGTGCAGTTCCGCGAGCGCGGTCATGACTCCGTCGGCCTCCGCGCCGTTCTTGCGCAGGGTGGCGACGCAGCTCCGCTCCGGTGCGCCGAGCGTGCCGAGCGCCATCGCGGCGAGGGCTCCGCCCGGGCCGATCTCGAGGAACGTGGCCGCTCCCTGGCCGCTCAGCGCGGTGACGGCGTCGCTGAAGCGCACCGCGCCGCGCACCTGCTCGACCCAGTAGCCGGGGTCGCCGAGCTGCCCGTCCCGGGCCGGCTCGCCCGTCAGGGTGGAGACGACGGGAAGTTCGGCCGGCCGGTAGGACAGGCTCTGCGCGACCGTGCGGAACTCGTCGAGCATCGGCTCCATGAGCGGGGAGTGGAAGGCGTGGCTGACCTGCAGCCTGCGCGTCTTGCGGCCGCGGCCGGCCAGTTCGGCGGCGAGGGCGAGCACGGCGTCCTCGGCGCCGGAGAGCACCAGCGCGTCGGGGCCGTTCACCGCGGCCACGCTGACCGCGCCTGCCGCCGCGGCCAGCAGCGGCGCCACCTCGGCCTCGGTCGCCTGCACGGCGACCATCGCGCCGCCTCCGGGCAGGGCCTGCATGAGCCGGCCGCGTGCGGCGACCAGCCTGCCCGCGTCGGCCAGTCCCAGGACTCCCGAGACGTGCGCGGCGGTGATCTCGCCGATCGAGTGGCCGGCGAGGAGGTCCGGCCGTACTCCCCAGGACTCGTAGAGCCTGAACAGTGCGGTCTCCAGGGCGAACAGGGCGCCTTGCGTGTACATGGTCCGGTCGAGGAGTTCGCTGTCGGACGTGCCGGGGGCGGCGAACACCACCTCGCGCAGCGGGCGCTCCGCGTGGTCGCGCAGGTGCTCCTCCACGGCGGCGCAGGCGGCGGTGAAGGCCTCGCGGAAGACCGGGAAGGTCTCGGCGAGTTCGCGGCCCATGCCGGCCCACTGGCTGCCCTGTCCGGTGAAGAGGACGGCCAGCTTTCCCGGGACGGGGGTCCCGGAGACGACCGACGGGGTCGCCTCACCGCGCCCGAAGGCGCTCAGGTCGGCGGCGAGCCGTCCGCGGTCGGAGGCCAGGACGACGGCACGCTGGTCGAGCTGGGCGCGCGTGGTCGCGAGGGCGTGGGCGGCGTCGGTGAGCCGTACGTCGGGCCGCTCGTCGAGGAACCGGGCGAGGCGCTCGGCCTGGCCGCGCAGTCCGGCGGGGGTCCGGGCGGAGACGGGGACCGGCACGAGCACCCCGGCGCGCTCCGGCGCGGGCTCCGGCCGGGCGGCCGGGGGCTGATCGGGGGCCTCTTCGAGGACGACGTGCGCGTTGGTGCCGCCGATGCCGAAGGAGGACACGCCGGCCCGGCGGGGCCGGCCGCCGCGCGGCCAGTCGCGGGCCTCGGTCAGCAGTTCCACGGCTCCGGCGGACCAGTCGACGTGGGTCGAGGGCCGGTCCACGTGCAGCGTCTTGGGGAGCACCCCGTGCCGCATGGCCATGACCATCTTGATCACGCCCGCGACACCGGCCGCACCCTGCGTGTGCCCGAGGTTCGACTTCACGGACCCGAGCCACAGCGGCTCGTCGCCCTGCCGGTCCTGGCCGTAGGTCGCCAGGAGCGCCTCCGCCTCGATCGGGTCGCCGAGCGTCGTACCCGTGCCGTGCGCCTCCACCACGTCCACGTCGGCCGGGGAGAGCCCGGCGCCGGCCAGGGCCTTGCGGATGACCCGCTGCTGCGCGGGACCGTTCGGGGCGGTCAGGCCGTTCGACGCGCCGTCCTGGTTCACCGCCGAGCCGCGGACCACGGCCAGGACCTGGTGGCCCCGGCGGCGGGCGTCCGACAGCCGCTCCACGAGGAGCAGCCCGGCGCCCTCGGACCAGCCGGTGCCGTCCGCGCCGTCCGCGAACGCCTTGCACCGGCCGTCGGGCGCCAGCCCGCGCTGCCGGGAGAACTCGACGAAGGTCTCCACGGTGCCCATCACCATCACACCGCCGGCCAGCGCCATGGAGCACTCGCCCCGGTTCAGCGCCTGCGCCGCGAGGTGCAGTGCCACCAGCGAGGAGGAGCATGCCGTGTCGACCGTGAGGGCGGGGCCCTCGAAGCCGAGGTGGTAGGCGATGCGGCCGGACGTGACGCTGCCGGAGCCGCCGGTGAGGCGGAAGCCCTCGACGCCGGACGCCTGGTGCATCCGCATGCTGTAGTCGTGGCTGTTGACGCCGACGAAGACGCCGACGTCCTCTCCGGCCAGCGTGGTCGGGTCGATCGCGGCCCGCTCGAAGGCCTCCCAGGACGTCTCCAGCAGCAGGCGCTGCTGCGGGTCCATCGCCAGGGCCTCGTTCGGCGAGATGCCGAAGAACGCGGCGTCGAACCCGGCGGCGTCGTCGAGGAAGGCGCCGTGGCGTACGTACGTGGTGCCGGCGTGGTCGGGATCCGCGTGGAAGAGCCGGTCGATGTCCCAGCCCCGGTCGTCGGGGAACTCGGTGACGGCGTCGATCCCTTCGGCCACGACCCGCCACAGGTCCTCGGGGCTGTTGACGCCCGCGGGGAAGCGGCAGGCCATCGCCACGATCGCGATCGGCTCGTCGTCCGTCACGGCGGGCGCGACGGGCTCGGACGGGGCCTCCCGGGTGTCGCCGAAGAGCTTGGCGCGCAGGTGGTCGGCGAGCGTCGTCGGCTTCGGGTAGTCGAAGACCATCACCGGGGAGAGGGCGAGCCCGGTCGCGGCGGCGAGCCGGTTGCGCAGCTCCACCGCCATCAGCGAGTCGAATCCGGCCTCCTTGAAGGTCCGGTCCGCGGGGACGGCCTCGGCGCCGGTGTGCCCGAGCACCTCGGCGGCGTGCCGCCGGACCAGCTCGACCAGCGTGTCGGCCCGCTCGCCATCGCCCATACCGGCGAGGCGCTCCCGCAGGGACGCGGGCCCGGACGGAGCGGCGGCGCGAGCCGCCGGCCGCGGCGAGGGGGCCAGAGCCCGCAGCAGCGGGGGAACCGGACCCTCGGCGGCCGCCGCCCGCAGGGCCGGCACGTCGAACCGGGCCGCCACCAGCGTGCCGGCCGTGCCCGCGCCGGCGCCACCGAGGGCGGCGTCCAGCAGGGCCATGCCCTCGGTGGCGGACAGGCCGCTCATGCCGATGCGCTGGTTGCGGCGCAGGTCGGCGGCGCTCAGGTGCTCGGTCATGGCGCTGACCGTCGCCCAGTAGCCCCAGGCGAGGGAGACGGCCGGCAGGCCGAGGCCGCGCCGGTGTCCGGCCAGCGCGTCCAGGCAGGCGTTGGCCGCGGCGTAGTTGGCCTGTCCCGGGTTGCCCAGGACGCCCGCCGCCGAGGAGTACAGCACGAACGCGGCGAGGTCCAGGTCGCGGGTGAGCTCGTGCAGGTGCAGCGCCGCGTCCACCTTGGGCCGCAGCACGGTGTCGACGCGTTCCGGGGTGAGCTCGGTGAGCACCCCGTCGTCCAGGACACCGGCGGAGTGCACCACGGCGGTCAGCGGGTGCTCGGCGGGTATCTCCCGCAGGAGCGCCTCGACCTGGGCCCGGTCCGAGATGTCGCAGGCGGCGATGGTGACGGAGGCCCCCAGCGCGGTCAGCTCCTCGTGGAGCTCCGGGGCGTGGCCGCGGCGGCCGGCCAGGACCAGGTGCCGGATCCCGTGCGCGGTGACCAGGTGCCGTGCGGTCATCGCCCCCAGCGTGCCGGTGCCGCCGGTGATCAGTACGGTGCCTTCGGTGTCCAGCGGCCGCGGGCACCGCCCGGCTTCGGCCGGCGACCCCTCCTGCGTGAGGGGCACGCGGACCAGCCGGGGCACCTGCGCCACGCCCTCCCGCAGCCTCAGCTGCGGTTCGCCGCTCAGTACGACGGCCGACAGAGCGGACCGGGACGCGTCGTCGAGGTCCGCGAGGACGATCCGGTCCGGATGCTCCGACTGCGCCGAGCGGACCAGACCCCACACGGCGGCCGCGTCGGGTTCGGCGCTGTCCCCGGTGACCACGGCCAGCCGGGTTTCCGCCAGGGCGGGTTCCGCGAGCCAGGCCTGGAGTACGGCCAGCGCCGCGTTGACCGATGCCCGGGGGTCGGCCGCCGCGCTCACGGCCTCGGCCTCGTACAGCAGGACGTCGGGGATCGAGGTGGCCGACCCGGCCGAAGCCGCGACGTCCTCGGCGGTCGTGACGGACAGGATGTCGAGGGAGCGGTCCTGGGCGGGGAGCGCACATTCCGTCCACTCGACGCGGAACAGGGTGTCGTGCGGCAACGCGCCCGCGATCCCTGCCTGTTCGGGGGAGAACGGGGTTCCGCGCACCGCCTCGACGGTCATGACGGGCTGCCCCGTGGGATCGGTCAGCTGCAGACCGGTTCCCTCGGCCGACGTCCCGCCCGGGCGCACCTGCAGAGCGGCGGCGCCGGAGGCCAGCAGGGACACACCGGTCCACACGGAGGGGAGCATGCCGTCGGGGACGACCGTACGGACGGCGGCGTCCAGCAGGGCGGGGTGCACCCCGTACCGGCCCGCGTCGCGGAGAGCGGCGCCGTCCAGGGCGACGTCGGTGACGCGTCCTTCGCTCACGGCGGTCACGGTGGCGCCGGCGGGCGCCAGCGCGCCCTGCGCGTGGCGCGTCCACTGCGCGTCCAGCGGGGCGTCCGCGGCACGGGAGAAGATCTCCACCGACCGCCGTCCCGTCCCGTCGGGCTCGCCGACGATCACCTGGATGCTGCGGCTGCCCCGCTGCGGCAGTACGACGGGGGTATCGACGGTCAGTACGTCGAGTACGGGGGTGGCGGCCAGGTCGCCGAGCCGGATGGACAGCTCGACCAGGGCCGCGTTCGGTACGACGACGGCATCGGACAGCAGGTGGTCCGCGAGCCAGGGGTGGGACCGGAGCGACCAACTCGACGTGGCCATGAAGCCGGTCGAGTTCGGCATGCCGACGACCGCGCCGAGCAGCGGGTGACCGGCGGCGGCCAGCCCCAGCGACGCGGCGTCGGTGGCCGATCCTGCCGCCTCGAGCCAGTAGTGCTGGTGGTCGAAGGCGTAGGTCGGCAGGTCTACGTGCGCGGAGGCGGCGCCGACGGGCAGGACGCTGCTCCAGTCCACGGCCACGCCGCGGACGAACACCTCGGCCATCGAGGCGAGGAGCCGGCGCAAGCCGCCGTCCTCGCGGCGCAGCGAACCGGTCACCACGACCTCGGCACCGGTGGTGTCGACGGTCTCGGTGATCGGCTGGACCAGCACCGGATGGGCACTGACCTCGACGAACACCCCGTGACCCTGGCCGAGCAGCTCCGCCACGGCCGGGCCGAAGCCCACCTGGCCCCGGAGATTGCGGTACCAGTAGTCACCGTCCAGGACCCCGGCGTCCGCGATCCAACCGCCGGTCACGGTCGAGTAGAACGGCACCTCCGGCGCCTGCGCCTCGATCCCGGCCAGCGCCTCGGCGAGCGCCTCGCGGACGTCCTCGACATAGCGGGTGTGCGAGGCGTAGTCCACCGCCACCCGGCGGACCCGGATTCCATCCCCGACAGGCCTCAGGGCCTCGTCCAGCGCCTCGGCGTCACCCGCGATCACCACCGACGACGGCCCGTTGACGGCCGCGACCTCCACCCGGTCCGCCCACGGCGCGATCCGCGCCACGGCCTCGTCCTCGGACAGCGCCACCGACGCCATACCGCCCCGACCCGCCAGATCCTTGGCGATGGCCTGGCTGCGCAACGCCACAATGCGGGCGGCATCCTTAAGCGAGAGTGCGCCGGCCACACACGCGGCCGCGATCTCACCCTGCGAATGACCCAGCACCGCATCCGGCTTGACGCCCACGGACGACCACACCGCCGCAAGGCCCACCATCACCGCGAAACTCGCCGGCTGGAGCACGTCCACGCGCTCCATGAGCTCGGGCTCGGTCTCCCCGCGCAGCACCTCAAACAGCGACCAGTCCACGTACGGCTCCAGAGCCGCCGCACACTCCGCGATCCGCTCCGCGAACACCGGGGAGGAACCCAGCAGTTCACGGCCCATGCCCGCCCACTGCGAACCCTGGCCCGGGAACACCCACACCACCCTGCCCGGCGCACCGGACCCGGCGGTGCTGCCGGAGACCAGACCGGGCGCGCTCTCGCCCCGGGCCAGTGCCCGGAGGCGCGTCAGTGCCTCGTCGGCGGAGTCGGCGACGACCACCGCACGCTCACCGAAGACCGCACGGCTCGACACCAACGCCCCGGCCACCGAGGCCAGCGGCACCTCGTCGGCGGCGGACTCCAGGTACGACGCGAGGCGGCCGGCCTGGCCGGCCAGGGAGCCGGCGGTCCCCGCGGACACCACCAGCGGCACCGCACCGGCCGGCGCCGAGGGCTCCCGCCCCTCCTCGACGGACTCCGTCCCGACGGGCGCCTCTTCCAGGATCAGGTGCGCGTTCGTGCCGCTGACGCCGAACGAGGAGACACCGGCCCGGCGCGGACGGTCGCCGCGCGGCCACTCCCGCGCCTCGGTCAGCAGCTCCACGGCGCCCGCGGACCAGTCGGCCTGCGGGGTGGGCGCGTCCACGTGCAGGGTCGCCGGAAGCACCCCGTGCCGCAGCGCCTGCACCATCTTGATCACGCCCGCCACACCCGCGGCGGCCTGTGTGTGACCGATGTTCGACTTCAGGGAGCCCAGCCACAGCGGCCGCTCCGCGTCGCGGTCCTGCCCGTACGCGGCAAGGATCGCCTGTGCCTCGATGGGGTCGCCCAGAGCCGTACCGGTCCCGTGGGCCTCGACCACGTCCACGTCCGCCGCGGCCAGCCCGGCGCCGGCCAGCGCCCGGCGGATCACGCGCTGCTGGGAGGCGCCGCTCGAAGCGGTCAGGCCGTTGGACGCGCCGTCCTGGTTCACCGCGCTGCCCCGCAGCACCGCCAGCACCCGGTGGCCGCGCTCCCGGGCCACCGACAGCCGCTCCAGCACCACCACACCGACACCCTCGGCCCAGCCCGTGCCGTCGGCAGACGAGGAGAAGGCCTTGCAGCGCCCGTCGGCGGCGAGCGCCCGTTGGCGGGAGAACTCCACGAAGTGGCCGGGCGTGGCCATCACGGACACGCCGCCGGCCAGGGCCATGGAGCACTCGCCCTGCCGCAGGGCCTGCGCGGCCAGGTGCATCGCCACGAGCGAGGAGGAGCAGGCCGTGTCCACCGTGACCGCAGGGCCCTCCAGCCCGAGCACGTACGACACCCGGCCCGAGGCCACGCTCGGTGCCAACCCCGTGGTCGTGAAGCCTTCGAGCTCCGGGGCGGCCGCGGCGGCGCCGGTGCCGTAGCCCTGGCCGAACAGCCCGGAGAACACGCCGACGTCGGTTCCCTTCAGGGAGACCGGGTTGATCCCGGCGGCCTCCAGGGCCTCCCAGGAGGTCTCCAGCAGCAGGCGCTGCTGGGGGTCCATGGCGAGGGCCTCACGCGGCGAGATCCCGAAGAACCCGGCGTCGAAGAGGCCCGCGTCGTGGAGGAATCCGCCCTGGTCGGTGTACGAGGTGCCCGTACGGTCCGGGTCCGGGTCGAACAGGCCCTCCAGGTCCCATCCGCGGTCCTCGGGGAAGGACGACAGGGCGTCCCGGCCCTCGGACACCAGGCGCCACAGGTCTTCCGGCCCGGTCACGCCGCCCGGCAGCCGGCACGCCATCCCGACGATCGCGACCGGTTCGTCGGGGTCGGCCGCCAGGACCGGCTCGGTCACCGGCCCGGTGGTCCCGAGGACCTCGGCCCGTATGCGGCCGGCCAGTGCGACCGGAGTGGGGTGGTCGAAGACGACGGTGGTGGGCAGCGCCAGCCCGGTGTTCTCCACCAGCCGGTTGCGCAGGGCGACGATGGCCATCGAGGTGAAGCCCAGGTCGCGGAAGGCCCGGTCGGACGGGATGGAATCCGGTCCCGGCTGCTGTAGCACGACGGCGGCCTGCGTACGGACCAGGTCTTCGAGCAGTGCCAGCTGCGTGCGCTCCTCCAGACCGGACAGCCGGTCCCGCAGGGCTGCCGCGACGGTCGCGTCGGGCCGGCCGCCCACCAGCGCGTCGCGGTGTCCGATCGCCTCGTACCGCAGCCGGCTCGGCTGATCGGCCAGCATGCGGCGCTTGGTCTTGCCCGATGCGGTCCGGGGGATGGCGTCGACCTCGTGGACCTGCTCAGGCACCTTGTACGCGGAGAGCTGCTCGCGGCACCTGTCGATCAGCGTCGCGGTGTCGAAGCCGGACGGGCCGGGGACCACGTACGCGACCGGTACCTCCCCGAGCGTCTCGTGCGGTACGCCGGCAACCGCCGCGTCGGCGACACCCTCGACGGTGCGCAGAACCGCCTCGATCTCCTCGGGGTGGATGTTCTCCCCGCCGCGGATGACGAGTTCCTTGATCCGGCCGCGGATGGCGAAGTAGCCGGCGTCGTCGCGCCGGGCCAGGTCGCCGGTCCGGTACCAGCCGTCCCGCATCGCCGCGGCGGTGGCCTCGGGGCTGTTGTGGTAGCCGACCATGACGTTCGGCCCGCTGACCCACACCTCGCCCTCCTGGCCGACGGGTACGTCGAGTCCGGTGGCGGGGTCGACGATGCGGACCCCGACGCCGGGCACGGGCAGGCCGCAGGACCCCTCGACGCGGTCGCCGTCCGGCGGGTTGATGGTGATGGCGCCGCAGGTCTCGGTGCTGCCGTAGGCGTCGACCAGCGGGACGCCGAAGACCTCCTCGAACTCCCGGCGCAGCCCGGATCCGGTGACCGCACCGCCGACCAGGCCGATCCGCAGGGCGGGGGCGGAGAATCCGTTCTGCCGGGCGGCCGCCACCAGGTGGTGGTACGTGGTGGGAACACCGGCCAGGAAGGTGGAACCGTCCTCGGCCAGCGCCGTGATCACGTCCGCCGCGGAACTGCCGTCCACGATCCGGGCGGTGGCGCCGACCACGGTGACGGACAGGACGCACGCGATGTGCGAGAGGCTGTGGAACAGCGGCAGCGGCCAGAGCACCCGGTCCTGGTCCGTCAGTCCGGGGATCGGTACGTAGCAGGAGGCGACGGACCACAGGCAGTTGCGCTGCGTCGACAGGACGCCCTTGGGCCGACCGGTCGTGCCCGACGTGTAGAACATCCAGGCCACGTCGTCGAGTCCGAGGTCGTCCCTGGCCGCTTCGGCCGGTTCGCCGGCCGCGAGTTCGTCGTACGAGTGGGTCCCCGGCCGGGCGGGGGCCTCCCCCGTCACCAGCAGGGTGAGGCCGGACGCCACGGCCGAGCCCCGCAACCGCTCCGCCTGCACGGAGTCGGTGATGACCACCGTGGCGCCGCTGTCGGCGAGCAGGTACTCCAGCTCGGCGAGGGACGATGCCGGGTTGAGCGGCACGCCGATGCCGGCGGCGCGCACGATCGCCAGGTAGCTCTCGACCGTGGACACGGTGTTGCCGAGGCAGATGGCCACCCGGTCGCCGCGCTGGACGCCGAGGCCCGCCAGATGCCCGGCGAGCCGGCGCGTGCGCGTCTGGAGGTCACCGTAGGTGACCGCTCGCCGGTCGTCCGCGAAGGCGGTCTTGTGCGGAAAGCGGGTCGCGTTCTCCAGGAGTGCGACGGGAAGTGGCTTGATGAGTTCGGTGCGCACTGCGCCGCAAATCCTTTCAGAGAAGAAAAGAGCTACCAGGAGACAGGCAGGCTCTTCACCGCGAAGACGGAACCCTTGAGCCGCAGCGGGACCTCATCGATTGCGACAGCCAATCGAAGGTCCGGGAATTCGCGGAGGAGGGCCGACAGGCCGGCGCGGAGTTCGACGCGCGCCAGGTTCTGGCCCAGGCACTGGTGGACGCCGAATCCGAACGCCACGTGGCCGGAGGTTTCCCGGTCGATGTCCAGCATGTGGGGGCACTCGAATTTCGCCGGGTCGCGGTTGGCCGCGGGCAGGGACACCGTGACGGTGTCGCCCTTCTTGACCAGCTCACCGCCCAGCTCGATGTCCTCCAACGCGGTGCGGTACATCTCGTACTGGTTGATGCTGATGTAGCGCAGGAGCTCCTCGACGGCGGCGTCGAGTTTCGACGGGTCGGCTCGGAGGGCCGCCAGCTGGTCCGTGTGGTGCAGCAGGGCGAACACCCCGACGGCCAGCCCGCTCTCGGTGGTCTCGTAGCCCGCGAACAGCAGGAGGGTGACGATGTTGCACAGCTCTTCGGTGGTCAGCTGCCCGTCGGCGATGAGCCGGCTGATGAGGTCGTCCCCGGGCTGCTTCCGCTTTCTTTCGATGACCTCGACAATGAAGGACATCACCTGCCCGAAGGCGGCTGCGACCTCCTCCTCCGGCGAGTCCGGGTCGTGCAGGACGGTCGGGGCGTGCGCGTACCGGTCACGCTCTTCGTAGGGGAGGCCGACCACCTCGGACAGCACCCGCAGGACCAGGGGCTTGGCGAAGCTCGTGACGAGGTCCACCGGACCGCCGTGCTCGCGCATCACCTCGATCTGCTCGGCGGCCACGGCCTCGACGCGCGCTGTCAGCTGGTTCGCCCGCCGAGCCGTGAACTCGGCCGTCAGCAGGCGCCGGTACCGGGTGTGGCGGGGCGGGTCCATGTGGATGAACATCCCCGGGATCTCCGGAGAGGAGCCGGTCACCGGCTTTCCGAAGCGCGTCACCGGGAAGTGGAAGTTCTCCAGGTTGTGGCTGAACCTCGGGTCGCTGAGGACCTTGCGCACCAGCTCGTGACTGGTGGCGATCCAGCCGACGTGGCCGTCGGGGTAGACCATTCGCGCGAGCGGCCGCTCCTCGCGAAGGGAATCGAATATCGCGGGAGGATCGAACGGGTGGGTCCGCGCCCACGGCAGTTCGAAGGAGATTGCGTCGCTCATGGCTTCCTTCTCTCCGGACGGACCGGGGCTACTGGGCCAGCTTCGCGAGGGTGTCGTACGCGGTCTTCAGCGAGGCCTCGCCCATCGGCTTGAGGTGTGCCATCTGCGGGGCGACCGCGGCCATCGTGAACTCGGCGGTGACGAACGTCAGGTCCTCCCCGAGGCCGACCGACTGCAGGATCGCCTTCAGGTACGGCTGCTGGAAGTCGTGGTGCTCGCGGGGCGTGCCGGGCGCGTACGAGCCGCCCCTCGCCAGAACGGCCACGACCGTCTTTCCGCTGAGCGGACCGGTGTTGCCGGGCATGACCATGTGGCCCGGGTGGACGATGCGGTCCAGCCAGGCCTTGAGGGTCGTGGGGACTGCGTAGTTGTGCATCGGCACGCCGAGGACGATCACCGACGCTTCCAGCACCTCACGGGTGATCGCGGCGGTGAGGTCGCGCTCTTCCGCGCTCTGCCCGTGCTCGGCGTCCGGGTAGAGGAGGGACTGGTGCACGGCGTGCGAGATGTGCGGCACCGGCTCGGCTGCGAGATCGCGGTGGACGTATCCCGTACCAGGATGGTTCTTGCGCCATTCCGCCGCGAAATAGCCTGTCAGCTCCCTCGATACGGATTGAGTGCCGAAACTCGAATCTACGTGCAGGAGGTGAGACATCCTGGACGGCCCCTTAACGATTGAAAAGAAATGTACGTTCAGACACGCGCGCGACGGCTCTCGGATTCGCCACTATGGCGCGGTCTTTGATCCCCTCGGCCAGCCTAGGCGAGCCCCCATGGGCGCCACATCCCTCAGCCTGGTAGGGCGGGAGCCGGCCGGCTGCGGATATGGCGGAGCTCCTGGAAACGGCCGGGGGTCCGGGGTCCGCCGTGCTCCAGGAGCTCCGCCCGAGAGGGCGCTGCGCTACGGGCGTGCCACCGCCGGCACGGTCATGTCGACGGGCTGTCCGGTGCGCGCCGACGCACGGGCCGCTTCGATGATGCGCAGCGCGCGCAGCCCGGCCGCGCCGTCCGGGCCGACTGCCTGCCCCCTGCCGACGGCGGTGACGAACTCGCCGAGCATGACCGCGTACAGGTCCGCGCCTCCGGGCTCCCACCGCTCGCCGTCCGTGGCGGCGTCGAATCCGCCGAGGAGCCGCGGGCGGGCGTTGAACTCCGCGCTGGCCCGGTCGCCGATGAAGGTCATGGCCGGTCCGCTCGCCGCGGAATGCCGCGCCGACAGGCTCCAGCTGCAGTCGATGGACGCGACCGTCCCGTCCGCGTACCGCACCGAGACGAGTGCCGCGCTCTCGACGCCCGGCTCGGCGCTCAGGACGCTGTTCGTCTGCGCGTACACCTGCTCGGGCGGCTCGCCGCCGAGCACGGCGTCCACCATGTCCAGGAGAACGGCCGCGCGGACGCCCAGCGCCCCGTCGCCCTCCGCTTCCCCGGTCGCGGGGCTGTTGTACGCGCCGTGGAGCGTCGTCAGCCGGCCGAGCGGCTCACCGTCGGCGAGCCCCTGGCGCACGGCGGCGAACGCCGGGCTGAAGCAGGCCGGCGACACGAGGGTGAGGCGCACCCCCGCATCCTCACAGGCGCGCACCATGGCCTCGGCGTCGGCCTCCGTGGCCGCCATCGGCTGCTCGCACAGCACCTGCGCGCCGGCTTCGGCCGCCCGCTCGACCAGTTCCCGGCGCCGGGCGACCTCGCCGGCGACCACCACGGCCTCGGGGCGCAGCGCGAACACCTCGTCCCAGCCATCGGCGTACGGGGCGCCCAGTTCGCCGGCCACGGCCCGCCCCCGGGCCGGGTCGTCGGGGGAACCGTCGGGGTCCGCGATGACCAGGTCGACGCCGGGCATGGCGTGCAGCAGCCGGGCGTAGGTGGCGGCGCGCTCATGGGCGAACGACAACACGGCGACCTTCATGCGGCAGACCCCTTCACGGGCAGTTCCACGGCGCGGCCGGTCCATGCGGACTCCGCCGCGGCTTGGGTGATGCGGATGGCCGCCAGCGCGTCCTGCGGACCGAGGCGGGACTCGGGACCGCCCGTGAACGCCTGGGCGAACTCACGGATCTCGGCGACGAACGGCGGTTCCCCGAAGTGCCCGAAGTGCGCGGCCGCGTCACCGAGCACCTGGATCTCCTGGGGCCACTCGGAGTCGTAGGTGACCGTCCCGCCCGTACCCGAGACCTGGTAGGTCAGGCGGTAGGGCGGCTCGGGCGTCGCCGTCCACCGGCTCACCACGTGGCTGAGCGCGCCGCCGGCGTGGGTGAGGACGACGGTTCCGACCGCGACGGCCCCCGTCGGTGCCGGCGCCGCGATCTCCCCCTGGTACTGGGCGTGCACCCGCACGACGTCCCCGAAGACCCAGTAGGCGATGTCGACGCCGTGCAGCATCTGATCCGTCAGGATGCCGCCCGACGCGGCGGAGGCATGGCCGGTCCAGGGCCGCGGGTGGTGGCCGGCCACGGTGAAGCGGGCGACCGTGCCCGTGCCCAGGCGGCCTGCCGCCACCAGCTCGTGGAGCCGCGCGTACGCCGGGGCGAACCGTACGTCGTGGGCCGCGATGAGCCGCACTCCGGCCTGTTCCGCCGCTGTGACGATCTCCTCGGCCTCCGTGGCGGAGGCCGCCAGCGGCTTCTCGCACACCACGCCCACCCCCGCGGCGATGGCGGCCATGGCGATCCCGTGGTGGCTGTCCGTCGGAGAGCAGATGTCCACGAGGTCCGCGCCGTCCAGCGCCTCGTCGAGGGAACCGACCGCCTTGCCGCCGCACTCGCGCGCCAGTTCGGCCGCGCGTCCGTCGGTGGAGTGGACGCGCACGGACGCCCCGACGGTGATCCACGCCTCCAGGTGCAGACGTGCGATCAGTCCCGCGCCGATCAGTGCTACCTCAAGCTGCCGCATGGCATCCCCCCGGCCCTTCTTCCCAGTCGTCTTCACAGACGACCCGGCCACGGGAGCCCCCGGCCTGACACCGCCCGACACGACTGCCGACGCCCGGCGCGTCTGAAGTCCGACCAGTCTCACCCGCCCCCCGCGCCGGGACCATCACCAGCGTGAGTAGTCCTGGACGGGTGCCGGGGCCGGGCACGACGACCGGCCCGACCGGGGTGCCGGCTCTGCTGTGCGAGACGGTGGTGCGGCCCTCCCCAGCGCATGCACGTACTGCGGGAACACCGCGGCGGCTGCCGTCCGGCCGCGGTACGCCTGCACGGGCTGAGCGCCCGAGCGGCCATGGTCATCATCCTCGGCGTCGAGCAGGCAACCCGCTATGGCCGGCAGGAGCCGCCTCCGGTTGCTGCGGCCCAGACCCCCGATGGCAGTGTGCCGGGCAACTCACCGACGAGCTGTAGGAGCCGCTCCACGCCACACTGACCGACCGGCAACGTACCGAATTCGCCCGCCTCGTCGCTGCGTTGGCCGACTCGCTGATCGCGTGACCGAGGACGCGGCGGCGCACCCGGTCAGGCGTGGTTGACCGGGAGGACGTCCGGGGAGAGGGCGCCGGCGCGGGCCGCGGCCGAGGTCATGCGGCGGCGGTGATGGCGGCGGCAGAGGACCTCGTAACCGATCTCCTCCGCCGGGCGGTTCACGTCGCCGACAACGACCTGGGCGCCCTCGACCACCATCTCGCCGCCTATCGTCCGGGCGTTGTGCGTGGCCCGGGCCCCGCACCAGCACAGGGCCTCCACCTGCAGCTGCTCCAGGCGGTCCGCCAGTTCGATCAGGCGCTGCGAGCCCGGGAAGAGTTTCGTGCGGAAGTCGGTGGTGATCCCGAAGGCGAAGACGTCCAGGCCCAAGTCGTCCACGATGCGGGCCAGCTGGTCGATCTGGGCCGGGGCCAGGAACTGCGCCTCGTCCACGATCACGTAGTCCGCCCTGCCGCCTGCCGAGAGCTCGGCGACCAGGTACGCGTACAGGTCCATGCCCTCCGGCGCCTCGACCGCGTCGGTCACCAGCCCGAGGCGGGAGGACAGCTTGCCCTCCCCCGCCCGGTCGTCCCGGGTGAAGATCACACCCTGCAGGCCCCGCGCATCGCGGTTGTGGGCGATCTGGAGCGCCAGGGTCGACTTACCGCAGTCCATCGTTCCGGAGAAGAACGCCAGCTCGGGCATGGGAAGTACAGGACCTTTCGGGTCATGGGCAGCAGGAGGCGGGGGGAACAGGCGTGGCCGTCAGGTGCGGATCTCGAGCAGCGGAACGAGCTGCTCGGCCGCGGTCATGGAGCCGTGCATGCCGACCAGCGCTGACTCGTTGGGCTCGTTGCGCGAGGCGGTGATCGCGGCGTCGGCCTGCGCGGCCGCGACCACGTCGCCGATCCGGCCGAGCACGCGCTCGTCGCACTCCCCCGGCCGCCCGAACCAGCCCAGCTCCAGGGCCTCTTCGCGGCTCGCGACCCAGAACCGGTCGCCGAGCACCTCGCGCCACACCGTCAGGACGTCGGCCTCGGCCCCCGGTACCGCGTACACGTGCCGGGCCCGGCCCTCGCCGCCGAGCAGGGCCACGCCCGCGCTCAGCTCCCAGTCCTCGTCGAAGTCGATCCGCGACTCCTCGTCGAAGGGGATGTCCACCATGCCGTGGTCGGCGGTCACGTACAGCGCGGTCCGCGGCGGGAGTTGCTCGGCGAGCCGCTGCACCAGCCGGTCGACGTACATCAGCTGGCCGCGCCAGGCGTCGGAGTTCACGCCGTGCCGGTGGCCGGCCCCGTCGAGTTCGCTGTAGTACGTGTACACGAGCGAGCGGTCGCCGGCCGCGAGGCGGTCCGCCGCGAGGTCCATCCGCTCCTCGCCGGTCATCCGGCCGAGGAAGGTGCCGCCGCTGAGGGCGATCTTGGTGAGCGGGGTGGTCTGGAACGCGGGCGAGGACACCTGCGCGGTGGCCACTCCGGCCGCGTCCGCCTGCTGGAACACCGTCGGGTACGGCTGCCAGGCCTTCGGCTGGGTCCACGGCTGCCAGCGGAGCTGGTTCATCAGCTCGCCGGTGGCCGGGTTGCGCACGGCGTAGCCGGGCAGGCCGTGCCGGGCGGGCGGCAGACCGGTGCCGACCGAGGCCAGCGAGGTGGCGGTGGTCGCGGGGAAGCCCGAGGTGACCGGGCGGCCGGTGCCGCCGCGCGAGCTGCCGAGCAGGGAGGCCAGGTAGGGGGCCTCGTCCGGGTGGGCCTTGATCTGCTCCCAGCCCATCCCGTCGACCAGGAACACGCAGTTCCGGTCGGCCGGGGCCAGCTCCGCGATGGCGGCGGAGAAACCGGGGACGCCCTGCCCGGCCACCAGGGTGGGCAGCAGGTCGGCGAGCGAGCCCGTGCCGTACTCGGGGACGGGCGCGGCCGCGAGGTCCAGCAGCTCCGGCTCGTCCTGCCAGTTCTGCGCCGCGGGGTACGACATCAGCGGGCGGAGGGGGAGGACGTGGCCGCCGTGGCTTCGGAGAGCGCCTGCGCGAAGACCAGGGTCTGGCGCACGGCCTCGGGGCCGTCGCCCGCCTCGCTGACCCGCAGGCTGAGGTCGTCGGCCGTGGAGTTGCCCGTGTAGCCGTGGTCGGAGTCGCAGTTCGGGTCGCCGCAGGCGGCCGGCTCCAGGTCGATCCGGGAGACCGCGCCCCAGCCGATGGTGAGGACGACCTCGCGCGGCAGGGTGCCGGGGGTGTAGGACTCCGGGTTGGCGACGACGCGGCTGAGCACCACGGAGGAGATACTGGAGAGCTTGACCGACTCGGTGGAGGTGGTGGCGTACGGCGACGGGGACCCGGCGTCCGCGGCCTGCTCGTCGGTGTGGCTGACGATGAAGCGGTTGCCGGTCAGGACCAGCACGGTGACGTGGCGGCGGACCTCGTTGGAGTCGAAGGTCGTCTCCTGGTGGACCAGGTACGACGAGATCGGCTCGCCGCCCACCGCGGCCTCCACGGCCTCGGCCACGAGGGCCGGGTAGTAGCCGCTGCGCTCGATCGCCGTGCGCAGCCCCTGGGTCGTCGTACCGGATTTCGCCATGAGGTCCATCCTAAGGCCCCTACGGGGCATCCCGGCCGCGCCCGGACCCGCTCAGTAACTGGGGAGGGTCCGCGGGCCGAGATCACCGCGGGCGGGCGGGTGCGCGACGCGGACGGTCGCGCTGAGCACGGAGAGCCCCTCGGTGGCGACGACCACCGGCTCCAGCGAGACCCCGATCACCTCGGGGTGGTCGTCCACGAGCCGGGACAGCCGCAGGAGCAGCTCCTCCAGGGCGGCCGTGTCGACGGGGTCGCTGCCGCGCCAGCCGAAGAGGAGGGGCGCGGCGCGGATGGACCGGATCAGCCCGGCCGCGTCCCGGTCGGTGGCCGGGACCAGGCGGTGGGCGGTGTCCCCGAGCAGCTCGGAGGGGACGCCGGCGAGCCCGAAGGAGAGGACGGCGCCGGCCGCCGGGTCGATGACGGAGCGGACGACCGTGTCGACCCCGCGCGGCACCATCGACTGCACCACCGGCTGGAGCTCCGCCGGCTTCCCGAGCAGCGCGGTGAGGTCCTCGTACGAGCGTCTCAGCTCGGCCTCGTTCCTGAGGTCGAGCCGTACGCCGCCCAGGTCCGCCCGGTGGCGCAGGTGGGGGGCGGTGGTCTTGAGGGCGACCGGGTAGCCGAGGATCCCGGCGGCCCGGACCGCTGCGTCCGGGCTGGGCGCGGGCAGGGCGGGCAGGACGCGGATCCCGTACCGCCCGAGCAGCTCGCGCGCGTCCCACTCGGCCAGGGTGAGCACGGCTCCGCCGTCGACGTCGGCCAGCAGGGCGGCCAGCTGGGCGGCGGCCCCGGGCTCGTCGATGTCCTCGTACTCGGGCACGTGCCCGGCCTCGGCGTTGGCCCGCCGCCACTGCCCGTACCGGACGGCCTCGGCGAGCGCCTTGACGGCCCGCTCGGCGGCGGGATAGCTCGGGATCCGGCTGCCGGGGCCGGGCCCTGCCCGGCCCGGGGCCCCGAGAGCCGACGGGGCCGGGGCGCCGCGCGGCGGCGGCTTCGGCCCGCCCGGCGCGTTCGGCCCGCCCAGCGTGTTCGGCTTCGGCCCGCCCGGCATGTCCGGCGTGTGAGGAGCGGGGTCCGGCGTGTGAGCAGCGGGGTCCGGCGCGGAATCCCGGGGGCCCGGCGGAGCGGCCAGGGCCTCGGCCAGTGCGACGAGTTCCACGTGGACGACGGCCACCGGCTTGCCGGGATGCCCGGCCACCGCGGAGCGCAGCGCGTGGGCCAGGTCGTCCGCCGGAGCCTGCTCGTTCACCCACGGGATCGCGGTGACGACGACGGCGTCGTTGGCGTCGGAGGCCAGCGCCGCGGCCAGCGCCGTACGGAAGTCCTCGGGCGAGGCCGCGGTGGTCAGGTCGAGCGGCGCCAGCGGCCGCAGGCCCTGGGTCAGGCAGGCGTCGTAGGTGAGGACCCCGAGGGACTCGGAGTTCCCGAGGATCGCGACGCGCGGTCCGGCGGGCAGCGGCTGCGAGGCCAGCAGCAGTCCGGCGTCCACCAGCTCCGTCACCGTGTCGACCCGGATCACGCCCGCCTGCCGCAGCAGGGCGGACACGGTGGCCTCGGGCAGCCGGGTGCCCGGGACCACGTGTCCGGCGGGGGTGTGGCGGCCGCCCTTGGCGACGACCACCGGCTTGACGGCCGCCGTGCGGCGGGCGAGGCGGGTGAACTTGCGCGGGTTGCCGAGGGTTTCCAGGTAGAGCAGGGCGACGTCGGTCGCCTCGTCGTCGTACCAGTACTGGAGGATGTCGTTGCCGGAGACGTCGGCGCGGTTCCCGGCGGAGACGAAGGAGGACAGTCCCTCGCCGCGGCGCAGCAGGGCGGAGAGCAGGGCGATGCCGATCGCCCCGGACTGCGTGAACAGGCCCGTCCGGCCGCGCATCGGCATCGGGGCGGGCGTCAGCGAGGCGTTGAGTTCCACCTCCGGCGCGGTGTTGATCACCCCGAAGGCGTTGGGCCCGATCAGGCGCATCCCGTACGAGCGCACCTGCTTCACGAGTTCGCGCTGGCGGGCGAGTCCGGCCGGGCCGCTCTCCCCGTATCCGGCGGACAGCACCACGAGCCCCTGGACGCCGTGGTCGCCGCAGGCCGCCACTGCCTCGGGGACCCGGTCGGCCGGGACGGCGATCACCGCGAGGTCGACGGGGGCGCCGATGGCGTCGACGGTGCGGTAGGCCCGTACGCCCTCGAGCAGGTCGAGGGTGACCTCCTCGTTGACCGCGTAGAGGTGGCCGTGGAAGCCGCTGTCGCGCAGGGTGCGCAGGGCGGCGGCGCCGACGCCCCCGCCGGAGCGGCTGACTCCGATCACCGCGACCGCGCCGGGTGCGAGCAGCCGCTGTACCGAGCGGGCCTCGGCGCGCTGTTCGCGGGCGCGCTGCACGGCGAGGGATTCGGCGGTGGGTTCGAGGTCGAGGGTGAGGTGGACGGAGCCGTCCTCGAAGCTGCGCTTCTGCTGGTAGCCGACGTCCGTGAACACCTTGATCATTTTGGTGTTGGCGGGCAGTACCTCGGCGGCGAACCGGCGGATGCCCCGCTCCCGGGCCACCGCGCCGATGTGTTCGAGGAGGGCGGAGGCCACCCCGCGGCCCTGGTGGGCGTCCTGGACCAGGAAGGCGACCTCGGCCTCGTCGGCGGGGCCGGAGGCGGCCCGGCCGTCGGCGCCGATGCGGTCGTAGCGGACGGTGCCGATGAACTCCCCGCCGATGGTCGCCGCGAGGCCGACCCGGTCGACGTAGTCGTGGTGCGTGAAGCGGTGCACGTCCCGGTCGGAGAGGCGGGGGTAGGGGGCGAAGAAGCGGTAGTACTTCGACTCGTCGGAGACCTGCTCGTAGAAGCTGACCAGCCGGCCGGCGTCGTCGGGGGTGATCGGCCTGATCCGGGCGGTGCCGCCGTCGCGCAGGACGACGTCCGCCTCCCAGTGGGCCGGGTACGAGGGGTCCGACTCGGTGGTCATGGGCCTACCTTACGGCCGGAAACCACCTGGCAGCGTGCGCGCGGCGCATCAGGCACACTAGGGCAAAACGGTGCAAGCTGGGGACGGTCGAACGGCAGGGGATCGGGGCCGAAGGTCGGACCGAGCATTCCGGGCGTCGTGAGAGACTGGTCTAGACAACCGTAAGAACCTGAAGGGCATCACCATGGCAGAGCGCCGCGTCAACGTCGGCTGGGCCGAGGGCCTGCACGCTCGTCCCGCCTCGATCTTCGTCCGTGCGACGACCGCTTCCGGCGTCCCGGTGACCATCGCCAAGGCCGGCGGCGACCCCGTCAACGCCGCTTCCATGCTGGCGGTTCTGGGCCTCGGCGCCCAGGGCGGCGAGGAGATCGTCCTCGCGTCCGACGCCGACGGCGCCGAGGCGGCACTCGACCGCCTCGCGAAGCTGGTCGCCGAGGGCCTCGAGGAACTCCCCGAGACCGTCTGACCCTTCGGGTTCGACACCCCGTCGCCCCGCCCGACCGGAAACGGCCCACACGGTCCGCCCGGTCCGCACGTGAAAGCCGCGGCCCCGCCATCGGGGGGCCGCGGCTTTCGCGTTCACGCAGCAGAATGCGACTCGGCCGGAATTAGGCGCACCGAATTCACGCCACCCGGAATTCCGGCAGCGGCGCGAATACCGCTCCTTTGTATACGGCTCCTGTTAATGACGGCCGCTCGACATGTTTACGGCAGGTTGCGAAGTGCTCACGGCCGCCCGCACCCGCGGCCGGTGCGCGCCCGCCGCCCGGTCGGCGTGCAGGGCGGCCAGCGTCCGCGCCCGCTCCGCGTCCCCCCGCGCCACCGCGTCCACGACCGCCCCGTGCTCCGCCCAGGACTCCACCGGCCGCGCCGGCGCCTCCACCACGTACATCCACGCCAGCTTGTGCCGCATCTGCGTCAGCAGCGCGATCAGGCCCGGGCTCCCGGAGGCCTGCGCGAGGGTCTCGTGGAACCAGCCGCCGAGCGAGCGCAGATCCTCGCCCTGGCCCCGCCTGGCCCGCTCCTGGCCCAACCTGACCAGCCCGCGCAACACCTTGAGGTGGGCCTCGGTGCGCCGCCGGGCGGCCCGGGCCGCCGCCAGGGGCTCCAGCAGCATCCGCAGCTCGAGGAGGTCGGCGGCCTCCTGCTCGGTCGGCTCGGCCACACAGGCGCCCGCGTGCCGCCGCGTGGTCACGAAGCCCTCGGACTCCAGGGTCCGCAGCGCCTCGCGCACGGGGACCCGCGAGACCCCGTACCGGCGGGCCAGCACCTCTTCGGTCAGCCTGCCGCCCGGCTCGAAGACCCCGGAGACGATGTCGTCGCGGATCGCTGTGGATACCGCGTGCGCGGGAATACGCAAGGCCGGACCTCCGCTATTTCCGATTCATCGATTGCCACCGAACTGCCACGCATACTGCGACTCTATTGCAACACACGATGATTTCCGAGAGCGCCCGGAAATGACAAACATGTATCCGGCAGAGCAGCACGAAGGCCCCGGCTCGGGGAGCCGGGGCCTTCGGTGAAGCGGGGGGTACGGATCAGAGGCTGACGCCGTGCGAGCGCAGGTAGGCGATCGGGTCGATGTCCGAACCGTAGTCGGCACCGGTGCGGGCCTCGAAGTGCAGGTGCGGGCCGCTGGAGTTGCCCGTGGAGCCCGAGAGGCCGATCTGCTGGCCGGGGGCGACCTGCTGGCCGACGGAGACGCTCAGCGAGGACAGGTGCCCGTACTGGGTGTACGTACCGTCGTTGTGCTTGATCACGACGTTGTTGCCGTACGCGCCGCCCCAGCCGGCCTCGACCACGACGCCGACGCCCACCGCGCGCACGGTGCTGCCGGAGGCGGCGTGGAAGTCGATGCCGGTGTGGCTGCCGGAGGACCACATGCCGCCGCCCGCCTTGTACTGCGTGCTGACGTACGAGCCGTCGAGCGGGGAGACGAAGGTGTTGAGGCGCTTGCGCTCCTCCTCGCGGGCGGCGCGCTCGGCGGCCTCGCGCTCGGCCTTCGCCTTGGCCTCGGCGAGGCGCTTGGCCTCGGCGGCCCGCTGCTTGGCGTCGGCCTCGGCCTGCGCCTTGGCGGCGGCGTGCTCGGCGGCGCGCTGCTGGGAGGCGGCCTGGTCCTCGATGTCACCCGCGAGGTCCTCGGAGACGACGACCGCGCCGAGCGCGTTGTCCGGGGCGGAGTGGTTGTTGCTGTTGTCCGCGGCGAAAGCCGGAGCGGCGAGGGAGCCGACGACACCAGTGGTGGCGAGGGCGGCTATGCCGGCATAGCCGGCGGTCTTGCGGCTCAGACGGCTGGAACCGCGGTGCTTGCCGGCGGCACGACTGCCAAACGCCATGAAGGGGCTGATCCTTTCCTTCCCTCTCGCCTACCGGGTTAGCTGACGGGTTCGGAGCAGGAAGGTCTCCTACGGGCCTCCTCTTGCGAGGCGGTCCGATTCACCCCAGGGACTCATGTGGGTCCCCGGCTCCCCAGGCTCGCGCCTGACGGGGACTCGGCGATCGCTGCCCGGTGCCGCGGGTGCGGCGGGTACAACTGACGGACAGCACAGGTGACGCTAGGCGGATCATCAGTCAATCGCCAAACAGACGCGCCTTTTTGTTGCGTACGCCACACCACATAAAAGCAACCTCCCCACTAAACGGACAAAAGGGCCCCCGGCGGACATGTCCGCCGGAGGCCCTTGTCGTACCGCCGTTGGGGTCAGTTGGTGACGACGCTCACGGCGCCGATCCCCAAGGCCCGCACCGGCTCCTCGATCTGCGCCGCGTCACCCACCAGCACGGTGACCAGCCGGTCCGCGGGGAAGGCGTTCACGACGGCCGACGTCGCCTCCACGGTGCCGGTCTCCGCTAGCCGGGCGTACAGCTGCGCCTGGTAGTCGTCCGGCAGCTCCTGCTCGACCTGGTCGGCCAGGGTGCCCGCGACCGAGGCCGCCGTCTCGAACTTGAGTGGGGCCACACCCACCAAGTTCTGCACCGCCACGTCCCGTTCGGTGTCGGTCAGGCCGCCCTCGGCGAGGGTGCGCAGCACCTTCCAGAGGTCCTCCAGCGCCGGGGCCGTGTTCGGGGTGTCCACCGAGCCGCTGATGGCGAGCATCGAGGCGCCCCGGCCGTCCGCGGTGGAGCGCAGCACCTGGCCGAAGGCCCGCACGCCGTACGTGTACCCCTTCTCCTCGCGCAGCACCTTGTCCAGGCGGGACGTCAGGGTGCCGCCCAGGCAGTACGTGCCGAGCACCTGGGCCGCCCAGACCCGGTCGTGCCGGTCCGGCCCGATCCGGCCGATGAGCAGCTGGGTCTGGACCGCGCCGGGCCGGTCCACGATGACCACGCGGCCGGTGTCGTCGGCGGTCACCGGCGGCACCGGGAGGGGCTCGGCGGAGTTGCCCGTCCAGGCGCCCAGGGTGTCGGCGAGGACCTCGTCCAGGTCGATGCCGGTCAGGTCGCCGACGACCACCGCGGTGGCCGTGGCGGGGCGTACGTGGGCCTCGTAGAAGGCGCGTACGGCCGCGGAGTCGATCCGGGCGACGGTCTCCTCGGTGCCCTGGCGCGGGCGGGACATGCGCAGGCTCGCCGGGAACAGCTCCTTGGAGAGCTGCTTGGCGGCGCGGCGCTGCGGGTTGGCCAGCTCGTGCGGGATCTCGTCGAGCCGGTTGCGCACCAGCCGGTCGACCTCGGCGTCGGCGAAGGCCGGGGCGCGCAGGGCCTCGGCGAGCAGGCCGAGCGCCTTGGGCAGCCGGGAGGCGGGGACCTCCAGGGAGACCCGCAGGCCCGGGTGGTCGGCGTGCGCGTCGAGGGTGGCGCCGCAGCGCTCCAGCTCGGCGGCGAACTCCTCGGCGGAGTGCTTGTCGGTGCCCTCGGACAGGGCGCGGGCCATGATGGTCGCCACGCCGTCCAGGCCCTCGGGCTCGGCGTCCAGCGGGGCGGCGAGGTTGACCTCGACCGCGATCACCTGCTGGCCCGGGCGGTGGCAGCGCAGCAGGGTCAGGCCGTTGGACAGCACCGAGCGGTCGGGGGCCGGGAAGGCCCACGGCTGCGGCTCGCCGGCCTGCGGGCGCGGGTGGAAGGTCATCGTGACGGCTGCGGTGTCGCTCACTGCTCCGCCCCCTCGTTCTCGTCGTCGTTCTCGGCGGACTCGTCGGAGCCGGCCAGCGGCTCGTAGACCAGCACCGCGCGGTTGTCCGGGCGCAGCCGCGCCGCGGCCACCGCCTGCACTTCCTCGGCGGTCACGGACAAGACCCGCTGGACGGCGGTCAGGGCGAGCTGCGGGTCGCCGAAGAGCACCGCGAACCGGCACAGTTCGTCGGCCCGGCCCGCGACCGTGCTCAGCCGGTCCAGCCACTCGCGTTCCAGCTGCGCCTGGGCGCGCTCCATCTCCTCGGCCGTCGGGCCCTCGGCGGCGAACCGCGCGAGCTCCTCGTCCACGGCCGCCTCGATGGCGGGGACCTCTACCCCGCCGGAGGTCTTGACGTCCAGCCAGCCCAGCGAGGGCGCTCCGGCCAGGCGCAGCAGGCCGAAACCCGCGGCGACGGCCGTCTGGTCGCGGCGTACCAGGCGGTTGTGGAGCCGCGAGGACTCGCCGCCGCCCAGGACGGTCAGCGCCACGTCGGCGGCGTCGCACTCGCGGGTGCCGTCGTGCGGGAGCCGGTAGGCGGCCATCAGCGCACGCGCCGGGACCTCCTCGACGATCTCCTCGCGCAGTTCGCGGCCGATGACCTCGGGCAGCGAACCGTCGCGCGGCGGCTGCTTGCCGTCGTGCGACGGGATGGTGCCGAAGTACTTCTCCACCCACGCGAGGGTGCGCTCCGGGTCGATGTCGCCGACGATCGACAGGACCGCGTTGTTGGGCGCGTAGTACGTGCGGAAGAAGGCGCGCGCGTCCTCGAGGGAGGCGGCGTCCAGATCGGCCATGGAGCCGATCGGCGTGTGGTGGTACGGGTGGCCCTCGGGGTAGGCGAGGGCGGTCAGCCGCTCGAAGGCGGTGCCGTAGGGGACGTTGTCGTACCGCTGGCGGCGCTCGTTCTTGACGACGTCGCGCTGGTTCTCCATGGACTCCTCGTCCAGGGCGGCCAGCAGCGAGCCCATCCGGTCCGCCTCCAGCCACAGGGCGAGCTCCAGCTGGTGGGTCGGCATCGTCTCGAAGTAGTTGGTGCGTTCGAAGCTGGTGGTGCCGTTGAGGGATCCTCCGGCGCCCTGGACCAGCTCGAAGTGCCCGTTGCCCGGTACGTTCGCCGAGCCCTGGAACATGAGGTGCTCGAAGAGGTGAGCCAGGCCGGTACGCCCCTTGACTTCGTGACGCGAGCCGACGTCGTACCAGAGGCAGACCGCGGCGACCGGGGTCAGGTGGTCCTCGGACAGCACCACGCGCAGGCCGTTGGCCAGCCGGTGCTCGGTCGCTGTCAGGCCGCCGGAGCCGGCCTGGGCTGTGGCCGTGTGACCCATGGGCATGTGGTCCCTTCGATACGCGATGCAGAGATTTCCGTCAGACCTGCCACTGTATGCAAGCGCGACGGCGACCGGATAAGTTCCCGGGTCACCCCCTGGGGTCGGAGTCCGGGTTGTCGGTGCCTCGGGCCACAATGGTCCGCGTCAGACCCCCAGCACACCCATTCTTGGTTAAGGAGCCGCGCAGCGATGGCCCGCCGCAGCACGAAGACCCCGCCGCCGGAGGATTTCGAGGAGAAGATCCTCGACATCGACGTCGTCGACGAAATGCAGGGCTCCTTCCTCGAGTACGCGTACTCGGTGATCTACTCCCGTGCCCTGCCCGATGCCCGCGACGGCATGAAGCCGGTGCACCGCCGCATCGTGTACCAGATGAACGAGATGGGTCTGCGCCCCGACCGCGGCTACGTCAAGTGCGCCCGCGTCGTCGGCGAGGTCATGGGCAAGCTCCACCCGCACGGCGACGCGTCGATCTACGACGCCCTCGTCCGCATGGCCCAGCCCTTCTCGATGCGGCTGCCGCTGGTCGACGGCCACGGCAACTTCGGTTCGCTCGGCAACGACGACCCGCCGGCCGCGATGCGTTACACCGAGTGCAAGATGGCCGACGCCACGTCACTGATGACGGAGTCGATCGACGAGGACACCGTCGACTTCACCGCCAACTACGACGGCCAGGAGCGGGAGCCGGTCGCCCTGCCCGCCGCCTACCCGAACCTGCTGGTCAACGGCGCGTCCGGGATCGCGGTCGGCATGGCCACCAACATGCCCCCGCACAACCTCGGCGAGGTCATCGCGGCCGCCCGCCACTTGATCCGCTACCCGCACGCGGACCTGGAGGCGCTGATGCGCTTCGTCCCGGGTCCCGACCTGCCCACGGGCGGCCGGATCGTCGGGCTGTCGGGGATCAAGGACGCGTACGAGAACGGCCGCGGCACCTTCAAGATCCGCGCGACGGTGGCGGTGGAGAACGTGACGGCGCGCCGCAAGGGCCTGGTCGTCACGGAGCTGCCCTTCACGGTCGGCCCCGAGAAGGTCATCGCGAAGATCAAGGACCTGGTCGGCTCGAAGAAGCTCCAGGGCATCGCGGACGTCAAGGACCTCACCGACCGCTCGCACGGCCTGCGCCTGGTCATCGAGATCAAGAACGGCTTCCACCCGGAGGCCGTGCTCGAGCAGCTCTACAAGCTGACGCCGATGGAGGAGTCCTTCGGCATCAACAACGTGGCGCTGGTGGACGGGCAGCCGCTCACGCTCGGCCTCAAGGAGCTGCTGGAGGTCTACCTCGACCACCGCTTCGAGGTCGTCCGGCGGCGCAGCGAGTTCCGCCGCGGCAAGCGGCGCGACCGCCTGCACCTGGTCGAGGGCCTGCTGGTGGCGCTGCTCGACATCGACGAGGTCATCCGGCTCATCCGGGACAGCGACAACTCGGCGCAGGCGAAGGAGCGCCTCATCGAGCGCTTCTCGCTCAGCGAGATCCAGACCCAGTACATCCTGGACACCCCGCTGCGCCGGCTCACCCGCTTCGACCGGATCGAGCTGGAGTCCGAGCGCGACCGGCTGACGGGCGAGATCGACGAGCTGACCGGGATCCTGGACTCCGACAGCGAGCTGCGCAAGCTGGTCTCCTCGGAACTGGCCGCGGTCGCCAAGAAGTTCGGCACCGAGCGCCGCACGGTCCTGCTGGAGTCGGCCGCCGCCGCGGTCGGGGCGGTCCCGCTGGAGGTCGCGGACGACCCCTGCCGCGTGCTGCTGTCCTCCACGGGCCTGCTGGCACGCACGGTGACCGGCGAGGCGCTGCCGGAGGAGGAGGGCGGCGCCCGGGCCAAGCACGACCTGATCGTCTCGCAGGTCGCGGCGACCGCCCGCGCCGACGTGGGCGCGGTCACCTCGTACGGGCGGCTGCTGCGGCTGTCGGTGATCGACCTGCCGCAGCTGCCGGACACCCACGCCGCGCCGAACCTCGCCGGCGGCGCCCCGGTCTCGGAGTTCCTCTCCGGGCTGGAGGCGGACGAGAAGCTGGTCTGCCTGACCTCGCTGGACGAGTCCTCGCAGGGCCTGGCGCTGGGCACCGAGCAGGGCGTGGTCAAGCGGGTCGTGCCGGACTACCCGTCCAACAAGGAAGAGCTGGAGGTCATCACCCTCAAGGAGGGCGACCGGATCGTCGGCGCGGTCGAGCTGCGCACGGGCGAGGAGGACCTGGTCTTCCTCACCGACGACGCCCAGCTGCTGCGCTACCCCGCCTCGCAGGTGCGCCCGCAGGGCCGCCCGGCGGGCGGTATGGCGGGCATCAAGCTCGCGGAGAACGCCAAGGTGATCCACTTCTCCGCCGTGGACCCGGCCCGGGACGCGATGGTGTTCACCGTCGCGGGCTCGCACGGGACCCTGGACGACTCGGTGCTGTCCGGCAAGCTGACCCCCTTCGACCAGTACCCGCGCAAGGGCCGCGCCACGGGCGGCGTGCGCTGCCAGCGGTTCCTCAAGGGCGAGGACGTACTGGTGCTGGCCTGGGCGGGCAACGCGCCGGTCCGGGCGGCCGCGGCGAACGGCACACCGGCCGCGCTGCCGGCCGTGGACCCGCGCCGCGACGGCTCGGGGACGGCGCTGCCCGCCACCGTGGCGGCGCTGGCCGGGGGCGCGCTGTAGGACGGAGGCCGTCCCACGGGTGGTGCGCCCAGCAGGGGACGTACCACCCGAAGGGCGACTAGTGTCTTCCCTCTTGGCACTGGCGGTGGGGCGGGGAGAACAGAGCTGATGAGTCGTCGCGCGGGCGGAGTGATCGGGGACTGGGCGGAGGCCCAGCGCCGGATGCAGCAGACGCAGCAGATCCAGCAGGGGCAGGCCGAGCGGCGGCTGCGGGAGCAGCGGGCCGCGGACCGGCAGTACCGCGAGGCCGAGGCCCGGCGGCGTACGGAGCGGATCGAGGCCGAAGTCGCCGCCCTGCAGGGCCTGCTGGCCGCGGGATGCCGGGCACCGGCGTTCCGGATGGCCGGGCTGGTCCGGTCCGAGCAGCTCGAACCCTTCGCCCCGGGCACGCTGGCGCATCCCGTGCCGATGCCGCAGCTGCACCAGTTCCAGCAGCAGAGCTCGGGCTGGACGCTCGGCTCGAACCGGCGGGCGCAGGCCGAGCGCGAGGCCCATGCCCGCTACACGCAGGCCTGGCAGGCCGCGCACGCCGCGGAGGCGCAGCGGCAGCAGCAGCTGGCGGCGTACCGGCAGCAGTACGACCGCTGGGCGGCGGACCAGCTGGCCGGGATCCGCGCGCACAACTCCGGCCTCACCGCCCTGGCCGGGGCGCTACGGGCGGGCGACGCCGATGTCGTGGTGCAGTACTTCTCGGCCGCCCTGTACGCCTCCACGGCCTGGCCCGAGCAGTTGCCGAGGCAGGTGGCGGCCGCGTACGACCCGGGGGCCCGCCAGCTGGTGCTGGACTGGGAGCTGCCGGGGTACGCGGTGGTGCCCGAAGCCAAGTCGGTGCGGTACGTGCAGAGCACCGGCCAGGACAAGGAGACGGCCCGCCCGGTCGGCCGGCGGCGGGCCCTGTACCGGGACTTGCTGGCGCAGTGCGTCCTGCTGGTGGTGCACGAGCTGTACGCGGCGGACGAGTTCGGCGTCCTGGACTCCGTGGTCGTCAACGGCTTCGTGGACGCCCACGATCCGGTGACGGGCCGGGAGGCACAGCTCGTGCTCGCCACGGTGTCGGCGGCCCGGTCCGCCTTCGAGGGGCTGCGGCTGGAGCAGGTCAGCGCGGTGGACTGCCTCGTGGAGGGCTTGCGCGGACAGCTGTCGGCGCGACCCGACCAGCTGACCGCGGTACGCCCCGGGCGCAGGCCGGACGAGGTCGGCGGCGGGGTCGTCAGCCACGGCGGGCACGCGGGCGACGGGCAGGATGAGCCCGACCTGTTCGAGATGGACCCGATCGCCTTCGAGAACCTGGTGGCCGAACTCTTCCGGGCGATGGGCATGGAGGCGCTGACCACCCAGCGGTCGGGCGACGGCGGAGTGGACATCGAGGCGAACGACCCCTCCCCGATCACGGGCGGACGGATCGTGGTGCAGGTCAAGCGCTACCGGAACACGGTGTCCCCCACGGCGGTGCGGGACCTGTACGGCACGGTCCAGGACAAGGGGGCGAACAAGGGGGTGCTGGTCACCACCGCGTCCTTCGGGCCGGGGTCGTACACCTTCGCCAACGGCAAGCCGCTGGAACTGGTTCCCGGCGACAAGCTCGTGGAGCTGCTGCACCAGTACGGGCTGCGCGGCCGCCTCGGCGGCGGTCCCGCGGGCATCCCCGCGCAGCGCGCCCCGGAGCCCGACCCGTCCCCGGACCACAACGTGCTCGGCATGTCCTGGTCGGGTGCGGTCGCGCTCGACGTGTGCGCGCTGGTCTGCACGGGCCGCCGGGTGCTGAGCGAGGACCACTTCGTCTTCTTCAACAACCCGGGGACGCCGGACGGTTCGGTGCGCACCCGCGCCCACACGGCGCCCGACAAGGCCGCGCTGGAGGTCACCTTCGAGGCCCTGCCCCGGGAGGCCGACCGGCTGGTCCTGGTGGCCGCGATCGACCCGGAGGCCGATCCGCACGCCGACCTGGCCGGTTTCACCGACGCCCGGATCCGGCTCCTCGACGCGGCGGGCGCGGAGGCCGGACAGCTGGAGGTCTCCGACGGCCGGGCCGGCGAGACCGCGCTCGTCCTCGGCTCCTTCCGCCGCCGGGCCAACGGCGACTGGGACTTCGTGATCGGCGGCAAGGGCTACCGGGGCGGGCTGGAGGACCTGCTGCGCGAGTACGGGGTCGACGTGGCTTAGACCTCGGGCTCGTACCCGTACTCGTACTCGGCGTCCGGCTCGGGCGCAGGCTCGGCCCGGGTCGGGGCGTCGGCCTCGGCGTCGGCGGTTTCGGCCTCCGGCCGCGCGGGCCGCGCCGGCTGGGCCACGTACCGCAGCACCCCCCACATGCTCTCGGGGCCGAGCTCGTGCGGCGCCTCCTCGCGGCAGGCCCCGAGCTCGCGCAGCAGGCCCGGGCCGTCGGTGCCGGAGCCGATCAGGACCAGCTGCGAGCTCCGGGGCTCGCCCCGACCCCAGGGCTGCGGGGAGAAACGCAGGAACCGGCCGACCGCGTGGACCTCGTACTTCTCGTCGTGCCCGGGGACGCCGAAGTGGACGAAGCCCTTGATCCGGTACAGCCCGGCGGGGCGGCGGTCGAGGAAGTCGATGAACCGGCGCGGCGAGAGGGCCTGCTCGGAGGCGAACTCGACGCTCTCGTACGCCGCGTGGGCGTGGGCGCTGTGGTCGTGGCCGTGGTCCTCGGCCTCCGCGAGCAGGTCCTCGAAGGAGAGCTGTCCGCGGGTCTCGGTCCACGGCCGCCGGTCGAAGAGCAGCTCGGGGTCGATCCGCCCGTGGTCGGCGCCGACGACCGGGATGCCCGGGGCGCACAGGGTGGCCAGCAGGCCTTCGATCCGGGCCCGTTCGTCAGCGTCCACGCGGTCGGTCTTGTTGAGGACGACCAGGTCCGCGACGGCGAGGTGCCGGTCGGTCTCCGGATGCCGGGACCGGGTCGCGTCGAACTCCGCCGCGTCCACGACCTCCACCATCCCGCCGTAGCGGATGGCGGGATTCTCGCTGGCCACGAGCATCCGGATCATTTCCTGGGGCTCGGCCAGGCCGCTCGCCTCGATGACGATCACGTCGATGCGGTGCTCGGGCGCGGCGAGCTTCTCCAGGTACGCGTCGAGCTCGCTGCCGTCGACGGCGCAGCACAGGCAGCCGCCGCCGAGGG
Organism: Streptomyces subrutilus; assembly: GCF_001746425.1. Taxonomy (GTDB): domain Bacteria; phylum Actinomycetota; class Actinomycetes; order Streptomycetales; family Streptomycetaceae; genus Streptomyces; species Streptomyces subrutilus_A. The sequence continues at coordinate 5,467,453 of NZ_MEHK01000001.1, read as the reverse complement.
AGACCATGGAGTCGCCGACCTGGCCGGCCACCGACATGGCGTCGATCTCGATCGACCCGAAGTCGTTGACGACGACCCCGATCCGGGTGCCGGCGCGGTGGGCGAGGAGGTGGTTGAGCACTGTGGTCTTGCCGGATCCGAGGAATCCGGCGAGGACGACGACGGGGATGGGCTGCCTGCTGTTCACCCGGTCGATCGTAGTCAGCCCAGCGCCGGCACCGGCTGCGGCGGGGTGGGGCCGGTGTACCGGGCGGCCGGACGGATGATCTTCGAGTCGGCGGCCTGTTCCAGGATGTTCGCGCTCCAGCCCACCACGCGGGCCGCGCAGAAGGTCGGGGTGAACATCTCGCGCGGGAGCCCGCACAGCTCCATGACCACGCCCGCGTAGAACTCCACGTTGGTGTGCAGCTCCCGGCCCGGCTTCAGTTCGGCGAGGATCTCCTCGACCTGGCGCTCGACCTCGACGGCGAAGTCCACCAGGGGGCCGCCGAACCCGCGGGCGATGTCCCGCAGCATGCGCGAGCGCGGGTCCTCGGTGCGGTAGACGGGGTGCCCGAAGCCCATGATCCGCTCCCCCGCCAGGACCCGCTCGCGGATCCACGGGCCGATCCGGTCCGCGGTGCCGATGGCGTCCAGCGTGTCCAGGGCCCGGCTCGGGGCGCCGCCGTGCAGCGGGCCGGAGAGCGCCCCGATCGCGCCGGTCAGGCAGGCCGCGACGTCGGCGCCGGTGGAGGCGATGACCCGGGCGGTGAAGGTGGAGGCGTTGAAGCCGTGGTCGACGGTGGAGATGAGGTACCGCTCTATCGCGCGGGCCTTGACCGGGTCGGGCTCCTGCCCGGTCAGCATGTACAGGTAGTTGGCGGCGTAGGGGAGGTCGTCGCGCGGCTCCACCGGCTCCAGCCCCTGCCCCAGCCGGTACAGGGCGGTGAGCAGGGTCGGTACGGCGGCGCAGGCGGCCAGCGCGTCGGCGGCCCGGCGGTCCGGGCCGAGGTCGTAGACCGGGCGGAATCCGGCGGACGCGCCGAGCAGCGAGAGCGCGGTGCGCAGCCCGGCGAGGGGTCCGGAGAGTGCGGAGGCCCGGGCGAGGGCGGGCAGGGCGTCCCGTACCGCGGCGGGCAGCCGGCGCAGCGGGGCGGTCTCCGCCGCGAAGGCGGCGCGGCCGGCGGCGTCCGCGGGCAGCGTGCCGCGGAACATCAGGTGCCACACGTCCTCGAAGCTGCGGCTCTCGGCCAGTTCGACGGCCGAGAACTGGCGGTAGTGGTAGAAGCCCTCAAGGCCCCGGACGTCACCGAGCTCGGTCTCGGTGACCACGACTCCCGCGAGACCGCGGGGCACTGCGGTGGTGGTGTTCATGCATCGACCATCGATGATTGATGTAATCCTTGTCAACATTGATCGAATCAATGTATGTAAGCTGCCGTGCATGAACGAAGAGCGACGGCTGACCACCCGGCAGGCCGCCGAACTGCTCGGTGTGAAGCCCGCGACGGTGTACGCCTACGTGAGCCGGGGCCAGCTGACCAGCCGCCGCGACCCGGTGGGCCGCGGCAGCACCTTCGACGCGGCCGAGGTGGAGGAGCTCGCCCGGCGCAGCCGCCGGGAGGCGGCGGCGCCGTCCTCGGGGGAGCTCTCCGTCCGCACCTCGCTCACGCTCATCGAGGCCGACCGCTACTACTTCCGTGGCGTGGACGCGGTGGCCCTGGCCTCGCGGTACCGCTATGAGGAGGTGGCCGAGTGGCTCTGGACGGGAAGCCTCCCCCACGGCGCCCGGTTCACCGCTCCCCCGGAGCCCCTCGCCGCGGCCCGCCGGGCGGTGGCGGCCCTGCCCGGGCACAGCGGGCCGGTCGACCGGCTGCGGGTGGCCGTCGCCGCCGCGGCCGTCGCGGACCCGCTGCGCTTCGACCTGTCGGAGGAGGCCGTACTGGGCTCCGCGCGCTGCCTGATCCCCACGCTGGTCGGCGCCTTGCCGGTGCTGGGAGCCGACCGGTGGGCCGGGGACGCCCGTATCGCCCGGCGGCTGTGGCCGCGGCTCACCGGACGGGATCCCGACCCGGACGCCCTGGCCGCACTCGACCTGGCGCTGGCGCTGCTCGTCGACCACGATCTGGCCGCCTCCACCCTGGCCGTACGGGTGGCCGCGTCGGCGCGGGCCCATCCGTACGCGGCGGTGTCGGCGGGGCTCGGCGCGCTGGAGGGGCCGCTGCACGGCGCGGCCGGACGCCTGGCGCACCGGATGCTGGCGGAGGTGCTGGAGCGGGGCGCGGCCGCGCCGGTGGTGGCGGAGTACCTGCGGGCCGGGCGCCGGGTGCCGGGGCTCGGCCACCGGCTGTACCGGGGCGAGGACCCGCGGGCGCGGGCGCTGTTCGACCGACTGGAGGGCCTGCCGCAGGCGGCCCCCGCATTGGCCGCCGCGCGCGAGGTGGCCGCGGTGACGGGCCGGCAGGGCGGCCTGCACGCGAACGTGGATCTGGCGCTGGCGGTGCTGACGCTGTCGTGCGGGATGGCGGCGGAAGCCGGCGAGACGGTCTTCGCGGTGGCGCGTACGGCGGGCTGGATCGCGCACGCGCTGGAGGAGTACCAGGAGCGGCCGCTGCGGATGCGGCCGAGCGGGCAGTACCAGGGGCCCCGCCCGCCCCAGCCGATGCCGTGACGGACGCGGACCGGGTCGGCGGGTGCCGGCGGTCCGGCCGCGGTGTCAGGCCCGCAGCCAGACCGCCGTGTCCCGCGGGAGCAGCCCCGAGTCGTCCAGGGCGGAGCTGCCCGGCAAGAGCCGGGTGCGGGCCGGCAGCGGTACCGGCCCCTCGGAGAGGTTGACCACGCAGACCGGCCCGCCGGGGCGGGTGAACGGAGGACTCGCCGGGGGCGCGGACCTGAAGACCTGGAAGATCCTCCGCGACTGCCGCCTCAAAGGCGACGAAGTCCACCACGCCATGCTCGGCATCGCCCGCATGCACAACCTCGCCCGCCCCCGATAGGCGAGCGGACCGCCCGCGGCCGACCCGCCCCTGGCAGCTCAAAGATCATCTACGGGACAACCCTTAGACGGGGAAATTCCGCTCGGGCCCGAGGCGACCTACCGTTGCTACTCATGCGGTTCCTCCTCTTGAGCGCTCGGCGCCTCGGGCTGCCCAGACGGGCCGTCTCCCAGATCCTGCTGACCCAGCTGGCCATCGCCGCCGGGGTCGTCGTGCTGGCCACCGGGCTGTTCCTGGCGCCGCTGAGCGCGCAGCTCGACGACCAGGCCATGCGCCGAGCCCTGGCCATCGCCCAGAGCGCGGCGGCCGACCCGTCGCTCTCCGCCGACCTGCTGGACTCCGGGGCCGCCGAGGACAGCCCCGTGCAGTCCTCGGCGGAGCGGATCCGCCGGGCCACCGGCGCCGAGTACGTGGTCGTCCTCGACCTGGACGGCATCCGCCGCTCCCACCCGAGCCCCGACCGGATCGGGCTGCCGGTCTCCACCGACCCCAGCGACGCCCTGGCGGGCCGCGAGGTCATGGAGATCGACGAGGGGACCCTGGGCCGCTCGGCCCGCGGCAAGGTGCCGCTCCTGGCCGCCGACGGCGAGATCGTCGGCGCCGTCTCGGTCGGCATCGCCTACGACAGCGTCCGGGACCGGCTGCTCGGCGCCATCCCCGGCCTGCTGGCCTACGCGGGCGGGGCTCTCGCCGCGGGCGCGCTGGCCGCCTACCTGCTGTCGCGCAGGATCCACCGGCAGACCCGTGACCTCGCCTTCTCCGATATCGCCGGCCTGCTCGCCGAGCGCGAGGCGATGCTGCACTCCATCCGCGAGGGAGTGATCGCCCTCGACCGGCAGGACCGGATCCGGCTGGTCAACGACGAGGCCGCCCGCCTGCTCGGCCTGACACCGGATTCCGCCGCCTCGCTCGCCGGGCGCCCGCTGGAGGACGTCCTGGGCGCGGGGCGCACCGCCGACGTCCTGTCGGGCCGGGTCACCGGCCGCGACCTGGTCGCCGTCCAGGGTCCGCGTGTCCTGGTCGCCAACCGGATGCCCACCGAGGACGGCGGCGCCGTCGCCACCCTGCGCGACCGCACCGAGCTCGAGCACCTGGGCCGCGAGCTCGACTCCACCCGGGGCCTGATCGACGCCCTGCGCGCCCAGGACCACGAGCACGCGAACCGCCTCCACACCCTCCTCGGCCTGCTGGAGCTGGGCCTGCACGAGGAGGCCGCGGAGTTCGTCACCGAGGTCGTCGGGGTGCACCGCACCACCGCCGAACAGGTCACCGAGAAGGTCCACGACCCCCTGCTGGCGGCCCTCCTGGTGGGCAAGGCGACCGTCGCGGCGGAGCGCGGCGTCCCCCTGCGGCTGACCGCGGCCACCTTCCTCCCCGATCGCCTGGTCGACCCGGGAGGCCTCGTCACCATCCTCGGCAACCTGGTGGACAACGCCCTGGACGCCGCCGCCGGCTCCGCGTCGCCCCTGGTCGAGGTGGAGCTGAGCGCCGAGGGCAGCACCGCCGTGCTCCGGGTGCGCGACAGCGGCCCCGGGGTTCCCCCCGCGCGGCGCGAGGAGATCTTCACGGAGGGCTGGTCGACCAAGCAGCCCAAGGCCCACCGCGAGCGCGGGCTGGGCCTCGCCCTCGTACGGCGTCTCGCGGAACGCCAGGGCGGCAGCGCCCGGGCCGGCGGGGCAGCGGACGGAGGGGCGGAGTTCTCCGTCGTACTCCCGGAGGCCCTGCGGTGAACGAGACCCCGATCCACGTATTGGTCGTCGACGACGACATGCGTGTTGCCCGGATCAACGCCGCGTACGTGGCGAAGGTTCCCGGATTCGAAGTCGCCCACCAGGCCCATTGCGCGGCCGAGGCCATGGACTTCCTCACCGCGCACCCCGTGGACCTGGTCCTCCTCGACCACTACCTCCCGGACGAGAACGGCCTGGACCTGGTGCGCCGGCTGCGCCAGCACGGCCTGCGCACCGACGTGATCATGGTGACGGCCGCCCGCGACCTGGCCACCGTCCAGGCCGCCATGCGCCTGGGCGCCCTCCAATACCTGGTCAAACCCTTCACCTTCGCGGGACTGCGCACGAAGCTGGAGGCGTACGGGACGCTGCGCCGCACCCTGGAGACCGGCGGCGAGGCCGAACAGGCCGAGGTGGACCGCATCTTCGGCGCCCTCGCCACCGCCGGGTCCCCGAACGACCTTCCCAAGGGCCACTCCCCCACCACCGCGGAAGTGGTCCGCCAGGTCCTGCTGACGGCCGAAGGCCCGCTCTCCACCCAGCAGATCGCCGACCGTGCGGGCATCAGCCGCCAGACCGCCCAGCGCTACCTGAAACTGCTGGACCGCACCGGCCGTGTCACCCTCGCCCTGCGCTACGGCGAGACCGGTCGCCCCGAGCACCGCTACACCTGGCGCCCGTCCGACACCTCCTGAGCCGGCTCACACCGCCCCGGCCCCGGTCAGCGACCGGACCTCGGTCTGCGCGTGCTTGCGCTCGTCCGCCTCCTCACCCGAGGTGACGGTGCCGAGCCAGCCCGCCAGGAAGCCCAGCGGGATCGAGACGATGCCCGGGTTCTGCAAGGGGAACACCTGGAAGTCCACGCCCGGGAAGAGCGATTCGGGGCTTCCCGAGACCACCGGCGACAAGACGACCAGCAGCACCGCCGGGACCAGCCCTCCGTACACCGACCAGACCGCCCCCCGCGTGGTGAAGGCGCGCCAGAAGAGCGAGTACAGCAGCACCGGCAGATTGGCCGAGGCGGCCACCGCGAAGGCCAGGCCCACGAGGAAGGCGACGTTGAGGTCCTGCGCGAGCAGCCCCAGCGCGATCGCCACCGCCCCGATGCCGACGGCCGCCACCCGCGCCACCGCCACCTCGCTGCGCTGCCTGGCGTGCCGCCGCTTGAGGGAGGCGTACAGGTCGTGCGCGACGGACGCCGAGGAGGCGAGGGTGATCCCGGCGACCACGGCCAGGATGGTGGCGAAGGCGATGGCGGCCACGAAGGCGAAGAGCACCGCGCCCCCGGTGGAGCCGGCGCCGCCGCCGAGGAACGCCGCGAGCAGCGGAACGGCCGTGTTCCCGGAGGCGTTGGAGGCCCGCACCTGGTCCGGTCCCACCAGGGCGGCCGCACCGAAGCCGAGCACGATCGTCATCAGGTAGAAGCCGCCGATCAGCGCGATCGCCCACACCACCGAGCGGCGGGCGGCCCGCGCCGTGGGCACGGTGTAGAAGCGCGACAGGATGTGCGGCAGCCCGGCGGTACCCAGCACCAGCGCGAGGCCCAGGCTCATGAAGTCGAAACGGGCGGTCCAGTCCCCGCCGTACTTCAGCCCGGGGCTCAGGAAGCGCAGCCCGTGCCCGCTGCGGTCGGCGGCGGTGGTGAGCAGCTGGTCGAAGTTCCCGTGGAAGCGCAGGAGCACGAGCACCGTGAGGGTGATCGTCCCGCCCATCAGCAGGACGGCCTTCACGATCTGGATCCACGTCGTGGCCCGCATCCCGCCGAAGGACACGTAGACCACCATCAGCGCGCCCACGCCGATCACGGTGAGCGTCCGGGCCGTGGCCGTCGAATTCCCCAGCAGCAGGCCGACCAGGCTGCCCGCGCCCACCATCTGCGCGACCAGGTAGAGCACGGAGACGACCACCGAGGAGGTGCCCGCCGCGATGCGCACGGGCCGCTCGCTCATCCGGGCGGCGACCACGTCGGCGAGGGTGAAGCGCCCGCAGTTGCGGACGAGTTCGGCGACGAGGAACAGCACCACCAGCCAGGCCACGAGGAACCCCACCGAATACAGCATTCCGTCGTAGCCGAAGAGGGCGATGAGTCCGGAGATGCCGAGGAAGGAGGCGGCGGACATGTAGTCGCCCGCGATGGCGAAACCGTTCTCCATCGGGGAGAACAGCCGCCCGCCCGCGTAGAACTCCTCCGCCGACCCGTGCCGGTTGCGACTGACCCAGGTGGTGATGCCCAGGGTCACCGCGATGAACACGCTGAACAGGATCAGCGCGAGGGTCTGGTGCTCGGTGGTCACCGGCCGGCCCCCTTCGCCCGGTTCCGCTCCTGGCCGCGCTCCTGCTCGTAGACGGTCCAGCGCAGGTCGAGCGCGGCCCGGTCCCGGCGCAGCCGCGCGTGCCGGGCATAGGCCCAGGTCAGCAGGAAGGTGCTGAGGAACTGGCCGAGCCCCGCCACCATGGCCACGTTCACCGCGCCCGCCACGGGCCGGGCCATCAGGCCGGGCGCCGCGGTCGCGGCGACCACGTACGCGACGTACCAGAGGAAGAAACCGGCGGTCGCGGGGACGACGAACCTGCGGTAGCGGCTGCGGACCTCCTGGAAGGCGGCGCTGCGCTGCACTTCGAGGTAGATGTCGGATGCGCCGTGCGCGGGGTGCCCGCCGGGGGCCGGGTGGGGTGGGGAGGCGTCCCCTCCCTCGCCCCAGCCGACGGCCAGCGCGTCGTACCAGGGGTCGTCCAGCCGGATCGTTCCGGCATCACGACCTGCGTGCTTGTCCACCGAACTCTCCTTGTCCGCTGCCGCATTGGCCGCGTGCTCACAAGGATGTGCCGGTTGTCGCTTTCCGGACTGGTGTCCCGTCGCTCTTCACTCCATCAGGTGATGGAGTGAAGAGAGACGGTGTGCGAGGAGGGCCCGCCGGTCAGGCGTCGATGCGCGAGCGGTCCAACGTGGCCGCGGAGCTGGTGATGAACTCCTTGCGCGGCGCCACCTCGTTGCCCATGAGCAGGTCGAAGACCGTCTCGGCGGAGTCGAGGTCGCCGATGTTGATCCTGCGCAGGGTCCGGAACCGCGGGTCCATGGTGGTCTCCGCCAGCTGGTCCGCGTCCATCTCGCCGAGGCCCTTGTAGCGCTGGATGGAGTCCTTGTACCGGATGTTCTTGCGCTGGTACTCCAGCAGGGTCTGGCGCAGTTCGTTGTCCGAGTACGTGTAGACGTACTTGTCCTGGCCCTTCTTCGGCTGGACCAGCTCGATCCGGTGCAGCGGCGGCACGGCCGCGAACACCCGGCCCGCCTCGACCATCGGACGCATGTACCGCTGGAAGAGCGTGAGCAGCAGGCAGCGGATGTGCGCGCCGTCCACGTCGGCGTCGACGAGGAGGACGATCTTCCCGTACCGGGCGGCGTCGATGTCGAAGGTCCGGCCCGAGCCGGCTCCTATGACCTGGATGATCGCCCCGCACTCGGCGTTCTTGAGCATGTCCGAGACCGAGGACTTCTGGACGTTGAGGATCTTGCCCCGGATGGGCAGGAGCGCCTGGAACTCGGAATTGCGGGCGAGCTTCGCCGTGCCGAGGGCGGAGTCGCCCTCGACGATGAAGAGCTCGCTGCGGTCCACGTCGTCGCTGCGGCAGTCGGCGAGCTTGGCGGGCAGCGAGGAGGACTCCAGCGCGGTCTTGCGGCGCTGCGCCTCCTTGTGCTGGCGGGCCGCGATCCGGGTCCGCGCCGCCGCGACGATCTTCTCCATCACCGAGCGCGCCTGCTGCTTGTCGTCGCGCTTGGTGGAGGTCAGGAAGGCCTTGAGCTCCTTGGCGACGACGGCGGAGACGATCCGGGTCGCGGCCGAGGTGCCGAGGACCTCCTTGGTCTGGCCCTCGAACTGGGGCTCGGCGAGGCGGACGGTGACGACGGCCGTCATGCCCTCCATCGCGTCGTCCTTGACCACGTCGTCCTCGGCGACGCGCAGCAGCTTCGCCGAGCGCAGCACCTCGTTCACGGTCTTGGCGACGGAGCGCTCGAATCCGGAGACGTGGGTGCCGCCCTTGGGGGTGGCGATGATGTTCACGAAGGACTTGACGTTGGTCTCGTACCCCGTGCCCCAGCGCAGGGCGATGTCCACGCCCAGCTCGCGGGTGACCTCGGTGGGCGTCATGTGGCCGCGGTCGTCGAGGACGGGGACGGTCTCCTTGAAGGTGCCCGTGCCGGTCAGGCGCAGGACGTCGCAGACGGCCTTGTCCTGGGCGAGGTACTCGCAGAACTCGCTGATGCCCCCGTCGAAGCGGAACGTCTCCTCGGTCTTGCCCGACCCGTCGATGCCCCGCTCGTCGCGGACCACCAGGGTCAGGCCGGGGACGAGGAAGGCGGTCTGGCGGGCGCGCTGGTAGAGCGTCTCCAGGTTGAGCCGGGCGTCCTTGAGGAAGATCTGCCGGTCGGCCCAGTAGCGGACCCGCGTGCCGGTCCTGCCCTTGGCGATGCGCTTGACCTTGCGCAGGCCGTTCGCGGGGTCGAAAGGGCTGTCGGGCCCCTGCTCGGTGAACATTCCGGGGACGCCGCGGCGGAAGCTGATCGCGTGCGTGGAGCTGCCCCGGTCCACCTCGACGTCCAGCCGGGCGGAGAGGGCGTTGACCACGGAGGCGCCGACGCCGTGCAGGCCGCCGGAGGCCGCGTAGGAGCCGCCGCCGAACTTCCCGCCGGCGTGCAGCTTGGTCATGACGACCTCGACGCCGGACAGGCCGGTCTTGGGCTCGACGTCCACGGGGATGCCGCGGCCGTTGTCCCGCACCTCCACGGAGGCGTCCTCGTGGAGGATCACCTCGATGTGGTCGCAGTACCCCCCCAGGGCTTCGTCGACGGAATTGTCGATGATCTCCCAGAGGCAGTGCATGAGGCCCCGGCTGTCGGTCGAGCCGATATACATGCCGGGGCGCTTGCGGACGGCCTCCAGCCCTTCGAGGACGAGCAGGTGCCGCGCGGTGTAGTTGGAACCGTCCCGGTCTGCTCCGGACAGCAGCGCGCTGGAAGGCACGGACGTGTCGGCGGTCACGCAGTTCGCTCCTCGCTGAATTTCTTTTCTGGCCCGGTGGGGCGCAGGGGTGGCTCGGTTGCCCGTCGAAGGGTACCGAGGCCAGGTAGAGCCGATGCAACGCCACCCTCGCGCGTTCCGCAGCCTAGTCCAGATCCGCACGGACGTTCGATCCCCCGTGGGGGTGAAGGAAACATCACGTTCCCTTCCAGGCATGAACCATTTAGGGTTCGGGCACGTCCTCATGCACAACCTGGCCTTCAGCCGGGTGAGGATGGAACTGCAACGAGCGAACGACTGACAACGCGAAACCGTAAAGCAACGCAATACGGCTCCTTCGCCGCCAACCGGCAACAGCCGGCCAGCTTCGGAAGGAAGTTTCGAGGAAAAGCCGCGAGCGGGAACGTTTTCGGCCTGGTTGGATGTTGACCCTGGTACGACAGCTCGTCGAGCTAGAGAAGAGGCGACGTGACTACTGTTCTGACACCCGCGACCCCGCTGACGGCCGCTGACCGATGCGACCGTTGCGGCGCCCAGGCATATCTGCGCGTCGTCCTGCTGAGCGGCGGTGAACTGCTCTTCTGCGCCCACCACGGACGCAAGTTCGAGCCGGAACTCAAGAAGATCGCCGCGGAAATACAGGATGAGACCGAGCGGCTCACGTCCGCTCCGGCTGCCCATGCCGAACCCGAGGACCGCTGACACAGGCCTGTTCCTCGCATCCGACGAGCCAGGACCGGCCAGGCCGGTCGACGGGCGGCACCCCCTGAGACCCAGGGGGTGCCGCCCGTCCTCGTATCCGCATCCCGTAAGCCCCCGCAGCCGCGGGCTTACGGGACCTGTGCGGGGGGATGCCCCGTTACGGGCCCTGCACCCGCCCCTGAGGCCCTCCCGGGGGTGGAGCCTGGGTCCTGCACCCCGACGGGCTGCGCGCCGCTCTCCGAGCCCGTCACGAAGCTGACGAGCGGTGCGATGCGCGTGTACACCCCCGGGCTGTCGGCCCGCCCGCAGCCGCGCCCCCACGACACCAGGCCGATGAGCCGCCCCTGGGCCACCAGCGGTCCCCCGCTGTCGCCCTGGCACGCGTCCTTGCCGCCGCCGCCGTCGCCCGCGCACACCATCGATTCCGCCCGGTACTGGCCGCTCAGGTCTCCCGGATAGGCGCGCGCGCAGGTCTCGTCGGACAGCACGGTCACCCGCGCGGCACGCAGCGCGTACGCGTAGTCGCCAAAGCCGCTGGTGTCGCCCCAGCCGTACACGGCCGCCTCGGTTCCGGGCGCGTAGGCGGAGTGGCCTGCTCCGGCCATGGGGAGCACGTAGTGCGCGGGCAAGGACTCCGTGAGCTCCAGGACGGCGAGGTCGCCGGCATTGCTCGTGGGGTCGTACTCCGGATTCACGCGCGCGCCGCGCACCGGGATCTCCCGGCCGTCGCCCGCCCCCAGCTCCGTACGCCCGGCGACCACCCGGAGGTCGCGTACCGACTCGACGGAGCCGCCCAGCACGTCGCGGCCCAGGCAGTGGGCCGCCGTCAGCACCTTCGCCGGGGCCACCACCACGCCCCCGCAGAACTGCCCGCCCCGCGTACCCCCGAACCGGTCACGGCTGGCCAGGGCCACGACCCAGGGGCTCTCGCCGGCCTTGACCGGCTTGCCGCCGATCACCACGCTGTCCGCGGCCGCCCGGGGCGCCTGGACCAGGGGCGCAGCGGCCACGCCCGCCGCCAGGGTCAGCGCTCCCGCCAGAGCGCGGGCAATGGGACGACGCATGAGGCCTCCTGACTCCGAGTGTGCATGACTCCACCCAGAGTGGGATGACCGGTGGCCGTGCGCACCCGCGCGGCCACCGCCGTACCGTCGGCCTCGGCGCCCGTCCCGGTGCCGGACGGGCCGGTCAGTCGAGGTAGTCGCGCAGCACCTGGGACCTCGAGGGGTGGCGCAGCTTCGACATCGTCTTGGACTCGATCTGGCGGATGCGCTCACGCGTGACGCCGTAGACCTTGCCGATCTCGTCGAGGGTCTTGGGCTGGCCGTCCGTGAGGCCGAAGCGCATCGAGACCACGCCGGCCTCGCGCTCGCTCAGGGTGTCGAGCACCGAGTGCAGCTGCTCCTGCAGGAGCGTGAAGCTGACGGCGTCGGCCGGGACGACGGCTTCGGAGTCCTCGATGAGGTCACCGAACTCGCTGTCGCCGTCCTCGCCGAGCGGCGTGTGCAGGGAGATCGGCTCGCGGCCGTACTTCTGGACCTCGATGACCTTCTCGGGAGTCATGTCGAGTTCCTTGGCCAGCTCCTCCGGGGTGGGCTCGCGGCCCAGGTCCTGGAGCATCTGGCGCTGCACGCGGGCGAGCTTGTTGATGACCTCGACCATGTGCACCGGGATGCGGATGGTGCGGGCCTGGTCGGCCATGGCGCGCGTGATCGCCTGGCGGATCCACCAGGTCGCGTACGTGGAGAACTTGTAGCCCTTGGTGTAGTCGAACTTCTCGACCGCGCGGATCAGACCCAGGTTGCCCTCCTGGATCAGGTCCAGGAAGAGCATGCCGCGGCCGGTGTAGCGCTTGGCGAGGGAGACCACGAGGCGGAGGTTGGCCTCCAGCAGGTGGTTCTTCGCCCGGCGGCCGTCCTCCGCGATGATCTCCAGCTCGCGCTTGAGCTTGGGCGCCAGCTTGTCCGAGTTCGCCAGCTTGTCCTCGGCGAAGAGGCCGGCCTCGATGCGCTTGGCCAGCTCGACCTCCTGCTCGGCGTTGAGCAGCGGGACCTTGCCGATCTGCTTGAGGTAGTCCTTGACGGGGTCGGCGGTGGCCCCGGCGACGACCACCTGCTGGGCGGGGGCGTCGTCCTCGTCGTCCGAGATGACGAAGCCCTTGTTCTCGCCGCCTTCCTCCTCCTCGTCGGCCTCGGCCTTGGCGGCGTCGGGACCCTCTTCCGGGGTCTCCTCGTCACCGGACTCGTCGGCGTCCTTCTTGGAGGCGGTCTTCTTCGCGGCCGTCTTCTTGGCTGCGGCCTTCTTGGCGGGTGCCGCCTTCTTCGCCGCCGTCTTCTTGGCCGCCGCCTTCTTCGCGGCGGGCTCGGTTCCGGGCTCCTGCGCGAGGGCGTCCGCGGTCTCCGGGTCCGCCGTCTCGGCCGCAGGGGCGGCGGCGGAGGTGGCCGCGGGCTGGGCCGCCGTGGTCTTGACCGCCGCCTTCTTGGCAACGGGCTCGGTGGCCGTCCGCTTGGCCGGGCTCTTCGCTGCGACGCTCTTGCGGGTGGTGCGCTTGGGCGACTCCGCGGCACTGACCATCAGCGTCACACCCTCTTCCTCGAGGATCTGGTTGAGGCTGCGCAGAACATTCTTCCACTGGGTCGCAGGAATCTGGTCAGCCTCGAAGGCCCGACGCACGTCATCGCCGGCGATCTGCCCCTCGGCCTTGCCCCGCTCGATGAGCGCCATCACAGACTCGGAATCGGCGATCTCCGGCGGGAGCGTACGGGATGTGCTGGCCGACACGAACAACCTCTCGGAACGATGGGAACGGCTTCCGACCCCGGGCCTGGTGGTGCTGGACCGGAGCCGACGACCACCGACTGGGGATGGGCCGGGGGCGCGGGCAGGGGCCGGGGAGCTGCACAGCACCCGCAAGGGCTGCTGTCTTCCCTCCGTCGGCCATCACCTCTTAGGTCATCGCGTGACCTCGCAGAGCGTTACGCCCAATCTTCGTGGCCCGAGTCACACCACGTATGCGGCAATGCCGGTCATAAGGTCATACGCGCGGTTCCCGCCCGGGCGGGATGCGGCACCGCACGCCGGTGTCGCCGGACCCTGCCCCGGAATCCGTCCGGGGGCCCTGGGCCCGGCGACACGTCGTACACACCCCCGCGCCCCTGCGCGTACGCCCGTCAGTGCTCGCGCGGGGCGGGCACCACGCGCTCGACCTCCGGATGCACCGTCAGGAGCTGGCGCATGGCGCTCTCGGCGCCCGTGGCGTCGCCGGTGGCGAGGGCCTCGACCATCCGCGCGTGGTGCGCGACGCAGGTCTCGCTCGGGCGGTCGCAGGCGGCGATGGGGCTGCCGGAGACATTGAGCGCGGCGGAGACGATGCCGGAGAGGTGCTCGAGCATCCGGTTGCCCGCGACCTGGATCAGGAGCCCGTGGAACTCGTTGTCCGCGCGGGCGAAGGTGATCGAGTCGCCCTGGCCGAGGGCGTGGCCCATGATCTCGACCATGTCGGCGAGGCGCTGCTGGATCTCCGGGCGGCCGTGCCCGGCGGCGAGGCGGGCGGCGAGCGGCTCGATGGTCCAGCGGAGCTCGTTGAGCTCGCGGCGCTGGTCGTCGCGCTGGGGGCCGAAGGCGCGCCACTCGATGATGTCGGCGTCGAGCAGGTTCCAGTCGGCGACCGGGCGGACCCGCGTGCCGACGTTCGGGCGGGCGCTGACGAGGCCCTTGGCCTCCAGGACCCGGAGCGACTCGCGGACGACGGTCCGGGAGACCTCGAAGCGCTGGCCGATCTCCTCGGGGACCAGCGGGCGGTCCGCTCCGAGGTCGCCGGAAACGATCATCTGGCCGAGCTGTTGGACGAGTTGGCCGTGCAGGCCGCGGCCGCGGCTGCCGGCGGCGCGGCGGCCGACGCGGCTCAACTCCACGTCGGCGCCGTCCCAGTGGGGCGCTCCGACCCGGTCGGCCCCGGGGGTCTCCGCGTAGGGGTAGCGATTGAGTTCGCCCGGGCCGGCGAGGCCGGAGTCGGCATGGCGGGCGGCGGTCATCATGGTGTGCGCAAGGGTACTCACGAATCCTTTGTCGGCCGAGCTTCCATCGCCCTTGAGGTCTTTGGTGAAAAGCACACGAAAGGGTGATCGGTGCCACCTGCGCAATTGACGATTTATCGTAAAGAACCGGGCCCTTTTCGGGGAGTTGCGGTCCGGGCCGCGCCAGGTGGACTTCAACGGTCCCGTACGGGCCTTCTGCGCATAGGAACGGTCACCAACGGACCCTGCTGCGCAGTCCGGTGAACCCATAGGCGCACAACAGGACCATCAGCGACAACACCAGGGCGGTGCCGACGGGTTGGGCCATCACCCGCAAGGCCCCCAGGACCAGGCGATCCGCTTCGGGCGGCCACTGCACCCAGGCCAGGCTCCGCAGGCGGGGGCCGAGTCCGGTGACCGGGTAGGCCGACGAACCCTCCAGCACCTTGCGCACCAGAGGCACCACCAGCACCGGTACGGCGACCACCGCGGCCAGGCCGGCGGTGGCGGACCGGAAGACGCCCGAGGCCAGGACGCCGGCCCAGGCGCAGCCGATGAGCAGGCCTGCCCAACTCGCGGCCGGGGAGAGCCATTGCGCCGGGGTGCGCAGCGGGCCGCTGTCGAAGACGAGGGCCAGCGCGGCGGCGTCGGCCACCACCACCAGGGCGCCCAGCAGCAGGGCGAGGGCGGCGCAGACGCCGAGCTTGGCGGTGAGCAGTCCGAGGCGGCGGGGCACGGTGCCGCGATCGGCGGCGAGCGCGGGGTAGCGGTACTCCTCACCGAAGGCCAGGGCTCCGAGCAGGCCCGCGCCGAGGGCGGCGGGCGGCAGCGGCAGCAGCTCGGGCCAGGCGGCGAGCAGCCGGTTCTGCGGGGTGTGCCCGGCCCGGGCCAGGACGAGGGCGGTCAGGACGGAGACGACGGCGACGAGCGCGGCGGTGAGGACCGCAGTGGCGGTGCCGAAGACCCGGTGCAGCTCGTAGCGCAGGGGCCGCACGGGGCCGCCGACGCGGCGCACCGCAGAGGCGGGCCGCCGCGACCGTGCCCGCCGGGCCGTCCCGCCCCAGGAGGCATCGCCCGATCCCGCCCCGGAGGCCGTGTCGGACGCCTCGCCGCAAGCAGCGCCGGACGCCGCACCGGAGGCGGTCTCGGCGGCGGCCCGGGCGTGCGGGACCGGCGGCGTGGGAGCCCCGGTGTCTCCGGTCTCGTCGGCGAGCCGGTGGACCAGCACTCCGTGCTTGAACGCCGCCTCCCCGACCTCCGCGCAGCTGCTGCCGTACACCGACAGGCGGCTGCCGCTCTCCTTGACGATCTCCACCGCGCGCTGCGCGGCCCGGGCCTCCCGGCCCAGTACGTCGGCCAGCCGGGCCGCGTGCGGGGTGCGCACCGCGACCCGCGGCCGCAGCCTGGTCCGCGCGAACTCGGCCGCGTCCTGGTCGGCGACGAGCCGCCCCGCCTCGACGCTGACGACCCGGTCGGCGTGGCGTGCGGCCTCCTTGGCGTCGGCGGTGGTGAACAGCACCGCTCCGCCGAGGGAGGCGTGCCCGCGCAACAGCCCGTAGAGCCAGCCGCTCTCGCGGGGCGAGAGGCCGGCGGCGGGCTCGTCCAGCAGCAGGGTGCAGGGGTCGGCGAGCAGCGCCGCGGCCAGCGCGACACGGCGCTCCATGCCAAGCGACAGCGAGCCGAGCCGCTGGTCACGCAGGCCCGCGATCCCGACGACCTCGAGCATGGTGTCGGCCCGGGAGGCCGGCACCCCCGCGGCGGCGCAGAGCATCCGCAGCTGGTTGCGTACGGTGCGCGCGGGGTTGCCGGGGACGTCGCCGAGCAGGACGCCGACCTCACGGCCGGGGTGCGGGATCCGGTGCAGCGGACGGCCGCGGAAGTAGGTGACGCCGCGGCCGCGTTCGAGTTCGAGCATGAGCCGCAGTGCGGTGGTCTTGCCCGATCCCGGCTCGCCGAGCAGGGCGGTCACGCTCCCCGGGAGGACCTCGAGGGTGAGGTCGTCCACGAGGGGCGGGGCGTCGCGACGGGGGGTGCTGGTGAGTCCGATGGCCTGGAGCATCGCTTCTCTCGCGGGATGTGAGACCGCTCTGCGGCAGCGTGAATACCTCAAGCAAGATAACGCGATATGTCCGATTTGCGGCGCAACCGGTCCGATGGGATGCCAGTATCGCCATCGGGTTGGCTCCCGATGCCGGGGCCCGGCCGCGAGCCCGGAGGGCTGTCGCGCCCTCAGACCTCCGGGCGCAGCATCGGCGGGTTGAGCAGGGTGGCCCCGCCGGCCCGGAACAGCTGCGCGGGGCGCCCGCCCTGACGGGTCGTCGTCCCTCCGGCCGGCACCAGGAACCCGGGGGTCCCGGTGACCTTGCGGTGGAAGTTCCGCGGGTCGAGGGCCACGCCCCAGACGGCCTCGTAGACCCGGCGCAGCTCGCCGACGGTGAACTCGGGCGGGCAGAAGGCGGTGGCCAGGGACGAGTACTCGATCTTCGAGCGGGCCCGCTCGACGCCGTCGGCGAGGATCCGGGCATGGTCGAAGGCGAGGCCGGCGGAGGTCTCCTCCTCGGACGCCAGCAGCTCGTCGACGGGGGCCCAGCGGGCACTGTTGGCGTCCCCGCCCGCGCGGGGCGCCGGCAGGTCCGGAGCCAGCACCAGGTGCGCCACGCTGACCACGCGCATCCGCGGATCGCGCTTCGGATCACCGTACGTGGCCAGCTGTTCGAGATGGGCCCCGTTGCCCACGCCCGGCACGGCCGGGTCGTGGGCGCACAGGCCGGTCTCCTCGGAGAGCTCCCGGGCCGCGGCTCCCGCCAGGTCCTCGTCTCCGCGGACGAATCCGCCGGGCAGCGCCCAGCGCCCCTGGAACGGCTGCTCACCCCGCCGCACGACCAGCGCACACAGTGCGTGGCGCCGCACGGTGAGCACGACCAGGTCGACGGTGACGGCGAAGGGCGGGAAGGCCGACGGGTCGTAGGGCGACATGCCGCGATCATAGTCGTCTGCTTGACGATAAACAGCGCTTTGGTGACCTCGAGGCCGTCGTTCTACCGGCCGGAGGCATCCCGCCGCGGCGACAGGACGCCCCTAGCCTCCCAGTTGGAGCGCATCCGCGGCCTCCTCCACCATGCCGAGGCCGAGCCGGCTGACCCGGACGGCGAAGGGCTTTCCCGATACGCGCAGGCCGGAGAGGCGCAGCGCCCCCAGGGGTGCGCCGGGGAGCGGGACGAGGGCGACCGTGCCCGCCGGGGCGTCGGGCCGGATCCCGGCGAGCGCGGTCAGGACGTGGACCCCGGCCGCCGCGGCCACGGCGGCCGGACGGCAGGCCGCCGGGTGCGGGAGCGGGGCGCTGCGGGAGACGCGCTGCTCGGCCGCGAACATCTCCGGCAGCCGGTACCCGAAGGTCTCCGCCGCGTCCAGCAGGCCCCGGAGCAGGCCCGCGGCCTCCTTCTCGAAGCCCGCCTGCGCCAGTCCGGCCACGGCCACGGCGCTCTCGTACGCCCGCACCGCACCGGAGCGGTGCCCGAACGGGTTGTGCCCGGGCTCCTGGAGGGCCATGCTCCGCAGACCCCATCCGCAGTCCATGGCGGGGGCTCCGAGCAGCCGCGCCACCTGCTCGGTGCGGGCCCGGTCCAGGAGGCCCGGGGCGAGCCGGCCCCCGCTGAGGAGGCCGGTGTCGAGCAGGTGCGCGGCGGCTCCGGTGAGCCGGGGCAGCGGCCGGCCGTCGGGGTGCAGGGCCGCCGCCGGCCGGCCCCCGTCCGGACCGTCGATCCAGAACCGGGCCTGGAACCGCTCCCGCAGCGCGGCCGCCCACTGCCGCCACTCCTCGGCTCCGGGCCGCCCGCACGCGGCGAGCAAATCGGCTCCGAGCAGCGCGGCGCGGTGGGCGTGGGCCTGGGTCTCGCAGCGCCGGGGGCCGGGGTCCGGGTCGGCCAGGAACCCGTCGGCGCCCAGTGCGCCCCGCAGCCAGTCGAGGCACCCCTCGGCGGCGGGGAGCAGCCGGGCCACGCCGTCCTGCGGCATACCCCAGAGCCGGGCTTCGGCGAGCACGGCGGGGAAGGCCAAGGTCGCCTCCGTACCGGTGCAGCCCGGCGGGAGCTGGGGGCCCGCCCCCCGTAGCGGGCCCGGGATCCTCCCCGCGCCGGGGCCGCTCCCGCCGTGCCGGCTGCGGGCAAGGATCCGCAAGGTGGCCTCGGCCAGCCCGGTCCCGAGCGGCAGTGCCATCCGCGCGGCCCAGAGCGACTCCGCCGGGGCCAGTCCCAGCCGCCATGGCACCCCCGCGGCCACGAAGGCGTCGCCCGGCTCCGCGGGATCCCTCAGCAGCAGCGCCCTCAGGTCCTCGACGCTGGTCCTGAACCACGCCTCGGCTCGCGGGTCGTCCCCTTCCGCCCGGGCGTCGGCGAGCGGGTTGGCCACCTGCCCGGCGGGCGCCCGCGCGACGCGGTCCTGCGTGGTCCGCAGCTCGATGGTGCGCGACTCGCCGGGCCCCAGCTCGAGCACCCAGCGCAGCAGCCCGGACGAGGCCAGAGCGTCGTCCGGCGGCGGATCGGCGGCGGTGACGGCCTGCGCCCCGCCGGCGCTCCACCGCAGGCCGGCGGCGTGCACCCCGGCGGGCACCTCGGGCCCGCAGTGCCCGGCGGCCACGGCTGCCAGCTCCGCCAGGTCGGTGCCGAGCAGTACCTCCACGGGCAGCCGGACCGGCCGGGCGGCGAAGCTGCGCAGGGTGATCCGCTCGGTGCCGTCCGCGTGCCGGACCCGCTCCACTCCGATGTCCGGGTCCGGGCCGGGCTCGGCTCCGGTGCGCACCGTCGCGGTGAAGGCGGCCCGGTCGGCGCCGAGGCTGCGTCCCTGGACGGCCACCGGATCACGCCCGCCGACGCGCAGCACGCAACGGGACAGCAGCCGGCGCCCGGCGCGGTAGATCCCTTCGATCCCCCGCCCCGTCAGCTGGCCGTGTTCGGGCGAGATGGCCAGACAGGGCGCGGCGACGCAGATGACGGCGCCGTGCGCGGGCGGCAGCTCGTGTCTGCGGGCTGCGGGCACGCCCGGTGGTCGGAGAGGTGCGGGGTGAGACATGCGTCGCCTTGTCTGCGCTCCGGTCGGTTCAGCTGGGCGGCGGCGCGGCCGGGCCCCCGCCGCCCTCCAGGGGAACGCCCCCACCCCCGCCCGGGTCACGGGCCGCGGCGCCGGACGAGCGCGGCCGGGGCGGGTGGCGCGCCGCACGGCGGCCCCCAGAGATCTCCCGATGCGCCGCAGCAGGGGGCAGCCGCGGAGCGCGCGGGCGCTCACTGCCCGCTCCCCGCGGTGCGGCGGGGCTCGCGGCTCGGAGCCGGCTTGCCCCGGCGGCCGGGGGGACGCGCACCGGCCGGGCGGCGGCCCCGCCGTGGCTCGCGGCTCCGCCGCTCCTCCCGCAGGCACTGGCGCAGTCCCTCGGGGTCGATGCCCTCGTTGCAGGCGTGGTGGAGCAGCTGGGCGAAGCGGTATTCGGCATCCGCCCGCAGGGCCAGCCCGAGGGCGATGCGGGCGGTGGGCTCGTCCCCGGTGGACCAGGAGACCCAGCCCGCCAGGGTGAGCGGAGCCGCCGCGTGTTCGCCGTACGCGCCGACGCAGCGGCGGGCGAGGGCCCGCCACAGCCGCAGGGCGGGGCCCGCCTCCTCGTCCTCCATCCACTCGGCCGCGATGTCCCGGATCTCGCGGTCCTGGAGGCCGAGGATGAGGGCGGCCGCCTCGTCGTGGCCGAGCAGCGCGTCGTCCCGGTCGTCGGCGTGGATGCCCTCGGCGGGCGGGGCGAGGGCGATCCGCCGCATCAGCGCCCGGGCCAGTGCCAGGGTCTCGGCGCCGACCTCCTGCCGGGTGGCCCCGTCGAGGATCTTGGGTACGAGGGCGGCGGCCGCCTGGTCCAGGGCGCGTTCCATCTCCGCGGCCACGGGGCCGCCCAGAGGCGCCAGCCGTCCCTCGATCTCCTTGAGCGAGCCCCGGACCTGGAGGCCGGCGAAGGTCGCCGCGGCGGCCATGACCGAGGTGCCGACGGCGGCAAGCGGACTGCCCTCGGCGGGGCAGCAGCGCTGGTCGGGGCAGACGTAGGACCAGAAGCGGCCGGCGGAGAGGCACAGCGCTTCGAGCACGGGCACGTCCAGCGCGCCGCAGGCCAGCCTGATGCGCTGGGCGAGCGGCCGCAGCCGGGTCATCACGCGCTGCCCGCTCTCCCCGCTCTGCGGCTCCTGGCAGAGGAAGACGACGATGCCGTCGGGCTTGACGCCGCGCCGTTCGCTGCCGCGGATCAGGCAGTCGGCCACCTGCCGTGCGGTGTCCTCCCATTCCGCGGGAGTGGCCGGGATGCCGACGCGCAGCCGGCCGCCGAAGCGGCCGCCCTCGCCGTGCACGGCGACCATGACCAGGGAGTCGGTGGGGTGGAAGCCGAGCATGTAGGGCAGCGCGTCGGCCAGTTCGGCCGGGCTGCGCAGGGTGATCCGGGAGTCGGTGGTGGAACCGGCGGTGCTCGTGGACGGCCGGTCGGACGGGTTGCGTGATGCCTGCTCGTTCGTCATGCCCCGAAGGTCCCGCGCAAGATCCGATCACGAAAGCCCTGTGGATAACCATTTCAAGTTTCAACATCCACAGGCTCAGAGCGGCATTGGCGCGATGTCGGAGGCATCGGGTTGCATGGGGGCATGAACGCAGACCTGAGGTCCTCGGCCGACTCCGTACTAGCCCGCCTCGTGGGCGACCCCACGGGCACGGCTCGGCTGCGTGAGGACCAGTGGCGGGCGATCGAAGCGCTCGTCGCGCACAAGCGCCGGGCGCTGGTCGTCCAGCGCACGGGCTGGGGCAAGTCCGCGGTGTACTTCGTCGCCACCTCGCTGCTGCGGGCGAGCGGCGCCGGACCCACCGTGATCGTCTCCCCGCTCCTCGCGCTGATGCGCAACCAGGTCGAGGCCGCCGCCCGCGCCGGCATCCGCGCCCGCACCATCAACTCCGCCAACCCCGAGGAGTGGGAGGGCATCCAGGCCGAGGTCGCGGCGGGCGAGGTGGACGTCCTGCTGGTCAGCCCGGAGCGGCTCAACAACCCCGACTTCCGCGACCAGGTCCTCCCCAAGCTCTCCGCCGCCACCGGCCTCCTCGTCGTGGACGAGGCCCACTGCATCTCCGACTGGGGGCACGACTTCCGCCCGGACTACCGCAGGCTGCGCACCATGCTGGCCGATCTCCCGCCGGGCGTCCCGGTGCTCGCCACGACCGCCACGGCCAACGCCCGCGTGACCGCCGACGTCGCCGAACAGCTCGGCACCGGCGCCGGCACGGACGCCCTCGTGCTGCGCGGCCCGCTGGACCGCGAGAGCCTGAGCCTGGCCGTGCTGACGCTGCCCGACGCGGCGCACCGGCTGGCATGGCTCGCCGACCACCTCGGCGACCTGCCCGGCTCCGGGATCATCTACACGCTGACGGTCGCGGCGGCCGAGGAGGTCACCGCGTACCTGCGCCACCGCGGGCACACGGTGTCCTCGTACACGGGGAAGACGGAGAACGCCGACCGGCAGCAGGCCGAGGACGACCTCCAGGCCAACCGGGTCAAGGCGCTGGTGGCCACCTCCGCCCTGGGCATGGGCTTCGACAAGCCCGACCTCGGTTTCGTCGTGCACCTCGGCTCCCCCTCCTCTCCCATCGCCTACTACCAGCAGGTCGGCCGCGCCGGCCGCGGAGTGGAGCACGCGGAGGTCCTGCTGCTGCCCGGCCGGGAGGACGAGGCGATCTGGCAGTACTTCGCCTCGGTGGCCTTCCCGCCCGAGGAGCAGGTGCGCCGCACGCTGGACGTACTCGCCCAGGCGGGGCGGCCGCTGTCGCTGCCCGCCCTGGAACCGCTGGTCGACCTGCGCCGCACCCGGCTGGAGACGATGCTCAAGGTGCTGGACGTGGACGGCGCCGTGCACCGGGTCAAGGGCGGCTGGACCTCGACCGGCGAGCCGTGGGCCTACGACGCCGAGCGCTACGCCTGGGTCGCCCGTCAGCGGGCCGCGGAACAGCAGGCCATGCGCGACTACGCGGCGGCCACCGGGTGCCGGATGGAGTTCCTGCGCCGCCAGCTCGACGACGAACAGGCGGCGCCCTGCGGCCGCTGCGACAACTGCGCCGGAGCCCGGTTCACGGCGGAGGTGTCCACCGCGGCGCTGGACACCGCCCGCGGCGAACTCGGCCGCCCGGGCGTGGAGCTGGAGCCGCGCAAGATGTGGCCGACGGGACTCGCGGCGGTCGGCGTCGATCTCAAGGGCCGCATCCCGGCCGGGGAACAGGCCTCCACGGGCCGGGCGCTGGGCCGGCTCTCCGACATCGGCTGGGGCAACCGGCTGCGCCCGATGCTCGCCCCGCAGAGCCCGGACCAGCTGATCCCCGACGACGTCGCCCAGGCCGTGGTGGCGGTCCTCGCCGACTGGGCCCGCGGACCCGGCGGCTGGGCCTCGGGGGCCCCGGACGCGCCGGCCAGGCCGGTGGGCGTGGTCGCGCTGCCCTCGCGCAGCCGGCCCCAGCTGGTCGGCTCGCTGGCCGCGCACATCGCGGAGGTGGGGCGGATGCCGCTGCTCGGGACGATCGCCTACACCGACCAGGTCCCGGAGTACGGCCTGCCCTCCTCCAACAGCGCCCAGCGGGTACGCGGGCTCCACCAGGCCTTGAGCGTGCCCCCGGCCCTGGCGGCCACACTGGCCGAGGCAGCGGGACCGGTGCTCCTCGTGGACGACCGCGCGGAGAGCGGATGGACCCTCGCCGTCGCCGCCCGGCTGCTCCGGCGGGCAGGCGCGAAGGGGGTGTTCCCGCTGGTACTGGCGCTTCAGCCCTAGCCGAATGCGTCATCTCCGGCCTGACGGGGCAAGGATATGAACGGCATACCGGCGAATTCCGGTCGGCGACTCCAATTGCTCGTTGCCGCATGCTCGCGGGCCACGCGAGAATTGGAGTGCTCCCGCCCGGCTCCCCGGCATCCTCCTGGGCCGTGCTGCGGCGCGCCCACACTCCAGCCGTGCCCGTCCGCGGGCGTGTACCCGAAGGGAGGACCGTGACCTTCGGATTCGCCCCGCCCTCGACCACGTCCCTGACCACGGCAACCGGCGGCGCCAGCCGGCACGGCCGGCTGCTGGAACCCGCCGAGTGGACGGCGGCGGGCATCCCCCTGCTCCGCAATCCGCGCGAGGTCGTCAGCGGCCTGCACTCCCGGCACGGCCCCGTGCCCTCGACCGCGGTCATCGCCGTCCTCGGCCCGGAGGAGCAGCTCGTCGCGAGCGCCTCCTTCGTGCAGCGGTCGGCCACGGCCGACGGCTGGGAGTACCGCAACGCGCTGCTGTCCCGCCTGCGCCGGGTCCTCCCGCACGACCTGCGGCGCCGGACCCCGGTGCGCACGGCGGTGCTGCTCTACTGCCGCGAGGGCGACGAGCGGTGGACCGAGGAGGACGGTGCCTGGATGTGGGGGCTGCGGGACGCCTGCACCCTGCACGGGCTGCGCTGCGGCGCGTACATCACGCTGACCCGCGGGGGCTGGCAGGTCCTGGGCGAAGGCCGCGGCGGCCGCCGGCCAAGCTCGGACTCGCGCCCCGAGCGGCTCGGCGACACGGCGGCCGAGTTCGCCCCGATCGCCCTGCACACCGGTGGCGGCGCGGCCGAGGCACTGCGCCGAACTGCCGCCCGTTGAGCCCCGCAGGCCTCCCGGCGGACGGGGGCGTGCGTACGGCGCATCGGCCCTCGGGCTTCGGCGGGGCCGGCCCACGGCCCGCCCCGCCCCGCCCCCCGGCCGTACCGGGCAAACGGGGCCTCAGACGCCCGCGCCCAGTACGGAGTTGGTCTGCTGCGGGTCACCGCACACGATCAGCAGTGCACCGGCCCGCGTGAGCGCGACCGGCAGGGAGCCCGCGACCGTGTCGACCGCTCCGCCGTTGACGGCGAAGACGACGACGGGACGGCCGCCGGCGCGCTGGACCTGAGCGGCGTCCGCGTAGAAGACGTCGTCCCCGGCGTCGTGCAGGGCCCAGTACGCGGCCTCGCCGAAGGACAGCTCGTGAGCGGCCCACGGGTGCGGGTCGCCGGTGGTGAGGACGAGGATGTCACCGGGCGCGCGCCCGGTGTCGAGCAGCAGGTCCACGGCCTCTTCGGCGGCGTCGAGCGCACCTTCGGCGGAGGCCGGGATCAGCTGGATCTGCGGCACCGCCGCCGAGACGGACGGAGCCGCGGGGCCGGCGGGAACGGGTCCGGCGGCCGCCTGCGGCGCACGCTGCGCGGGCGGGACGGGCCTGGGGGCGGCACCAGCCGGGCGGCTCGCCGCCGCGGGGGCGGGGCCGGGGCGTCCGGGCCGCGGGACGGCTGCGGGACGCGGACCAGGTACGGGGCGGGGGGTCTGCGCGGTGCGGCTCGGCGCCGGCGTGACGCGGGGACCCTGGGCACTCTCGTGAATCTGAGGCTCCTCGATGGCGTGGTGAGAGGCGTGACGTGATGACTGTCAAACACCGGTACGAAACGTACCGGGCGGTGGCACGTGGGTGCGATCAGAAATCGAAGCCGAGTTGGCCTCCGTTTTCCAGCTCCATCGACTCCTCGCTGCGGCGCTGCTTCTTGAGATGGCGCCACCGGGGAAGCGCGTCGAGGTACGACCAGGAGAGCCGGTGGTAGGGGGTGGGTCCCAGCTCCCGCAGCGCCGCCTTGTGCACGGGCGAGGGATATCCGGCGTTGGCGGCGAAGGCGAACTCCTCGAAGCCGCCGCCGTGTCCGCCGAGTTGGGCCATCATCCGGTCGCGACGGACCTTGGCTATGACCGAGGCCGCCGCGACGGCGACGCACGACTGGTCGCCCTTGATCACCGTGCGGACCTGCCAGGGCGCGCCGAGATAGTCGTGCTTGCCGTCGAGGATGACCGCGTCGGGCCGCACCGGCAGGGCGCCCAGGGCGCGCTCCGCCGCCAGCCGCAGGGCGGCGGTCATCCCCAGCTCGTCGATCTCCTCCGGGGAGGCGTCTCCGAGTGCGTAGGCCGTGACCCAGGTCTCCAGGACGCCGACGAGGGCGTCGCGTCGCTTGGGTGTGAGGAGTTTGGAGTCGGTGAGCCCGGCGGGCGGCCGGCGCAGGCCGGTGATCGCCGCGCACACGGTGACGGGACCGGCCCAGGCTCCTCGTCCGACTTCGTCGACCCCGGCGATGACCTTGGCGCCGGTGGTTGCACGGAGGGAGCGTTCGACGGTGTGGGTGGGTGCTTCGTACGGCATGGCGCCAGCAAGGGTACGCCGCCCCGCGCCGCCTGCACACCCCGCCCCGGGTCGGGCCGGGTTCCGGCCGCCCCGCCGGTCCCCGTCGACCCACGCCCGACCCCATGCGCGCTCCCGCGCCCGCTCCCGCGCCGCGGCTTTCGCGCCGGTCGGCGCCGGCCCCGCCACGCCGGTCGCCTCGGTGCCGGCGACGCCCGCCTTCGAACCACCCTTCGCTCCCGCACACCTTCACGCGCCCTCCGACACGGCCGGAGCCCCCTCCACCACGGGCCCCGCACCAGCCTGCCCGATCCCCTGCCTCACGGGCCCCCCGTCGAGCCCCCCGGCCGTCGCCCAGGCTCCGGACCAGGCGACTCCCCCCCCCGCCGGCCGCGCACCGGGTCGCAGTCGTGAAGGAACGACCGGGGCCGCGCGACTCGGCCCGAGCCCGCCCTCCCCAACTACCGCCGCGAGAATCGCCCGTTCGAGTGCGGGGCCCGCGACTCTCGGGGCGGTGCCCACGCCGCGAACGCCTAGTACTCGCTGCGGCTGCCGAAGGTCCCGAGCCGCGAGCAGACCTCACGGGTGGCAGCCACCGGCCGCTCGCGCAGGATCTGCCGGGCCCGGTGCTCGCCGAGGCTCATCGCGTACCAGGGGACGTCCCCGGCCCTGGAGATCTCCTCGCCGATCCCGCGCAGGGCGCAGGAGCGCTGGGGCTCGGGCAGCCGGTCGAGCGCCGGGGCGGCGTCCGCCGAGAGGCTCTGGAAGTAGTCCAGGTCGATCTTGCCGTCCGCCTGGAAGCGGGCGACGTTGCGCTCGGCGACCATCCCGTCCGGGGACAGCAGACCGAAGGCCAGGACGGCGGCCGCGGCGCTCCCGGCGATCACCCGCGGGAGCCGGCGCGCGCCGAACACCCCCGCGGCCATGATCAGTACGAGAACGAGGCCCAGCCAGATCTCCATCGCGGCCACGGACACCCGCAGGGTGGTCAGGCCGTACGCGTCCACGTAGAGGTCCATGCGGCGCAGCGCGGAGGCGACGACGACCAGCGTCAGCACGCAGAGCACCCCGAGGACGACGCGCACGAAGCGCCGGTCGCCGGCGCCGGAGCGCGGGGCCCAGCGCAGGGCCAGCGCGATCACGACGAGGGTGAGCAGGGTAGCCCAGAGCAGCTGCCAGAAGCCCTGCCGGGCGTACTCGGCGTAGGTGAGACCGGTGCTCTCCAGGACCTTGTCGTACCCGCCGAACAGGACGGCCAGCTGTACGGCGTTGAAGCCGGCGAAGAGCAGGTTGAGGACGACGAGCGGAAGCGCCCATTCGACGCGGGAGCGCGCCTTGCCGGGACTCACCTCGATCCGGTCCCAGCGCAAGGGGGCGGCCGCCGCGCGGGCGGCCGCCACGGCGAGGAAGCAGCCGAGCAGGAAGAGGACGATCCGGATGGGTCCGTCCTCGATGGAGATGTCGGGCGTCAGCGCGCCCAGCAGATCGGCGAAGGCCGCGTCGGCGGAGGCGAACAGCGTGCCGAAGAGGAGCAGGAGGGCCGCGGCCACGGCCACCGCCTTGGCCACGGGAAGCCAGCGGT
Organism: Streptomyces subrutilus; assembly: GCF_001746425.1. Lineage (GTDB taxonomy): Bacteria > Actinomycetota > Actinomycetes > Streptomycetales > Streptomycetaceae > Streptomyces > Streptomyces subrutilus_A. Next base: position 5,440,226 of record NZ_MEHK01000001.1, on the reverse strand, counting down.
CCTTGTTGCCGCCGCTGCGCGAGCGCAGGCCCTCCCAGGCCCATCCGAGCCCGGAGACGGCCGCCTCGAACACACCGAGCGGGCTGAGCAGGACACCGGGCCAGGTGCGGCTGCCGTGCAGGGCCAGCGCTCCGAGTAGGAGGGCGGCGAGGATCGCGAGGGTGGACGGCCAGGCCGAGTCGCGCAGCGCGGGTACGGCGAGGAGGGCGAGGCAGCCGACCGCCCAGACGAGGGTCCAGGGGCGGGCGGTACGACGGGCCGCGCGGGCGGCGGCGTACGCGGCGACCACCGCGGGTACGACGGCGAGCAGCAGGCCGGGACCCATGCCGTCGCCGAGGAGCAGGGCGGCGCAGAGGCCGGTGATCAGCGTCGCGGCAAGGGTCACGCCGCCAATCGGGGCGGCCTCGGCGGGCCGTATCCGGACCACCCACTCGGGCGGCGCGGAGGCCGCGGCCCGGGCGGCGGCGCTCCGTTGCCAGGCCTGCTGCCGTTGCCAGGCATGCCAGGCGGCGGCGTCGGCCGGGGTTCCACTGCCCGTCGGCGGTGCGGGCGCGACCGGTGGCGCCTGATCGGCGGCCGGCTCTCGGGCTGCTGCGCCCTCGGTCCGGTCGGCGGCTTTGTCCACCCCGTCGGTGTTCTCTGGCATCGGGTTCCCCTCCCCTGTCACCCCGCCCCCGGTTCGGGTGGGGCGGCGGAGCGGACAGCGTAGGCCGGTGCCAGTCGGTTTTGAACAGGATCAAAAGAGCCTGTGGCGGGACCGTGACAATCGCAGCGGGCGGATTCGCCCTGCTCGGAAGCCCGTCCCCATCCCCATCCGCCCCATCCGAGCCCCCGTTGCCGGCCCCCGCCCCGGCCGCCGCGTCCGATGAGTTAGCGCGCCACCGCCTCCGGCAGCCAGGCCGGCAGGGCCTCGGTGCGCGCCAGCCACGCGGCAGGCAGCGCCTCGTCGCCGCGGGCGCCCAGCACGCCGCCGACGATCGCGCAGGTCGTGTCGACGTCGCCGCCCACCTGTGCGGTGGTCCAGAACGCCCGCTCGTAGTCGTCCAGCGAACGCGCCGCCGACCATAGGGCGAACGGCACGGTGTCATGGGCGCTCGTACGCCGCCCGCAGCCCAGGACCGCCGCGACCGTGGTCGCGTCGCCGTAGTCCAGCATGTCGCGTGCCCGGCGGAGCCCCGCGCCCACGGCGCTGCGCGGCACCAGGGCGATCACCCCGTCCAGCAGGTCGGCGGCCTTCGGCGGGCCGGCCGGAGCCGCCGCGAGCGCGGCCGCCGCGGCGACGGCCATGGCCCCGCAGACGGCCTCGCGGTGCTGGTGGGTGGTGTAGGCGGAGATCTCCGCCTGGTGCGTTGCCTGCTCGGGGTCGTCCGCGTACCAGGCGCCCAGGGGCGCGATGCGCATGGCGGCGCCGTTGCCCCAGGAGCCCTGGCCGTTGAACAGTTCGGCGGCGAGCGTGCGCCAGTCCTGGCCCTCCCGGACCAGGCGCAGCATCCGGTTCACGGCCGGTCCGTAGCCCCGGTCGAAGTCGTGGTGGTGGGCGAAGGAGCTCGCCAGCGCGTCCTGGTCGATGCGTCCGTGCTCGGCGAGCACGGCCACCACCGAGCAGGCCATCTCGGTGTCGTCGGTCCACTGCCACGTTTCGTTGCCGACGGGCAGTTCACGCCGCTTGAGGAGGGGGTAGTTCACGGGGACGAAGTACTGGGAGCCCAGGGCGTCCCCCAGGGCCAGCCCGCGGAGGCTGGACAGGGCGCGTGCGTAGCGCCGTTCGGAAGTGGAGTCAGGCGTCATCGCGGGTCACTCTAGCCGTCCAGGTCGTAGGGCTCAGGTGTGGTCCACCGCTCGAAGGGGCGGTCCATCCGGTACCGGCCGTCCGGGCCCAGCACGAGCGTCCGGAATGCGCCGTTCTCGGGGTTGGACAGGGCCTCGAACTCGGCCACCGACCAGTGGAACCACCGCATGCAGAACAGCCTCATGGTCAGCCCGTGCGTCACCAGCAGCACGTTCTGCGGATGGTCCGGGGCCTCGAAGCTGCGGTAGAGGCTCTCCAGGAAGGAGCCGACCCGGTCGTAGACGTCGGCGCCCGACTCGCCCTGCGCGAAGCGGTAGAAGAAGTGCCCGTATGCGTCCCGGTACGCCTTCTGGAGCCGTACGTCGTCCCGGTCCTGCCAGTTCCCCCAGTCCTGCTCGCGCAGTCTGGGCTCTTCGCGCATCCGGACCCGCGTGGGGTCCAGCCGCAGTTCCCGGAAGGTCTGCAGGGTCCGGCGGTAGGGGGAGACGTACGCGCTGATCGTCTCGTCGCCGAAGAGCTCGCGCAGCCGTACGCCGACCGCCGCGGCCTGCTCGCGCCCGGTCGCCGTCAGCCGCAGGGCGTGGTCGGGCTCCCGTTCGTACACCGAATCGTCGGCATTCCCCTCTGATTCCCCGTGCCGGACGAGGACGATGCGCCGTGGTCGAACCATCCCACGACCCTATTCGGCCATCGGCGGGCCCACCGACCGGGCACGCCGGAAGGGCCGCCCGATCGTCCGACGGTCATACCGGTTCAGACGGTCCAGGAGGGTTCGAGATCGACGACGTCGCCGGTCAGGGCCTCGACGTCGGCCTGGATCTGGGCGCGCAGGGAGAGCCGCTCGACCCGCTCCTGCCGGTACTTGCCGTGCTCGGCGGCCGCGTGCCACATCGACAGCACCAGAAACTCCCGGCCAGGGGCCTCGCCGAAGAGGCCCCTGATCATGCCGGGAGAACCCGCCATGGCCGGATTCCACACCTTCTCCTGCATGAGGGCGAAGTGGTCGACCCGGCCCTCACGGACCCGGGTGTGCGCGACACGTACCACGTCGGCGTCCGTGAAGCGCGGCTCGAAGCCGGTCTTCACGTCGAAGCGGTGGTCGAAGAGGGTCACGCGCGGATGGGTGTAGGTGCCGTTCTGCGCGGCGGCCAGCCGGTCGTGGCTGCGGGCCATGAAGGAGTCGTAGAAGGAGCGGCTCTCCCAGAACGCGAAGACGTGCGCGACCGACTGCCGGCCCCGGCTCCAGCCGCCGCCCTGCCCCCGGAATCCCGGCTCGCCCGGCAGCCCCGCCCATTTTCGCTGCCCCCGCTCGAACCCGCGTCGGTCCGTCACCGTGCAGCGAATCCACTTGACCAGCACGGCGCCATCGTACGGTCCCGGCGCGGCCCGGGTCAGTCCCCGGCGAGGTACATCCCTACCAGTTCGACCGCATCCCGCTCGTGCAACCGAAGCCCGAACTCCCGGTCGGCCACGCCGAGCAGCGCCGCCCTCGCCCGTCGGGACCTCCCCCAGGGCGCACGCGCCAACGCCGAGGGCGGTGGCGCCCGATACCGAGCCCCACCGCCCTCAACCGCTGTTCTTCACGCCCAGCCGGCGCGCGGTCAGCTGCAGCCGCTGGTGGAGCCGCAGCCCTCGCAGATGTAGCAGGAGCCGGCGCGCTGCATCTTCGTGCCGCAGGAGAAGCAGAGCGGGGCGTCCGCGGAGACCCCGAGCTGCATCTCGACCAGTTCGGCGCTGCTGTGCGCCGTCTTCGGAGCCGGGACCGGCACGGCGGGCGCGACCGGCTTCGGGGCCGACGGCACCGCGGCCAGCGGGGCCGACTGCGCCAGGGACTCGGTGTCCAGCTCGTCCTCGAGGGGCTCGTAGGAGCCGGTCTCCAGGTGGCGCTGGCGCTCCTCGGCGGTGTGGATGCCGAGCGCGGAGCGGGTCTCGAAGGGCAGGAAGTCCAGCGCCAGGCGGCGGAAGATGTAGTCGACGATCGACTGCGCCATCCGCACGTCCGGGTCGTCCGTCATGCCGGCCGGCTCGAAGCGCATGTTGGTGAACTTCGAGACGTAGGTCTCCAGCGGCACGCCGTACTGCAGGCCGACCGAGACGGCGATCGAGAAGGCGTCCATCATGCCCGCCAGGGTCGAGCCCTGCTTGGACATCTTCAGGAAGACCTCGCCCAGACCGTCGTCCGGGTAGGAGTTCGCGGTCATGTAGCCCTCGGCGCCACCGACCGTGAAGGAGGTGGTGATGCCCGGGCGGCCCTTGGGGAGGCGCTTGCGGACGGGACGGTACTCGATGACCTTCTCGACGGCGGCGCGGATGGTCTCCTCCGTCTTGGCGGTGACCTCCTCCTTCTCCTCCTCCTTCTTCTTGGCGGAGAGGGGCTGGCCGACCTTGCAGTTGTCGCGGTAGATCGCGAGCGCCTTGACGCCCATCTTCCACGCCTCGAAGTAGATCTCCTCGATCTCCTCGACGGTCGCCGTCTCCGGCATGTTGACCGTCTTCGAGATCGCGCCGGAGATCCAGGGCTGGATCGCGGCCATCATGCGGACGTGGCCCATCGCGGAGATGGAACGCTCGCCCATCGCGCAGTCGAAGACCTCGTAGTGCTCGGTCTTCAGGCCCGGGGCGTCGACGACCACACCGTGCTCGGCGATGTGGGTGACGATCGCCTCGATCTGCTCCTCCTGGTAGCCCATGCGGCGCAGGGCCTGCGGCACGGTGCCGTTGACGATCTGCATCGAGCCGCCGCCGACGAGCTTCTTGAACTTGACCAGGGCCAGGTCCGGCTCGACACCGGTGGTGTCGCAGGACATCGCGAGACCGATGGTGCCGGTGGGCGCCAGGACGGAGGCCTGGGAGTTGCGGAAGCCGTTCCGCTCGCCGAGGCGCAGGACGTCCTGCCAGGCCTCGGTCGCCGCGGCCCAGATCGCGCTGTCCAGGTCCTCGGTGCGCGGCGCGACGGCGTTGGCGTCGGCGTGCTGCTTCATGACGCGCTTGTGCGACTCGGCGTTGCGGGCGTAGCCGTCGTACGGACCGACGATGGCGGCCAGCTCGGCGGAGCGCTTGTAGGCGGTACCGGTCATCAGCGAGGTGATCGACGCGGCGAGGGTGCGGCCGCCGTCCGAGTCGTACGCGTGGCCGGTGGCCATCAGCAGGGCGCCGAGGTTGGCGTAGCCGATGCCCAGCTGGCGGAAGGCGCGGGTGTTCTCGCCGATCTTCTGCGTGGGGAAGTCCGCGAAGCAGATGGAGATGTCCATCGCGGTGATGACGAGCTCGACGACCTTGGAGAAGCGCTCGGCGTCGAAGGACTGGTTGCCCTTGCCGTCGTCGTTCAGGAACTTCATCAGGTTGAGCGAGGCGAGGTTGCAGGACGTGTTGTCCAGGTGCATGTACTCGCTGCACGGGTTGGACGCGGTGATGCGGCCGGACTCGGGGCAGGTGTGCCAGTTGTTGATCACACCGTCGTACTGGATGCCCGGGTCGGCGCAGGCCCACGCGGCCTCGGCGAGCTTGCGGAAGAGCGCCTTGGCGTCGACCTCCTCGATGACCTCGCCGCTCATGCGGGCCCGCAGCCCGAACTTGGTGCCGTTCTCGACGGCCGTCATGAACTCGTCGTTCACGCGGACGGAGTTGTTGGCGTTCTGGTACTGGACGGACGTGATGTCGTCGCCGCCCAGGTCCATGTCGAAGCCCGCGTCGCGCAGGGCGCGGATCTTCTCCTCCTCCTTCACCTTGGTCTCGATGAAGGCCTCGACGTCCGGGTGGTCCACGTCCAGGACGACCATCTTGGCCGCGCGGCGGGTGGCGCCGCCCGACTTGATCGTTCCTGCGGACGCGTCGGCGCCGCGCATGAAGGAGACGGGGCCGGAGGCGTTGCCGCCGGAGGAGAGGAGCTCCTTGGAGGAGCGGATGCGGGAGAGGTTCAGGCCGGCGCCGGAGCCGCCCTTGAAGATCATGCCCTCTTCCTTGTACCAGTCGAGGATCGACTCCATGGAGTCGTCGACGGCCAGGATGAAGCAGGCGGAGACCTGCTGCGGCTGGGGCGTGCCGACGTTGAACCACACCGGGGAGTTGAAGCTGAAGATCTGGTGCAGGAGGGCGTAGGTCAGCTCGTGCTCGAAGATCTCCGCGTCGGCGGGCGAGGAGAAGTAGTCGTTGTCCTCGCCGGCTTTCGTGTAGGTCTTCACGATCCGGTCGATCAGCTGCTTCAGACCGGTCTCGCGCTGCGGGGTGCCGACCGCCCCGCGGAAGTACTTGCTGGTGACGATGTTGACCGCGTTCACCGACCAGAAGTCGGGGAACTCGACACCACGCTGCTCGAAGTTGACCGAGCCGTCGCGCCAGTTGGTCATGACGACGTCACGGCGCTCCCAGCTCACCTCGTCGTACGGGTGCACGCCGGGGGTGGTGTGGATGCGCTCGATACGCAGGCCGCCCTTGGCTGCCTTGGTTCCCTTGGCGCGGGAACCACGTGCCGAGCTGCTCGCCGTCTCTGTCATGCCAGGCCTCCCATATGCGGGCAAAAACGCCCTAAAGTGCCAGCGTTATTCCGCGGCACGGTGCTGTGTCTCTGTATCTACGTCTCTTCGCGCGACTCACCGGCCACACCGCGGAGCGCGAGCACCGCGGGGAGGGCCGTCCGGTCAGTCGGCGGCGGAGGCGGGCACGGGGACCGATCCGGTCGCCCCGTGCTCGCACTCTTCGGGGTGAGGCCGCCGCTCGCGCAGTTCCGCGATGGCGGTCTCGAAGTCTTCAAGGGTGTCGAACGCTTTGTAAACGGACGCGAAGCGCAGGTACGCGACCAGGTCGAGCTCCTGCAACGGGCCGAGTATGGCCAGACCCACGTCGTGGGTGGTCAGCTCGGCACTCCCGGTGGCGCGCACCGCCTCCTCGACCCGCTGGCCGAGCTTGGCGAGGGCGTCCTCGGTGACCGGCCGCCCCTGGCACGCCTTGCGCACGCCGGAGATGACCTTGGTACGGCTGAAGGGTTCGGTCACCCCGCTGCGCTTGATCACCATCAGCGAGGCCGTCTCCACCGTCGTGAAGCGACGGGAGCAGTCGGGGCACTGACGGCGCCGGCGGATCGACGTGCCGTCGTCCGTGGTGCGGCTGTCGACGACGCGGCTGTCGGGGTGCCTGCAGAAGGGGCAGTGCATGGTTCCCTCACCCTCCCTCTTGGCACGACTGAATCACCTCACGAGGCTCCTGAACGACGGAGACGGGCTCTGCCGGGGGCTCGTGAAGCAGCCACCAGCATATGCGATGTCGGGAGCCTCGGCGGACCCGGGGACCACAACTTCTGGGCGGCTGCGCTCATCCAACCACTAGATCTTGGGTTGCGGTGGATTTACCCCGCTCCGCGTGTCGCAGCGCCCGGCAGGCGGATTCGAGGCCTTTCGGTGCCACACTGGGCCCGGACCCGGAGGGCCGTGATCCGACCGGGAAGGGTACCGTAAGCAGCGGTTGCCGGGCCGAACCCGCGTTCGGCCAACCGATCGCCCATACACCTCTCGATTTGCCCGCGCGGGACGATCTGCGATTTTTCACTCGAACGTGTGTTTGGCGCAACCTTTCGAAAGCAACTACCGTTGTCCAGCTAGGGAGAACATTTCGAGAGGGGCCGACGTGACCACGACCGCAGACAGTGCCGCCATCACTGCCCAGAACCGCTCCCAGAGCCGACTTGAGCCGGTGCATGCCATGAACGACGCAAACCTGAACCCGGAGGCGGAGCCCGTACGCCCCGCACGCTCGCTGCCAGGTCGACCTCCAGGCATCCGCGCCGACAGCTCCGGACTCACGGACCGGCAGCGGCGGGTCATCGAGGTCATTCGCGACTCCGTGCAGCGGCGGGGTTACCCGCCGTCGATGCGGGAGATCGGCCAGGCGGTCGGCCTGTCCAGCACGTCGTCCGTCGCCCACCAGCTGATGGCCCTGGAGCGGAAGGGCTTCCTGCGCCGCGACCCGCACCGCCCCCGGGCGTACGAGGTGCGCGGCTCCGACCAGCCCAGCTCGCAGCAGACGGACACCACCGGCAAGCCCGCCGCCTCCTACGTTCCCCTGGTCGGCCGGATCGCGGCCGGTGGCCCGATCCTCGCCGAGGAGTCGGTCGAGGACGTGTTCCCGCTCCCCCGCCAGCTCGTGGGCGACGGCGAGCTCTTCGTCCTCAAGGTCGTCGGCGACTCGATGATCGAGGCGGCCATCTGTGACGGCGACTGGGTCACGGTCCGTCGCCAGCCGGTCGCGGAGAACGGCGACATCGTCGCCGCGATGCTGGACGGCGAAGCCACCGTCAAGCGCTTCAAGCGCGAGGACGGCCATGTCTGGCTCCTCCCGCACAACTCCGCCTACCAGCCGATCCCCGGCGACGAGGCGACCATCCTCGGCAAGGTCGTCGCCGTACTGCGACGGGTCTGACCCCGCCGCCTCCGTCCAGCCCCCGGGATCCACTGCGCCGGTCCCGGGGGTTGCCCTTTGCCCCGAGAACTACTTCCCGTCGGCCTGCGCGGACGCGTCGATGGCCGCCAGGGAGCGGCGGGCCTGGTTCCGGTCCGTGGTGTACCAGAAGTCCGGCAGCGTGGCCCGCAGGAAGCTCCCGTACCGGGCCGTGGCCAGGCGCGGATCCAGGACCGCGACGACACCCCGGTCGCCCATCGCCCGTACGAGACGACCGGCGCCCTGGGCCATCAGCAGCGCGGCATGCGTGGCCGCCACGGCCATGAACCCGTTGCCGCCGTGCTCCTCCACCGACTTCTGCCGGGCGCTCATCAGCGGGTCGTCGGGGCGCGGGAACGGAATCCTGTCCATCACCACCAGCTGGCAGCTGGGGCCGGGCACGTCCACGCCCTGCCACAGCGACAGCGTCCCGAACAGGCAGGTCTTCGGATCGGCGGCGAAGGCCTTGATCAGCTCGCCGAGCGTCTCCTCGCCCTGGAGCAGGATCGGGTTGTCGAGCCGGCCGCGCAGCTCCTCGGCGGCCGCCTTGGCACCGCGCATGGAGGAGAAGAGTCCGAGGGTGCGGCCGCCGGCGGCCTCGATCAGCTCCGCGAGCTCGTCCATCATGTCGCCGCGGGTGCCTTCGCGGCCCGGGGTGGCCAGGTGCTTGGCGACATAGAGGATGCCCTGCTTCGGGTAGTCGAAGGGCGAACCGACATCCAGGCCCTTCCAGACCGGCGTGTCGTCTCCCTCCACCCCCTCCGGTGACAGGCCCATGGAGGCCGCGACGCCGTTGAAGTCACCGCCGAGTTTGAGGGTGGCCGAGGTCAGGACCACGGAGCGGTCCTCGAAGAGCTTCTCGCGCAGCAGGCCCGACACCGACAGGGGGGCGACCCGCAGCGTGGCGCCGAAGCGGTCGTGGCGTTCGTACCAGACGACGTCGTACTCGGAACGGTTGCAGATCCGCTCGGCCACCCCGTGGATGCTCTCGACCGCGGCGAGGGCCTGCTTGCGGACGGCGTCCTCGTCGTGGACGGACTTGTCGCGGGTCGCGCCGATCGCCGAGATCACGTTGCGCGCGGCGTCGCGCAACGCCATCACGGCGTAGCCGAGGTCCTCGGGGATCTCCTCCAGCCGGCCGGGGAGCGCCAGCTCCATGACCCGCTCGAAGGACTCCGAGGCGGTCTGCAGGGAATCGGCCGCCTTCTCGTCGACCAGCTTGGCCGCGCGCTTCACCGCCCGGTTGACCTGCCCGGGGGTGAGCTCGCCGGTGGCCACCCCGGTCACCCGGGAGACCAGCTCGTGGGCCTCGTCCACGATCAGTACCTCGTGCTGCGGAAGCACCGGCGCGCCCTCGATGGCGTCGATGGCGAGCAGCGCGTGGTTGGTGACCACCACGTCCGCGAGCTTGGCGCGCTCGCGGGCCGCCTCGGCGAAGCACTCGGCCCCGTAGGCGCACTTCGTCGCGCCCAGGCACTCGCGCGAGGACACGGAGATCTGCGACCAGGCCTTGTCCGAGACGCCCGGCGTGAGGTCGTCGCGGTCGCCGGTCTCCGTCTCGTCCGCCCAGTCGCGCAGGCGCAGCAGGTCCTTGCCGAGCTTGCTGGTGGGGGTGGCCGCCTCGAACTGGTCGAAGAGGCCCTCCTCCTCGTCCTGCGGAGCACCCTCGTGCAGGCGGTGCAGGCACAGGTAGTTGGAACGGCCCTTGAGCATGGCGAACTGCGGGCGGCGGCGCAGCTGCGGATGCAGTGCCTCCACCGTCCGGGGCAGGTCGCGCTCCACGAGCTGCCGCTGGAGCGCGAGCGTCGCCGTGGCCACGACCACGCGCTCGCCGTGGGCGAGCGCCGGCACCAGGTAGCCGAGGGACTTGCCGGTGCCGGTACCGGCCTGGATGAGCCGGTGGGAGTTGTCGTCGATCGCTTCGGCGACGGCTTCGGCCATGGCCACCTGGCCGGGGCGCTCCGTACCGCCGACGGCGGAGACGGCGGCGTGCAGCAGGTCGGGGAGGGAGGGCTTCGTCATAGCACTGCCAACCCTACGGGGCGCCACCGACAGCGACCGCACCGGCGAGGATTCATGGCCGGTACAAGGGGTTGGGGACGGTGCCGTGCCGCACGGCGCGCGGGCGGGCGGGTCGGTCGCGGTAGCCGTCTTCGTAGAGCCGGTTCCGGTTCAGGCAGAGCCGTACGATGCGCTCCCCGAGCAGGTCGAAGAGCTCGTAGCGGTCCTTCAGCTCGGGGAACCGGGCCTGGTGGCGGAGGATCTCCGCCCGTACGAGCGACCAGAACTCGCTCTCCGGGACCCCTAGGCGGTCCTCGCACAGGGCCGCGAGGTAGCGGAAGACGCCGACGAAGAGCCCGGAGTGGATGAACTGGGGCAGGAAGTCGGCGGGCTCGGCGAGCAGCACCGCCCGGGCCTCGTCGGGCAGGGAGGCCAGCTCGGGCAGCGGTTCGGCGGCGATGTTGACGTCGTCCACGAAGTCCTTGACCGCGAGCCGGACCGGCACGTCGTGCTCGTCGAAGATCACGATGGCGTTCTCCCCGTGCGGGGAGAAGACGGTGCCGTAGCGGTAGAGGAAGCGCAGGAGCGGGGGCAGCAGGGCGGCGAAGAGGCGCCGCAGCCAGGCGGCGGGGGCCAGTCCGGACCGGGCGACGAGCTCGGCGGTGAAGGACCTGCCGCGAGGGTCGGTGTGCAGGAGGGAGGCGAGGGTGCGGGCGCGCTCGCCGGGTGCGAGGCGCCCGGTCAGGGGTTCGCGCCAGATCGCGCCGAGGAGCTCCTTGTACTGGTAGGGGACCTCGGGGAGCGCGTCGTAGACGGGGTGCCGGACGGTCACGGAGGCGACCTCGCCCAGCAGGATGACCCCGCATTCCTCGCGGAGGAAGGGGTCGGCGTCGCGGAGGGAGTGGATCCACGCGGTGACGGCGGGGGCGGCGAGGGTGCGGTCGCTGGGCAGCCCGCGCCAGACCATGGTGTTGAAGACGGAGAGCGGGACCTTGACGCTGTGCCGGTCGGGGCGCGTGAGGTTGAGGAAGGTACGGATCGACTGCTGGGGCAGCCGCACGTCGGGGTCGGCGGGGAGGGGTACGAGGGCGCCGGAGGCGAGGGCGGGGGCGAAGAGCGGGAGGACCACCTCGTCCCACTGCCAGGGGTGGACCGGCAGGTAGAGGTAGTGGAACGGATCCAGGCCGCGGTCGCGCAGGGCCTGGTCGAAGCCGGCGCGGGTGACGGGGTCGAGCTCGGCGGAGTAGAGGCGGGCGGGCTCTTCCAGGCCGGCGGTGCCGCGGTAGGCGGCGAGCGAGGTGTGGGCGGCGAGCCAGGGCAGCCGCTGAGGGGTCCGGGCCTCCGGCGCCCAGGCGGCCACGTCGGCGGAGGAGAGGCCGATGCGGCCCTTGTTGAGGACGAGCCAGGGATGTCCGGTCTGGTGGCCTTCGAGGTGCGCGTAGTCGAGGTCGGCCAGGACGTCGGCGGTGAGCGCGGTGTGGTCGATCCGGGCGTCGGCGGCGAGGGTGGCGCTGAGCTCGCGGACGAGGTGGCCGAGGGTGGCTCCGTCGAGACCGAGCAGCGAACGGGAGCGGACGAGGAAGGCGTACGGGTCCCCGAAGGCGGTCGGGGGCTGTGTGGAGGGCGCCGGCGGGGTGAGGGTGAAGGTGTCGGGGTTGACCTGCCAGCTGTCGTAGGAGCGGCGGCGGGCCCGGAAGCCGAGGAGGCTGCCGTCGTCCAGGGACAGGGTCCACGCGTCTTCGGCGGCGGCCGGGGCGGGAACGGGGCTGACGATTTCTTCGTAGGCGAACTCGGCGAGCATCTTGGCGAGCATGCGGCGGGCGGCACGGTCCCAGGTCGCGGCGGTCAGCTCGGGCGGCGTGCAGGGGTGTTGGGGCGACGGGGGCAGCGGGGATTCAGCGGAGTCGGGGGCTGCGGGGAAATTCGGCACGGGACTCCTCGGAGATCGGGAACTTTGCTGCGCGACGCAGAGTTTTCGAAGGGAGAGGTGCGAAGCGGCGATGACCGTCGGGCGCGTGGGGCGGCACTCAGAGGAGATTGCGCAGCGCCCGCTCCCGGACCATCAGGGCGGCGCGCTTGTCGGGTAGGTCGATTTCGGTGTGGCAGCGGAAACCAGAGCTCAGGAAGGCCGAGACGGAGGGGGTGTTGCGGATGTCCGGTTCCGCGATGACGCGTGTGCAGCGGGGGCGGTTGTCGAGCACCAGGTCGGCGACGGCGCGCAGCAGGGCGGTGCCCAGACCGCGGCCGCGGTTCGTGCCGTCTCCGATGAGCAGGTGGATACCCGTGTCGTGGGGGCGCGCCGGGTAGTGGCGGGCGAGCGGGTCGAGGTCGGCCCGGTAGATCTCCCAGTAGCTCATCGGTGTGCCGTCGAGGAGGCCGAGGCAGGGGATGCTGCGGCCGTCGTCGTCGAGTTGGGCCCGCAGGTGGGCGGCGGTGACCTCGGGGGGACCGGCGAGTTCCCAGTAGGCGGCCACTTCGGGGTCGTTCATCCAGCCGGTGAGGAGCTCGAGGTCGCGTCCCGGTCGTACGGGTTCGAGGTGGAAGGCTCCGGCGGCGGTGCGGGTGCTGCCCCAGGCGGCCGGGGAGTCGAGGAGGTCGGCTTCGGCGAGGAGGGGCAGCAGCCCGGCGGGGAGCCGCAGTTCGATGGTGTCGTCGAGGGCGCGGCCGGTGCCGGTGGCGTGGGTGGTGGAGCCGGCGGAAGCGGCGGGGGCGTCGGTGGTGGGCATGGGGCTCTTCCCCGCGTCGGTTCCGACGCGTCAATCGTGGAGGGGGTTGGTGATGGTGACGTAGACGGACTGGGTGTCCACGGGTCCGACGAGTTCGTCGAGTCCGCCCAGGCGGGTGAGCAGGTTCGCCTTGCAGCGCAGGGTGGGTGAGTCGAGCAGCTTCGCGGGGAGCGGGCCTAGGCCCGCGGCCTTGCCGAGGAAACGGCGGAAGGCGGCGAGGAGCACGCGTTCGTCGGCGAGCCGCTGGGATCCGAAGGCGCCGATCAGGCCGAGCACGTTGTTGATGCCGAGGTAGTAGGCGAAGCGTTCGTCGGTGACCGCGTCGGAGACGAAGGTGTCGCTGAGGCCGCCGATTCCGGGGAGCCGGCGCTCCAGTTCCGTGCGGTGGGACTCGCGGAAGTAGTAGCCCTGGTTGTCGCGGTAGCGGCCGCCGACCGGCCAGCCGGCCGGGTCGAGGAGGACCAGGGTGTTCTGCTGGTGCGATTCGAGGGCGATGCCGGCGAGCGCGTCGAAGGCGAGGACCGGCAGGACCACGTGGTCGAGGTAGCGCAGGAACCACTCGGCGGCGACGGCGGAGGTGGTGTGTCCGGTGGTGGCGGCGAGGGCGCAGACGATCTCGGAGAGCCGGGAGCTCATGGTGGTCCGGCCGGGCCAGGGGCGGGGAGAGGTGAGCGCGGCGATGCAGACGGCGTCGTCGCCCGAGCGGAAGGGGTTGTGGCGCAGCAGGACGTCGAGTCCGGGGACGGGGGCGCCGTCCGGGAGGTCGACGGCGACCCAGGCGGGGTCGCGGACGATGTCGAAGCCGGGGTGGGCCGCCTGCCACTGCTCGGCGAGGCCGGTGCGGAGCAGACGGTGCACCTCGACACCGCGGTGGAGCTCCTTACGGAGGTTCTCGCGGCGGGAGTTGGTGATGCGCAGGCCCAGCGAGAGCTTGAGCATCGCGGGTGAACCGGGTCGGTGGACGGTGCGGACGGAGGAGGTGGGGTACCAGGGGGCCCCGTGGGCGCCGAGATCGTGCAGGAGTCCGGCGTCGCGGAGGGCGGCGACGGCGGGACGCTGGAGCAGGTCGCGGGCCTGCCAGGGGTGGAGGGGAAGGGGGGTGGCGCCGTCGGGGAGCGGGAGTCCGGGAGCCAGTCGGCCCAGGAGCCGGGGGGCGGAGACGGGGCGGCCCCGCTCGGTCCAGGCGGATTCGGTGGCGAGCGCGGAGGGCTCGATGGCGAACCAGTGCAGGGGGAAGGAGCCGTGGAGTTCGGGTGAGTAGCCGCGTACTTCGGCTTCGGAGAGTCCTTCGCGGCTCTTCGGGTCCGGCTGGAGGGGGTGACCGAGGAGGAGGGACTGTTCGGCGGTCAGGAAGCGGTCCACGCCGATCGGGGCGGGGGCGGCCGGGCGGGCGCGCCGATCGGCGATGAACTCCGCGGTGCGGCGGACCGAATCGGCGACCCGGCCGACGAGGTCGGCGCTGCCGCGGCCCGCGCCGGTGTGCGCGTCCGTGCCGGGGCCCGGGATGGTGGCGCTCGGGGTCGCGCCCTCGCGGGCGAGGAGGGCGGCCACGGTGACGGCGTCAAGGGCGCGGGCGGCGGCCGGGGCGCCGGCCAGCCGTGCCGGGCCGAAGCGGTGCCATCCGGTGGCGGACCAGTACCGGACGGGGACGAGCAGGGCCGTTCCGGATGCGGGGAGCGGGATGCGCAGCGGGGCTCCGGCGGGGCCGTCGGGCCGCCGGATCGCGGCTTCTCGGATCCAGCAGCGGAGGAGGTTCTCCACCGCCGCGGCTTCGGCGGCGACGGCCGGGTCCGGGTGATCCAGCGGATCGGGCCCGCCGCTTGGCCGCGCTCCGGCGGGGACCGCCCACCCGGTTCGGGGCCTTGGCGTGCCGTCCTTCTGCCGCGGCACGGTGGCCGCCGCCCCGACCCCCGCCGCGGCAGCCTGCGGCCACGACGCTCCCCCAGCGGCGGCCGGCACCCCCGCCTGCGGCGCCTCCGCCGGTCCGCCGGGCGCGGGCGGTACGGGCGGGGCCGTCGGGGACGCGGGGGGCTGGGGGCTGGGGCCGGTAGCGGGAGCGGGCTGGGCCTGGGGCTGGACCTGGGCTGCACCCGAGGCCGAGCCCTGGGCCTGGGCCTGGGCCGAAGCCTGAGCCTGGGCCTGGGCGGGGTGAGCCTCGGCCGGGCTGGGGCCGTGCCCCAGAGCCGGGGCCGGGGCCGGGACCGGGACCGGAGCCGGGGTCGGGGTCGGGGTCGGGGTCGGGGTCGGGGTCGGGCTATCGGAGGGGCCTTGGCCTGGGGGCTGGGTTTGCTCGGGCCCTGGGGAAGGGGGCTGTCCGTGTGGCGGGTTCTGGGGTGGGGGTTCTGGGTGGGGGTGGTTGGGGGGTGGGGTGGGCTGGTGGGGATCGGGCATCGGGGGTCCTCGGGGTGCGGGTCAGGGGGTCCGGCGGGCGGCGGACGGGATGGCGTCGGCCAGGCGGTCGAGGACCGCCGCGGCCTGCTCGTCGGTCAGGGTCAGTGGGGGAAGCAGGCGGACGACGGTGTTGTGGCGGCCGCCGAGTTCGACGATCAGGCCGCGGTCCAGGCACTCCTGGCGGACGGCCGCGGCGAGGGCCGGCGCGGCGGACCCGGTGTCGGGGTCGACGAGTTCGACGCCGATCATCAGGCCGCGGCCCCGTACGTCCCCGATGCACGGGTGGGCGGCGGCCAGGCCGCGCAGGGCCGTCAGCATCCGCTCGCCCAGGGCGGCGGCACGCTCGGCGAGGCGGTTCTCGCGGACGAAGGCGAGCGTGGCGGTGCCGGCGGCCATGGCGAGCTGGTTGCCGCGGAAGGTGCCCGCGTGAGCGCCCGGGGCCCACACGTCCAGGCCCGCTCGGTAGACGATCACCGCGAGCGGCAGGCTGCCCCCGATGGCCTTGGACAGGACCATCACGTCGGGCACCACCCCGGCGTGGTCGACGCCCCAGAAGGCACCGGTCCGGCCGACCCCCGTCTGCACCTCGTCCGCGATCAGCGGGATCCCCCGGGCCGCGGTGATCTCCCGCATCCGGCGCAGCCAGGCGTCGGGGGCCGGGATGACCCCGCCCTCGCCCTGCACCGGTTCGAGGATCATCCCGGCGGGCGCGGGCACCCCGCCCTTGGGGTCGTCCAGCAGGTTCTCGGTCCAGCGGGCCCCGAGCTCGGCTCCCTCGGCGCCGCCGACTCCGAAGGGGCAGCGGTGGTCCTGCGGGTACGGCAGCCGGGTCACCCGTACGTCCTGGGCGCCGCCCGAGGCGTCCAGGGCTCCGGCGGTCATCCCGTGATAGGCCCCGGTGAAGGCGAGCAGCCCGCAGCGGCCGGTCGCCGTACGGACCAGTTTGAGGGCGGCCTCCACGGCGTCCGTGCCGGCCGGTCCGCAGAACTGGATCCGGGCGTCGGCGGCCAGTTCGGGCGGCAGGTTGGCGAACAGCTCGGAGGTGAAGGCGTCCTTGACCGGGGTGGCGAGGTCGAGCACGTGCAACGGGGCCCCGGAGTCCAACACTCCGCGGATGGCCTGGAGGACGACCGGGTGGTTGTGCCCGAGGGCGAGGGTCCCGGCCCCGGAGAGGCAGTCGAGGTAACGGCGGCCGTCCGCGCCTTCGATGGTCAGCCCGCGGGCCCGGACGGGGACGATGGGCAGCGAGCGCGCGTACGTCCGGGCGGCGGACTCCCGCTGCGCCTGCCTGCGGAGGATGCCGTCGGCGAAGGCCGGGGCGCCGCCTCCCGGCAACCGGCTCCCCTGCACCGGTACCTGGGTCTGGGTCTGCGGAGGAGATGCCTGCGCAGTAGACCCCTGCGGAGGAGATTCCTGCGGCAGTGTCGGTGTCTGTGCGGCGGCCGCGGCCGCCGTCGGCTCGGTCAAAGCCACGAGTGTCGGTCCTCCCGCACGGAGTGCTCCTTCCGGATTGCGCCTCGAACACGAGCGCTGCCCGCCCATCCCCCGTACGTCCCAACGACGCCGACGGCGACGGATCACGGGTGGCTCCAAGATCCTTGCCCGCGGGGCGAGGGAGGGCGGGGAGGGGCGGGGGAACCGCGGCCCCGGGCTGTGCCGTCCCCAACCTCGGCGGCATAGTGGGGGGCTGCACTCCATGCCTCGAATCCACCAGGGGGACGAACGACATGCGACCGAACCGACCGGTCACCGCGATCCTGTGCGCGGCCGCGCTCGCGCTGACCGCCGCCTGCGGGCCCGGCGACGGGGAGGCCGGCGGCGACGCCAAGCCGACCGTGGCGGCGAGCCTCCCGGGCACGGACGGGATCAAGATCCCGGACCAGCTCAAGGACAAGCTCAAGGAGCACGGCATCGACCTGGAGAAGTGGAAGGGGGGTGCGTGGAAGAACTGGAAGAAGGAGGACTGGCTCCGCGAGGCGGGCGACTACGTCAACCCGATCATCGAGGACCTGTGGGACCCGGACCGCATGCGTGGCGCGGAGCAGCCGAAGCAGCCGGCCGTCGACCCGGACGCGGGCAAGGACCAGGGCGTCACCGACCCGACCCCGGCGCCGGTGGCGGCCAAGGCGGCGAAGCCGCCCTACCACCAGAGCGTTCCGGAGGCCGGCAAGGTCTTCTTCGACGGGCCCGAGGGCTCGATGGTCTGCTCGGCGACCGTGGTCAAGGACCCGGCGCACCCCGGCAAGTCCAACCTGGTCTGGACGGCGGGCCACTGCGTGCACGCGGGCAAGTCCGGCGGCTGGTACCGCAACATCGCCTTCGTCCCGTCGTACAACAACGCGGGCAAGCCCGCGGCGCAGCTCAAGGGCGCACCCCGCGAGCAGGTGGCTCCGTACGGCGTCTGGTGGAGCGACTGGGCGCAGACCTCCGACCAGTGGATCGCGAACGGCGGTCCGACCGGCGGCGCGGGTGCCCCGTACGACTTCGCGGTGCTGCACGTGACCCCGGAGAAGGGCAGCGGCAAGTCCCTGGAGGAGACGGTTGGTTCGGCGCTCCCGGTGGAGTTCGCCGCTCCCTCGGTGCCGAAGGTCGCGAGCATCACGGCCACCGGCTACCCGGCGGCCGCGCCGTTCGACGGGCAGAAGGCCTACCAGTGCGCGGACAAGCCGGGCCGGCTGTCGCTGACGGCCAACGAGCCGGTGATGTACCGCATCGGCTGCACCATGACGGGTGGCTCCTCCGGCGGCGGCTGGGTCGCGGCGGGCGCGGACGGCAAGCCGGCGCTGGTGTCGAACACCTCGATCGGCCCGGCCAAGGCGGGCTGGCTGGCCGGACCCCGGCTGGGTCCGGAGGCGAAGGGCATCTTCGACGCGGTGAGCGGCAAGTTCAAGTAGCCGCGATTTGAAGTAGCGCCAGTTCAGACCTGGAACGACCGGGGCCCCCTGCGTCGCAGGGGGCCCCGGTCGTTCACTCGCGTGCGTGCGTCACCGCTTGGCGAGCGCGTACGGAGCGAGGTCCGCCGCCAGCTCCTGGTGGACCTGCACCTTGATCAGGGTGCCCTCGGGGGTGTGCTCCTCGGAGAGCACCTCGCCCTCGGCGTGCGCCTTGGCTACGAGCGAGCCCCGGGTGTACGGCACCAGGGCCTCCACCTCGACCTCGGGCCGCGGCAGCTCCGAGTCGATGAGCGCGAGGAGTTCCTCGATGCCCAGGCCCGTGCGCGCCGAGACGGCGATGGAGTGCCGTTCGATGCGCAGCAGCCGCTGGAGGACCAGCGGATCCGCGGCGTCCGCCTTGTTGATCACCACGATCTCGGGCACGTTCACCGCGCCGACCTCGCGGATGACCTCGCGGACCGCCGCCAGCTGCTCCTCCGGCGCCGGGTGCGAGCCGTCCACGATGTGCAGGATGAGGTCGGAGTCGCCGACCTCCTCCATCGTGGAGCGGAACGCCTCGACGAGGTGGTGGGGCAGGTGCCGGACGAAGCCGACGGTGTCGGCCAGGGTGTAGACCCGGCCGCTCGGCGTCTCGGCCCGGCGCACGGTCGGGTCGAGGGTGGCGAACAGCGCGTTCTCCACCAGTACGCCCGCGCCCGTGAGGCGGTTGAGGAGCGAGGACTTTCCGGCGTTGGTGTAGCCGGCGATGGCGACCGAGGGGACCTTGTTGCGGCGCCGTTCCTGCCGCTTGATGTCGCGGCCGGTCTTCATCTCCGCGATCTCCCGGCGCATCTTCGCCATCTTCTCGCGGATCCGTCGCCGGTCCGTCTCGATCTTGGTCTCACCGGGGCCTCGGGTGGCCATGCCGCCACCGCCGCCGCCACCCATCTGCCGGGAAAGCGACGCACCCCAGCCGCGCAGGCGCGGAAGCATGTACTGCATCTGCGCGAGGGCGACCTGTGCCTTGCCCTCTCGGGACTTGGCGTGCTGGGCGAAGATGTCCAGGATGAGGGCGGTCCGGTCGACCACCTTCACCTTGACGACGTCTTCGAGGGCGATGAGCTGGCCGGGGCTGAGCTCGCCGTCGCAGACGACGGTGTCGGCGCCGCTCTCCATGACGATGTCGCGCAGCTCCCGCGCCTTGCCGGAACCGATGAAGGTGGCCGGGTCCGGCTTGTCGCGGCGCTGGATCACACCGTCGAGTACGAGGGCGCCTGCCGTCTCGGCGAGGGCGGCGAGCTCCGCGAGGGAGTTCTCCGCGTCGTTCACCGTGCCGGAGGTCCAGACACCCACGAGGACGACACGCTCCAGGCGGAGCTGTCGGTACTCGACCTCGGTGACGTCTTCGAGCTCGGTGGAGAGGCCGGCCACACGGCGCAGGGCCGCGCGCTCGGAGCGTTCGAACTGCTCGCCGTCCCGGTTTCCGTCGATCTCGTGGCTCCAGGCGACGTCCTCTTCCATCAGGGCATCGGCCCGAAGGCTCTCGGTGAAGCTCGGCGCGTCGCGCACGTCCTGTGCGTCCCGCGCGTCCTGGGAAGGGGAAGAAGAGGAGGTCATTGGATCCTTACGTCGATTTGATTCGGATAGCTGACACCTTCAACGTGTCACACCGCTCCGGGATTCCCGAACGGCCCTGACGATGGTGACATGCCCGCTGCAGGCGGGTCACACGCTTTTCCCGCTCCATTCCGGGTGGCCGGGCATCGCCGGGGTCGTCTTCCCGTACAGCCACGGCTCCATGAAGGCCGTCAGGTCCCGCCCCGCCACCTGCGAGGCCAGGCGTACGAAGTCCTGCGTGCCGGCGACCCCGTCCTTGTGCTCCGCCACCCAGCGGCGCTCGAGGCGGTCGAAGGCCTGGGTGCCGATCTCCTGGCGCAGCGCGTAGAGGATCAGTGCGGCCCCGTCGTAGACCACCGGCCGGAACAGGCCGATCTTCTCGCCCGGCGCCGCCGCCTTCGGGGCGGCCGGGGGGCCGCCGGCGGCCCGCCACTGGTCGGAGCGCTGGTAGGCCTCGCGCATGCGCCGCTCCAGGGAGTACTTGCCGAGGCCGTCGGCGTACAGGGCCTCGTACCAGGTGGCGTGTCCCTCGTTGAGCCACAGGTCGGACCAGGTGCGGGGGGCGACGCTGTCGCCGAACCACTGGTGGGCGAGCTCGTGGACCATGACGGACTCCACGTACCACTCGGGGTAGCCGTCGCCCGAGAACAGGCTGTGCTCGAAGAGGGAGAGGGTCTGCGTCTCGAGCTCGAAGCCGGTGGTGGCGCGCGCGATCAGCACCCCGTAGTTCTCGAAGGGGTAGCGGCCGACGCGCTCCTCCATCCACGCGATGTGGCCGGCGGTCTTCCTCAGCCAGGGATCCAGCCTCTTGCGGTCACCGGCGGGCACCACGTCGCGCAGCGGCAGCCCGTGCGGTCCGGTGCCGTGGACGACCGCGGAGCGCCCGACCGAGACCTGGGCCAGTTCCGTGGCCATCGGGTGCAGGGTCCGGTACGTCCAGGTCTTCGATGAGCCCGCCCGCAGGGCCGCCGCGACGGGCACTCCGTTGGTGACGACCGTGAGCGCCTCGGGGGCCGTGACCCGGAAGGTGAAGAACGCCTTGTCGGCGGGGTGGTCGTTGCAGGGGAAGACCCGGTGGGCGGCGTCGGCCTGGTTGGCCATGGCCAGGCCGTCCTCGGTGGGCACCCAGCCGCCGTCCGCGCGTCCCCGCGGGACGCTGGTGTGCCGGACCGTGATGTGCAGCGGCACGTGCGCGGTGACCGGTCGGGCGGGCGTCAGGACGAGGTCCTCCCCCACGCTCTCGAACCGGGCGGGCTCGCCGTTGACCTCGGCGGACGCCACCTTGCCGTGGGTGAAGTCCAGGTTGATCCGCTCCAGCGGCTCCAGGGCGCGGGCGTCGATGACGGTGACGGCGTCGAGGGGGGTGCGGTTGTCCTTGTACGTGAAGGACAGGTCGTACGAGAGCACGTCGTACCCGGGGTTCCCGAGCTCGGGGAAGAGCCGGTCGCCGATGCCCAGCGGCGTCGGCGGGGGCAGTACGGCGGCGACGAGGGTGAGGGAGGCCGCGGCGAGCAGGGCGGCGCGCAGGCGCGGGGAGGTGAGCTGCATCCACCACCGCATACCAGCGTCTGCCACACGGCCGGGTACGGCGCGCGACGGGGCCACCCGAACGGGGTCCTGTGGCGGGGACGCGGGCTAGCCGCGGGCCGCACCCAGAGGTCCGGCCGGCTCCTCCGGTCCGGTCGGCCCGGTCGGCAGGTCTCGGCGGCCCCTAGACGCGGCTGACGTCGTACACGCCCGGTACGTTCCGCATGGCCCGCATCAGGGCGGGCAGGCCGGCCGCGTCGGGCAGCTGGAGGGTGTAGGAGTGCCGGACCCGCTGTTCCACGGGGGGTTCCACGGTCGCGGAGACCACCTCGACGCCCTCGCGGGCGATGGCCTCGGTCAGGTCGGCGAGCAGATGGGGGCGGCCGAAGGATTCGGCGAGCAGCGTGACCCGGCAGTCCGCCGTGGCCCGCCAGTGCACGGCGACGGAGGTACGGCCCACGGCCCGCATCCGGGCGACCGCGGCGCAGTGGGTGCGGTGCACGGTGACGGCCCCGCCCCGGACCACGAAGCCGGCGACCGCGTCCGGCGGCACCGGGGTGCAGCAGCCCGCGAGGCGCACGGGGGCGTTCGGCAGGTCGGCGACCGCGTTGGCCCCGCCGCCGCGCGCCCCGACCACCGACAGGGGCGCCCGGGCGGCCGTGGTGGTGGCCATCGCGCGGTCGGGATGGGCTTCGAGCCAGCTGCTGATGGCGATCCGGGCGGCCGGGGTCCGGGCGTGGTCCAGCCATTCGGCGGCGGGGCCCGAGGAGGCGTCCTGGGCGAGCAGGAGCTGCACGGTGTCGCCGTCGGACAGCGGGGAGGACAGGGAGGTGAGACGCCCGTTGACCCGGGCGCCGATACAGCCGTGGGCCGCCTCGCCGTGCTGCGCGTAGGCGGCGTCGATACAGCTGGCCCCGGCGGGCAGGCCCAGCGTCCCGCCGTCGGCCCGGAAGACGGTGATCTCCCGGTCCTGGGCGAGTTCGGCGCGCAGGACGCTCCAGAAGGTGTCGGGGTCGGGCGCGGACTGCTGCCAGTCGAGCAGCCGGGACAGCCAGCCGGGCCGCGTGGGGTCCACGCGCTCCTCGTACGGATCGGCGGCGGCCGGGACCCCCACGGCGTCGGCGGCCGCGGTGGAGGTGGTGGGCGCGGCCTTGGCGCACAGCGGGGGCGCGGCGGGCGCGGTGGCGTACGGGTTGCCGAGCGCGACCACGCCCGCCTCCGCGACGCGGTGCATCTGCCGGGTCCGCACGATGACCTCGGCCACGTGGCCGTCGGGGTTGGCGACGGCGGTGTGCAGCGACTGGTAGAGGTTGAACTTCGGGGTGGCGATGAAGTCCTTGAACTCCGAGACGACCGGGGTGAAGCAGGTGTGCAGCTCCCCCAGCACCGCGTAGCAGTCGGCGTTCTCGCCGACGAGGACGAGGATGCGGCCGAAGTCGGAGCCGCGCAGTTCGCCGCGTTTGAGGGCGATCCGGTGCACCGAGACGAAATGCCGCGGCCGGACCTGCACTTCGGCGGTGATCCCCGCCTCGCGCAGGACGGTCCGTACGGAGTCGGCGATGGCGGGCAGCGGGTCGCGCTCCCCCGCGTGGGCCGCGATGAGCGCGCGGGTGCGCTCGTACTCCTCGGGGTGCAGGATGGCGAAGACGAGGTCTTCCAGCTCGGTCTTGAGGGCCTGGACGCCGAGCCGTTCGGCGAGCGGGATGAGGACGTCGCGGGTGACCTTGGCGATGCGGGCCTGCTTCTCGGGGCGCATCACTCCGAGGGTGCGCATGTTGTGCAGCCGGTCGGCGAGTTTGATGGACATCACGCGGACGTCGTTGCCGGTGGCGACGAGCATCTTGCGGAAGGTCTCGGGTTCGGCGGCGGCGCCGTAGTCGATCTTCTCGACCTTGGTGACGCCGTCGACGATGAAGCGGACCTCGTCGCCGAACTCCTCGCCGACCTGATCGAGGGTCACGTCCGTGTCCTCGACGGTGTCGTGGAGGAGGGAGGCCGTCAACGTGGTGGTCTCGGCGCCGAGTTCGGCCAGGATCAGGGTGACGGCGAGCGGGTGGGTGATGTACGGCTCACCGCTCTTGCGCATCTGGCCGCGGTGCGAGGTCTCGGCGAGGAGGTAGGCGCGCCGCAGAACGGACAGATCGGCGTCCGGATGGTGGGCGCGGTGTGCCTCCGCGACGTGGCCGATGGCGTCCGGGAGGCGGTCGCGGGACGTCGGTCCGAGCAGGGCCGCGCGTCCGAGCCGGCGCAGATCGAGCCTGGTCCGGCCGCGTCTGCGGAGCTCAGGGCGCGCTTCGGGGTGTGCTTCGGGGTTCGTGGCCTCTGCACTCATGGGCACCTCCGGCGGCTTCGACCGGCGGTGGCGGGCATGGGGTGAGCCCTCAGGGCCGGTGCCTGATGTTACCGACCCCACCACGTGGCGCAGTCCACCTCTCGCCCAGCGTGAAATGGATCACCCATTAGAGGGAAGCTTCAGCCGAAAGCCGTTTCGGTGAGCCAGGCTGCCTCGAACTCGCCCGCGGCCACGATCACGGCCGGTCCGGTCATGTCGATCCGCCCGTCGGGGTGCTCGGTGATGACCAGGGTCCCGCCGGGGAGGTCGACGGTGTAGGTGACCGGTTCGCCGGTGGCGGCCGGGTCCAGGCCGTCGCGGCGGATGGCGGCCACGGCGACGGCGCAGGCGCCGGTGCCGCAGGACCGGGTCTCGCCGGAGCCCCGCTCGTGCACGCGCATGGCGACGTGGCGGGGGCCTCGGTCGACGACGAACTCGACGTTGACGCCGGTCGGGTAGGCGGACGCGGGGCTGAACGGGGGGGCGGTGTAGAGGGTTCCGGCGTCGTCGAGGCTGTCGACGAAGGCCACGGCGTGCGGGTTGCCCATGCTGACGTTGCGCGCGGGCCAGCTGCGCTCGCCGACGGAGACGGTGACCTCGCCCTCGGGGAGTACGGCCCGGCCCATCGCGACGGTCACGTCGCCGCTCTTGTCGAGGTGGACGTGCTTGACGCCGCCCCGGGTGGCGATCGCGTGGTCGCCGGGCTCGACGTGGCCGGCGTGCTGGAGGTAGCGGGCGAAGACGCGCACGCCGTTGCCGCACATCTCGGCGACGGAGCCGTCGCTGTTGCGGTAGTCCATGAACCACTCCGCCTCGCCGGCCAGGTGCGCGGCGTCGGGGTGGGCGGCGGACCGGACCACGTGCAGGACGCCGTCGCCGCCGAGGCCCGCCCGCCGGTCGCACAGCTTCGCGACGGCGGAAGCGGACAGCTCGATGGCGTTGTCCGGGTCCGGAATGATCACGAAGTCGTTCTCGGTGCCGTGGCCCTTGAGGAAGGAGAGGCTGTTGTGCGTCACCCGCCCATGGTACCGATCCGCTGGTCACGGGCGGTCAGCGGAGCCGCGCCACCCGGTACACGGCGAGGGCTACGAGGGCCAGCGCGGCCACGGCGTACAGCCCGGCCACGCGCCAGTCGGGCCGGCGGCCGCTGCCCCGGGCCGGGAGCCCGGGCCACGTGTAGCCGACGCGGCGGGCGGCCATCATGCCCCAGCCGCCGGCGCAGCAGCTGATCAGGAAGCCGAGCATGGCGACCACGGCTCCGCCGTCGCCGAACTCGAAGGCGAGCGGGAAGGCGAACATCAGCGAACCGGCGGCGCCGAGCATGACGATGGGGGCGATCTGCCACAGGCGCAGGCGGCGCTGCGGGCGCAGTTCGACCTCGAACTCGGGCCCGCCCACCTCGACGTCCGGGGTGTCCGGCGCGTCGGGGCCGTCGGGCGTCAGCCCCGCCGGGTCGGCGGGCAGCCCGAGCCCGGCGACTTCGGACCCCGTCCCGGTTCCGCTTCCGTTCCCGATTCCGCGCCCGTTGCCGTGCTCGTCCAGCCGGTCGAGAAGCTTCGGGTCCGCTTCCCGCCGGGTGTTGTCCTGCCCGGTGTCACGAGGGCCGGCCTCCATCGCCACGCGCCCTCCCCACTCGGACCCAGTACGCCGCCATGCAGTGGCGGTGACCGCACCGCCAAGAGTTTGATGATGGCACGCCGCCGACCCCCCGACGGGCGCCCGGGGCGTCCCGATGCCATCACGTGATCAGGCTGTGACCGCTCGTTCGACCAACGTCTGCGCGATCCGGGGGAGTTCCCCCCGGTCGGCGGCCGCCCCGCTGAGCCAGTGCACCCGCGGGTCGCGGCGGAACCACGAGTCCTGCCGCCGGGCGAACCGCTTGGTGGCGCGCACGGTCTCGGCCCTCGCCTCGTCCTCGGTGCACTCCCCGGCGAGCGCGGTGAGCACCTGCTGGTAGCCCAGCGCCCTGGAGGCGGTGATTCCGTCGCGCAGTCCGCGGGCCTCGAGGGCGCGGACCTCGTCCACCAGCCCGTCCTCCCACATCCGGTCCACCCGCAGCGCGATCCGCTCGTCGAGCTCCGGCCGGGCCACGTCCACGCCGATCTGCACGGTGTCGTAGACGGACTCGTGGCCGGGCAGGTTGGCGGTGAAGGGGCGGCCGGTGATCTCGATGACCTCCAGGGCACGGACGATCCTGCGGCCGTTGCTGGGCAGGATCGCCTGGGCGGCGGCCGGGTCGGACGCGGCGAGGCGGGCGTGCAGGGCGCCGGGGCCGCGCAGGGTGAGCTCCCCCTCCAGCCGGGCGCGGACCTCGGGATCGGTGCCGGGGAACTCCATCGCGTCCAGGGCGCCGCGCACGTACAGGCCGGATCCGCCGACGAGGACGGGCGTACGGCCCTGCGCGAGGAGCTTGTCGATCTCGATGCGGGCCAGGCGCTGGTACTCGGCGACGTTGGCGGTCTCGGTGACGTCCCAGATGTCGAGGAGGTGGTGGGGGATCCCGCCCCGTTCCTCGGTCGTCAGCTTGGCGGTGCCGATGTCCATCCCCCGGTACAGCTGCATGGAGTCGGCGTTGACGACTTCCCCGTCGAAATGGCGGGCCAGGGCGACGCCCAGATCGGACTTTCCGGCCGCGGTGGGTCCGACGACGGCGATGACCCGCGGGGCGGGGGCTGCTTTCCTCACCGCCCCAGTCTCGCAGCCCCCGGTCAAGACACGGTCATGTACCCGATCGGGTGAGGTGACGGGGTGGGGGCGGGTTCGTTGCCCTGGCGAGGTTCCGGCCGGAGTGCGCCGTGCGGGGCACGTCCGGCAGGCCGGTCCGGCCAGGGCGGAACTTCACTCACACGCGTAGCGTTATGGGAGTAGACATGGGCGTTTTTAATCGGTTTTTCCGTCGTAAGGACGAGGTTGCGACCGAGGAGGTCGCGGCCGAGGCCGTGACGGCGGAGTCCGGTACGGCCGACGAGGCCGAGGCCGAGCCGGCGGTTGCGGAGGCTCCGGCGGCGGAAGCCGTGGAGATCCCGAAGCAGCAGTCGGCCGAGGTGGCCGTGGACAGCGAAGCCGCCGAGGGCGCCCGTACGTAGCGACCGCCAACGGAAGGTGACCCATGGGCCTGCTGGACAATCTGAAGGCCAAGCTCGCTCCGGCGAAGGAGAAGGTCGGCGACCTCGCCCAGAAGAACGAGGGCAGGATCGCCGAGGGCCTGGACAAGGTGGCGAAGGCCGTGGACTCCAAGACCCACGGCAAGTACAGCGACCGGATCACGAGCGGCAAGGGCAAGGCGCAGGACGCCCTGGGCAAGATCGCGCACAAGGACGCCGGCGGGCCGACTCCGCCCGGCGGGCCGACTCCGCCCGGCGGGCCGACCACCCCTGGGGGGCCGACCACGCCGCCGACGGCGCCGACCCCGCCGCCCGGTGGTCCGACGCCGCCGCCCGCTTCCTGACGCGGTGACGGAAGAGGGGCGCGGGACCGGCTGATGCCGGTCCCGCGCCCCTCCGCCGTTCCCGCGCCCCTCCGCCGTTCCCGCGCCCCTCCGCCGTTCCGGAGCGCGGTCCCGCCTAGGACCAGGCCGCGACGAAGTACCCGACCCCGTACGGCGCGTCCTCGTACAGCAGTCGGCCGTCGAGCCCCGCGCCCTCGGCGGCGCCCGCCAGGACCTGCCAGGGGGCCCGTCCGGCGGCCAGGAGTTCGGCCGCGAGCTCGGCGTCGAGGGCGGCGAGCGCGGCCGCGTCGGCGGCGCCCAGCGCCCGGGCGGCGGCCGCGTCGAAGGCGGCGGCGCGCTCGTCGAGGTAGCCGGGGGCCTTCAGCGTCCGGCAGGCGCTGCCGTCGCCCATCACGAGCAGGGCGACGCGGGCCTCGCGCGCGGCGAGCTCCCGGCCCGTTTCCAGGCACCGCCCGGCGTCCAGCCGCTGCGCGACCCCGAGCCCCTCGACGGGGGCCGCGCCCCAGCGGGCACGGCGCAGCAGCCAGGCGCCCACGGCGAGCGAGGGGGGCAGCAGGCGCGGCCCCTCCTCCCCCTCGCCGAGGTGTACGTCGGCCTCGACGCCGAATCCGCGGAAGGAGCCGCGGGCACCCTGCGGGTAGGGGCCGAGGTGGTCCTGGTCGGCGGCTCCGACCACGACGAGCAGGTCGGGCCGGGAGGCGGCGAGCACCGCGACGGCGTCGGAGCAGGCGGTGCGGGCGTCGCCGAGTTCGGCGGCGGCCCCCGCGGCGACCTCCGGCACGAGCAGCGGCGGGGCGGGACAGACGGCAGCGGCTACGAGCATGATCCGCAGCCTAGCCGCCGCCCGCGGCCGGCGGTCAGTCGATCGCGCAGCCCGAGGTGGCGGCCGGCAGCGGGGCCGGGACACCCAGGGTCGGGATGCCGAGCATCACACCGGCGGGCTGGGCCGGGGCGGCGTTGCGCTTCTCCCAGGCGTCGCCGGCGCGGGTGCGGCGCACGGTCAGGGTCGGGCCCTCGGCCAGCAGGTGGTGCGGGGCGGCGTAGGTGATGTCCACGGTGACCACGTCGCCCGGCCTGACCTCCGCCTCCGGCTTCGTGAAGTGGACCAGGCGGTTGTCGGCGGCGCGGCCCGACAGGCGGTGGGTGGCGCCGTCCTTGCGGCCCTCGCCCTCCGCGACCATGACCTCCAGCGTGCGGCCGACCTGCTTCTTGTTCTCCTCCCAGGAGATCTCCTCCTGGAGGGCGACCAGGCGCATGTAGCGGTCCTGGACGACCTCCTTGGGGATCTGCCCGTCCATGTCGGCGGCGGGGGTGCCGGGCCGCTTGGAGTACTGGAAGGTGAAGGCACTCGCGAAGCGGGCCTCGCGCACCACGTGCATCGTCTGCTGGAAGTCCTCCTCGGTCTCGCCGGGGAAGCCCACGATGATGTCGGTGGAGATCGCCGCGTGCGGGATCGCGGCGCGGACCTTCTCGATGATCCCGAGGAAGCGCTCCTGCCGGTACGACCGGCGCATCGCCTTGAGGATCGGATCCGAGCCGGACTGCAGCGGCATGTGCAGCTGCGGCATCACGTTCGGGGTCTCGGCCATCGCCGCGATCACGTCGTCCGTGAAGTCGCGCGGGTGCGGGGAGGTGAAGCGGACCCGCTCCAGGCCCTCGATCTGCCCGCAGGCGCGCAGCAGCTTGCTGAACGCCTCGCGGTCGCCCAGGTCGGAGCCGTAGGCGTTGACGTTCTGGCCGAGCAGGGTGATCTCGGAGACGCCCTCGGCGACCAGGGCCTCGACCTCGGCGAGGATGTCGCCGGGACGGCGGTCCTCCTCCTTGCCGCGCAGCGCCGGGACGATGCAGAAGGTGCAGGTGTTGTTGCAGCCGACGGAGATCGACACCCAGGCCGCGTACGCGGACTCGCGGCGGGTCGGCAGCGTGGAGGGGAACGCCTCCAGCGACTCGGCGATCTCGACCTGCGCCTCCTCCTGGACGCGGGCGCGCTCCAGCAGCACGGGGAGCTTGCCGATGTTGTGCGTGCCGAAGACGACGTCGACCCAGGGGGCCCGCTTGACGATGGTGTCGCGGTCCTTCTGGGCGAGGCAGCCGCCGACGGCGATCTGCATGCCGGGCCGCTTGGTCTTCATCGGGGCCAGCCGGCCTAGGTTGCCGTACAGCTTGTTGTCGGCGTTCTCGCGGACCGCGCAGGTGTTGAAGACCACCACGTCGGCGTCGCCGTCGGAGCCCTCGGGCGCCCGGACGTAGCCGGCGCCCTCGAGCAGACCGGAGAGCCGCTCGGAGTCGTGCACGTTCATCTGGCACCCGTAGGTGCGCACCTCGTATGTTCCCTTGACGTCCACTGCCGTGCTCCGGTCGCTGCTGCTGGTCATGGAACAAGGGTAGGCGGTGCCCGGAGGCCCTCCGGCCGCCCGGGGCGGCGGCCCGCGCCGTGACAGGACGGCGGACGGGTGGCAGGATCGCGGCCATGCCTCACGTACCGCCCCGGATCAGCAGGCGCCACGCCCTGCGGGCCCTGGTGGCCGTACTCGCCCTGCTCGGCGTCCTGGTCTGGTGGCTGAAACCCTTCGGGGAGCCGGAGCTCAAGGGGGAGCTGACCTTCAGCACGGGCGTCAGGACCGGGGTCTACCACCGGTACGGAGAGCTGCTGGAGCAGCAGCTGCGGCAGGACATGCCCGGGGTGGAGGTGCGGCTGGAGACCAGCGAGGGCTCGCAGCAGAACCTGCAGCGGCTGGCCGCCGGGGAGGCGGACTTCACGGTGGCGACGGCGGACGCGGTGGCCAAGTACCGGCAGGACGGCAAGCCCGGCGCCGACTCGCTGCGCGGGGTCGCCCGGCTCTACGACGACTACGTGCAGCTGGTGGTGCCGGCCGGGTCCCCGGTGCAGTCGGCGCGGGACCTGCGGGGCAAGCGGGTGGCGATCGGACAGCCGGGATCCGGGGTGCGGCTCATCTCGGAGCGGCTGCTGACGGCTGCCGGGCTGGACCCGGTGCGGGACGTCACCCCGGTGTCCATCGGCATCGACACCATGCCGGCCGAGCTGGAGGCCGGGCGGATCGACGCCTTCTTCTGGTCGGGCGGACTGCCGACGAACGCGGTGCGGGAACTGTCGGAGCGGTTCGACATCAGGCTCGTGCAGCTCGGCGACCTGGTGGAGCGGCTGCAGGGAAGCGGAAGCCCGGCGCGCTACTACCGGGCGGCGGTGATGCCGCAGGACGCGTACGCGCGGGCGCGCAACACCAGCGCGGTGGCCACCCTGGCCGTGCCGAACCTGCTGGTGACCACGGAGGGCACGGACCTCGGGCTGACCGAGCAGTTCACCCGGACGGTGATCGCCAGCCGCGACGACATCGGGCGCGAGGTGCACGCCGCGCAGCTGGTGGACCTGCGGACCGCGATCTACACCGATCCCCTGGACCTGCACGAGGGCGCGCGGCGCCACTACCGCTCGGTCAAGCCGTAGCGGTCGGCGTTCCGGCCTGGGGCAGCAGCATGGTCGCCGCGGCGGCCGCGCCGATCAGGCCCGCGTGCGTGCCCAGGCTCGCCGGGACCACCTTCAGGCCCTGGACGAAGGACAGCGTGGCGTAGTCGGCGAGATGGCCGCGGATCGGGGCGAAGAGGGTTTCGCCGGAGGCGGCGACACCGCCGCCGATCACCGCGATGTCCGTCTCGACGAGGGTCGCCGTGGCCGCGATGGCCGCCGCCAGGGCGCGGCCCGCCCGGTCGAAGGCGGCCAGCGCGACCGCGTCCCCGGCCTCGGCGGCGGCGGCCACGCCGGCCGCCGTGGCGTCGCCGCCGGGCTCCGCCGGGGTCCAGCCCCGGGCGCGGGCCCAGCCGGCGATGGCGGTGCCGGAGGCGATGGACTCGACGCAGCCCCGGCTGCCGCAGACGCAGGGGTCGCCGTCGAAGGCCACGGTGATGTGGCCGATGTGGCCTGCGTTGCCAGTGGGACCGGGGTGGAGCTGGTTGTTCAGGATGAGGCCGCCTCCGACCCCGGTGGAGACCACCATGCACAGGGCGTTCGCGTGGCCCCGGGCCGCGCCCAGCCAGTGTTCCGCCGCGGTCATCGCCACGCCGTCACCGGCCAGTACGGCGGGGACGGCGGCTCCGCGTGCCGCGAGCTCCTCCGTGATCCGGTCGAGGACCGGGAACTCCCGCCACGCCCCGATGTTGACCGGGCTGACCGTGCCCCGGGAGGAGTCCACCGGGCCGGCGCTGCCGATCCCGCAGCGGACGGCGGAGGGCCACAGCGGGGAGCCGGACAAGTCGGCGATGACCTCGGTGACCGCCGCCATCACGGTGTCCGCGTCCCGGGAGGGCGGGGTGGGACGGCGGGTCGTGGCCGTCATCGTGCCGTCGGGGTGCACGAGCGCCCCGGCGATCTTGGTCCCGCCGATGTCGATCGCCACCGTGAGGCCTGCGGCCGAGGCGCCGGCGCGCGGCGTGGGGAACGGGGCGGTGGGAGTGGTCACGGTGGCGGCTCCAGGCAAGGGGTCAGGATTCAGTATGCGCCGCCGGCGGCGCCGTACTCTCGCGGGGCTCCAGCCGCGGCTGCTCGCTCGTGCGCACCGCGGGGGGCCGTCCCGCGAGGACGGCGAGGAGTTCCTGGGCGGCGAGCCGGCCGAAGCCGGCGGTGTCCCGGACGAGGGCGGTGAGCCGGGGGTGGGTGACCCGGCACAGTGCGGAGTCGTCCCAGGCCACCAGGGAGAGCCGGCCGGGCACGGCGATGCCGAGCTCGGCGGCGACCGCGATCCCGGCGACGGCCATCACGTCGTTGTCGTAGACGAGCGCGGTGGGGGGCTCCGGCTCGGCGAGGACCCTGCGGGTGGCCGCCGCGCCCTCGGCGTCGGAGTAGTCGGTGACGACCGAGCGCACCCGGTCGGGGCCGAGCCCCCGGCGGGCGGCCTCGGTGCGCAGCGCCTCGATGCGGCGGGCCGTGTGGGCGAGGTCGGGGAGCCCGGCGATGTGAACGATGCGGCGGTGGCCGAGCCCGTGGAGGTGGTCCAGGATCCGGGTCATCGCCCCGGCGTCGTCGGCCCGGACCGAGGAGACGGCGGCTTCGGCCCGGGAGGGGTTCCCCTCGCCGACCATGACGGCGGGCAGGGCCAGCTCCCCGAGCAGTGCGGGGCGCGGGTCGCGGGTACGGGGGTCGACGACGAGGACGCCGTCGACCCGCCGCTCGGCCCACCAGCGGCGGTAGACGGCGCACTCGGCGTCGATGTCCTCGACGACCTGGAACAGCAGCGCGGTCCGGGCGGCGGAGAGGACCTCCTGGATGCCGGAGACGAGCTGGAGGAAGAAGGATTCGACGCCGAGCGTGTGCGCGGGGCGCGCGAGGACCAGTCCGACGGCTCCGGAGCGTTCGCCGGACAGGGCCCGGGCGGCGCTGTTGGCCTGCCAGCCGAGCTCTTCGGCGACGCGGCGGATGCGGGCACGGGTGTCGTCGGAGACGCCCGGCCGGCCGTTGAGCGCGAAGGAGACGGCGCTCTGCGACACCCCGGCGCGGCGGGCGATGTCCTTGATGGTGGGTCTGCGGGCCATGCCTGCCTCGTCCTTCGGTGACCGGCGGAATACCGCTGTCACATTCCGCGCGCCGCAACGGGGAAAGTCGCGGCTAAAGCGCATTAGTTCCCCCAGGGTCGGATGACCGAAACCCTTGTGTCAACAGGGCTGAAGCGCATAAGTACCGGCTTTCGACGCCCTGTTGACTTTCCCGGTCCGCCCCGGCAGGTTGTGGCCCGCCCGGTGAATTCCTCAGGACTCCAGGGACGCCCAGTGCACGAAGACGCGCTCCGTTTCGGTGCCAACTACACGCCCTCCCGGGGCTGGTTCCACCACTGGCTGGACTTCGACCTCGACGAGGTCAGGGCGGATCTCGACTCGCTCGCCGCACTCGGGCTGGACCACGTCCGCGTGTTTCCCCTGTGGCCGGTGTTCCAGCCGAACCGGACGCTGATCCGGCCGCGCGCCGTGGAGCAGCTCGTCGCGCTCGCCGACGCGGCCGCCGAACGCGGCCTCGACGTCGCGGTGGACGGGCTCCAGGGACACCTGTCGAGCTTCGACTTCCTGCCCGCCTGGACCAGGACCTGGCACCGGCGCAGCCTGTTCGCCGACCGGCAGGTCGTCTCCGGCCAGGCGGAGTACCTGCGCACGCTGGCCGCCGCCCTCGCGGACCGGCCCAACTTCCTGGGCATGACCGTCGGCAACGAGATCAACCAGTTCTCCGACGACCCCCACCCCGACCCCGACCGGATCACCCCGCGGCAGGCCGCGCGCTGGCTGGAGCGGATGCTCGCCGCCTGCGAGGAGGGCGCGCCCGGGCGGTTCCACGTGCACGCCGAGTACGACGCCGCCTGGTACCGCGACGGGCACCCCTTCACCGTCGCCCAGGCCGCGCGGCTGGGCGCGGCCACCGCAGTGCACTCCTGGGTGTTCAACGGCACCGCCCAGCGCCACGGCCCGGCGGGGACGGCCACCGAGCAGCACGCCGCGTACCTGATCGAGCTGTCCAAGGCCTGGGCGCTCGACCCGCACCGCCCGGTGTGGCTCCAGGAGGTCGGCTCCCCCGCCCCGCTGATCGGGGCCGAGCGGGCGGCCGCGTTCACCGAAGCCACTGTGGCGGGCGCCCTGGACTGCCCGGACCTGTGGGGCGTGACCTGGTGGTGCTCGCACGACGTCTCCCGGGAGCTCGCGGACTTCCCCGAGCTGGAGTACGGCCTCGGCCTGCTCACCAACGACCGCCGCACCAAGCCCGCCGGGGCCGCCCTCGCCCGGATCGCCGCGCGGTGGCGGGGGCGCGCGCACCGTCCCGCCGTACGGTCCACCGCGCTGGTGGTGGACGTCGGCGGGGCGGACGCGGCTCCGCGGCGCTCGGTGTGCGCGCCCGGCGGCGCGTTCTTCGAGGCGTGGGCGGCGCTCACCGCGCAGGGGGTCCGGCCGGCGGTGGTGCTGGCCGAACTCGCCGCGGACCCCGCGCACCTGTCCTCGCGCGGCATCACCGAGGTGTTGCGCGTCCCCGAACCGACCTGACCGTGACGCCCCTGCGGAGGAGCCGCCATGTCCGAGAGCGATGCCTTGAGACGCGCCGCACTACGGCGCGACGCGTCACGGCGCGATGCGTTACAGCGCGAGGAATCACCACCGGCCCGGCGCACGGTCCTGGCAGCCGGGGCGGGAGCCCTCGCCCTCGCGGCCGGATCCGCTCCGGCTGCGGCCGCCGCCGCAGGGGCCCCGGGCGCCACGGCCGCCACGCCCGCCCCCGTCGACCTGGCCCCGTACGCCTCCTACTGGTTCCCCGACTCCCTCCCCGAAGGCTCCCCCGGCCCCGGGATCGTCTGGCGCTCGCTCAAGCAGTGGACCCCGCAGAGCGACCCCGATCTCGCCCACAACACCGCCACCGTCCCGCTCGCGCCGCGCTTCACCCCGGTCCCGCCGCACCGCGGCGCCCGCGCCGGCCAGGCCCGGATCGCCTCCCTCGTCTCCTTCGGCCCCACCGCGCGGAACCCCTCGCAGGGCTCGGCCACCGCCGACTCCTACGCGCTGACGCACTGGGCGTACATCGACGAACTGGTGTTCTGGGGCGGCTCCGCCGGCGAGGGCATCGTCCTCGCCCCGAACGCCCCCGTGGTCGACGCGGCCCACCGCAACGGGGTCCGGGTGCTGGGCAACGTGTTCCTGCCCCCGGCGGCCTACGGCGGCGACCTCCGGTGGACCCGCGACCTGGTCCAGCGGGACCCCCTCGGCCGCTTCCCGATCGCCGAGCAGCTGGTGCGGGTGGCTTCGGCGTACGGCTTCGACGGCTGGTTCGTCAACGCCGAGACCGAGGGCGGGGACAGCGAAATCGCCACGCTCATGCGGCGGTTCCTGCGCGCCCTGCGGGCTGCCGGTGAGCCGCACGGGCTGCGCATCACGTGGTACGACGCGATGAACACCACCGGCCGGGTCGGCTGGCAGGGCGCGCTCAACGAGCTCAACCAGGAGTTCTTCGAGGACCGCGCCGGCAAGGTCGCGGACACCATGTTCGTGGACTTCCGCTGGACCCCGCAGAGCCTGGCCGACTCCGGCGCGCTCGCCGACCGCCTGGGCCGCTCCCGCCACGAGCTGTGGGCGGCGGTGGACACCGAGTCCCACGGCTGGGACTCCGCCGTCCGCTGGGACGCGATCATCCCGCGCGAGCGCGACCACGTCGTCAGCTACGGCTTCTACCGGCCGGAATGGACCCTGAGCCACCTCACCGACCGCTCCCCCGGCGCCTTCCACCGCGCCGACGACCGGTTCTGGACGGGCAGGTCCCTCGATCCGTCCCGCCCGGACCCCGAGGACCCCTGGCGCGCCCCGGCCACGGCCGTGGCCGACCGGTCCACGGTCGCCTCGCTGCCGTTCGCCTGTTCCTTCAACACCGGGCACGGGGAGCGCTGGTACGAGGAGGGCGAGGTCGCCTCCGAGGCTCCGTGGAGCCACCTCGGGCTCCAGGACCGGCTGCCGGGACGCCGCTGGGCCGTGGACACCGCCGGGCCTCAGCCCGCGGTGACCCTGGACTTCGCGCGGGCCTGGCGCGGCGGCTCCAGCCTGCTCGTCGCCGGCCCCCTCACCGCCCCGGCCGCCGTCGGGCTGCACGCGACCCGCCTTGCGCTGACCCGGTCCACGGTCCTGGAGCTGGTGCACGCCACCGAGGCGGGGCCGGTCGCCGTGGAGGTCGGGGTGGCCACCCGCGAGCCCGCCGCCCCGGGCGAACCCGTGCCGTACACCTGGCTCCGGGCACGGACCCTCGGCGCGGGGCGGGCCTGGCGCCGGACGCGGGTCGGGCTCTCGGCACTGGCGGGGAGGACGGCGTACGGACTTGCCGTACGGATCACGGGAATCGGGAAGGAAGCCGTGGAGTGGCGGCTCGGGGCCTTGTCGGTACGCGACACCGCCGCCGGCCGGCGCCCGGCGCCTCCCGCCGCCCTGACCGTGGACGCCGCGGCCCGCCACGAGGACCGGGCACGGCTGCGCCTGTCGTGGCGCCGGGCGGCCGGGCCTATCCGGCAGTACACGGTGTCCCGGGTACTGCCCGAGGGCACCCGGCGCTTCCTCGGGGGCACCTGCGGCACCGCCCTCTACCTGCCCGCCGTCCAGCGGGCCGGCCGGGAGCGGGCCACGGTCCTCGAGGTGCGGGCCGTGGACGAGCTGTATGCGGCCTCCCTCCCGGCCCGCACCACCCTGACCTGGTAGAAGCGCAGGTCAGGGGGTGTGCGGTGCGGTGCGCGGCACCGTCACCGTCACCCGCAGGCCGTGCGGCGGGTTCGTCTCGTACGAGAGGGACCCGCCGCCCGCGGCGAGCAGCGCCCGGGAGATCGACAGGCCGAGCCCGGACCCCTTGACGTTCTGGTGCCGGCCGCTGCGCCAGAACCGGTCGCCGATGCGGAGCAGCTCGTCCTCGGTGAGGCCGGGGCCGCGGTCGGCGACGGCCACGCGCACGGTGCGTTCGCGGACCGAGACCGAGACCTCGACTTCCTCCCCCTCGGGGGTGAACTTCAGGGCGTTGTCGATGACGGCGTCGAGCGCGCTGGACAGCGCGATGGGGTCGGCCCAGCCCGTGACGGCGGAGCGGCCCGTGCCGATGAGCCGTACGCCCTTCTCCTCGGCGTACGGGCTCCAGGCAGCGACCCGTTCGGCGGTCAGCGCGCCGATGTCGGTGAGGCTGATCTCGGCGGAGGCGTGCTCGGCCAGCGCCAGGTCCAGCAGGTCGTCCAGGACCTGGGTCAGGCGCTTGCCCTCGGTGCGCACGGAGGCGATCTCCTCGTTTCCCTCGGGGAGTTCGAGGGCGAGCAGCTCGATCCGCAGGAGCAGCGCGGCGAGCGGGTTGCGCAGCTGGTGGGAGGCGTCGGCGACGAACGCCCGCTGCTGCTCCAGCACCTCTTCGACGTTGTCGGCCATCTCGTTGAACGAGCGGGCCAGGCGTTGGAGTTCCGGAGGGCCGCCGGCGGCCGCGACGCGCGAGTTCATCCGCCCGGTGGCGATGCCGTGGGCGGCCGCGTCCAGGGTCTGCACGGGCTTGAGGACCCAACTGGTGAGCCGCAGGGCGGCGCCGAAGGCGACCAGCATGGCGGCGGCGAGCCCGCTCGCGATGAGCAGCCAGCCCCGCAGGATCCGGCCGCGCATCTGGTCGGTGGGCGATTCGGTGGCGACGACGGCGACCACGTCCCCGTCGAGGACCACCGGAGAGGCGACGAGGAGTCTGGCGTCCGTCTGCCAGGGCCACACCTGGCCCGGGTCGTGGCTGCGCCGCCCGGCCAGTGCCTCCTTGAAGGCCTCGCGGCCCTCTCCGGACTCGGGGAGCTGCCACCAGCCGGGGGCCCGGGCCATGGCGTTGTCGTCGCGGTAGAAGATGCCGACACGGATGCCGTACACGTCCTGGTAGCGGGCGAGTTCGTGCTGGAGGGTCGCGATGCGCTCGTCGGCGCCGCTGGATCCGGCGCCCTCGGCGTCGATGACGAACTGGGCCAGGGCGGCGAAGCGGGCACTGTCGTCGATCCGGTCGACGACCACCCGCTGCTGCTGTCCGGCGGCCAGGCTCACGGCGAGCGGGAAGCCGAGCGCGAGGAGCGTGCCCGCCATCAGGACGACGAGCAGCGGGAGGAGCCTGGCGCGCACGGAGCGGGTTCCTTAGGGGCTGGTGGGGGCGACGAGCCGGTAGCCCACCCCGCGGACGGTCTCGATGAGGGCGGGCATGCGCAGCTTGGAGCGCAGCGAGGCGACGTGGACCTCGAGGGTGCGGCCCGTGCCCTCCCAGCTGGTGCGCCACACCTCGCTGATGATCTGCTCGCGGCGGAAGACGACCCCGGGCCGCTGCGCGAGGAGCGCCAGCAGGTCGAACTCCTTGCGGGTGAGCGGCACGTCGGCGCCGTCGACGCTGACCCGGCGGGTGGGCAGCTCGATGCTGACGGAGCCGAGCCGGACCGTGGTGGGCGTCCCGGTGCCGGTGGCGGCGGCTTCTTCGGAGGCGCCGGTGCGCCGGGCGACCGCGTGGATGCGGGCCAGGAGTTCGCCGGTGTCGTAGGGCTTGACGACGTAGTCGTCGGCGCCCATGTTCAGGCCGTGGATGCGGGAGCGCACGTCGGCCCGCGCGGTCACCATGATGACCGGCGTGGCGGTGCGCTTGCGGATCTTGCCGCACACCTCGTAGCCGTCCTGGTCGGGCAGCCCGAGGTCGAGCAGGACGACGCCGAAGGGCGGGGCTCCGGCGGGCAGCAGGGCCTGGAGGGCCTCCTCGCCGCTGCGGGCGTGGGTGACCTGGAAGCCGTGCCGGGCGAGGATCGCGGACAGGGCGGCGGCGACGTGGTCGTCGTCCTCGACGAGCAGCAGTCTCATGTCGTCCCCCGCTCCGTTCTCTCGGTCTTGGGCTCCCGTTCAGGGCCACCTTGCATCCATGCTGATGCGGAGTCCCACGTCAAGGGGGTTCCGGCTCGGCGCGCCTTCCGTTATGCACCCGGTACGAGCAGATCGCGGGGGCGCACGGAGCGTATCCGGGCGAGGCCCGATCGTTATGCTCAATTCTCCCTCAGATGTGGTGACGGTGTGGACGCATCGTCACTACTGTCCTCCCAACCGAGGAGGACGGAGCAAGAAGCCGATGAGCGGAGTATCAGTGACCAAGGACGTGCAGGACGCGGCCGGCGCCGCGGACGACCTGGTCGTACTGAGCAACGTCAACAAGCACTTCGGCGCGCTGCACGTGCTTCAGGACATCGATCTGAGCATTGCCCGCGGTGAGGTCGTCGTGGTGATCGGTCCTTCGGGATCGGGCAAGTCCACGCTGTGCCGGACCATCAACCGGCTGGAGACCATCGACTCGGGCACCATCACGCTCGACGGCAAGGAGCTGCCCTCGGAGGGCAGGGAACTCGCCCGGCTGCGCGCCGACGTCGGCATGGTGTTCCAGTCGTTCAACCTCTTCGCGCACAAGACGGTGCTCCAGAACGTGATGCTGGGCCAGCTCAAGGTCCGCAAGACGGACCAGGCGGCCGCCCACGCCAAGGCGGTGGCCCTGTTGGACCGGGTGGGCGTCGGCTCGCAGGCCGACAAGTACCCGGCGCAGCTCTCCGGCGGCCAGCAGCAGCGTGTGGCGATCGCCCGCGCGCTGGCCATGGAGCCGAAGGTGATGCTCTTCGACGAGCCGACCTCGGCGCTCGACCCGGAGATGATCAACGAGGTGCTGGAGGTCATGCAGCAGCTCGCCCGGGAGGGGATGACCATGGTGGTGGTCACGCACGAGATGGGCTTCGCCCGCTCCGCGGCCAACCGGGTCGTCTTCATGGCCGACGGCAAGATCGTCGAAGAGGCCACGCCCGAGCAGTTCTTCAGCAACCCGCGCAGCGACCGGGCGAAGGACTTCCTGTCGAAGATCCTGCACCACTGAGGTTCCGGGTCTGGTAGTCATCCGGTGACGGACCACCGGTGGGCGGCTCGCGCTGCCCGCGTATGGGCCGTATGCGTCGCTCGTCGTTCAACAACGTCTCATCCGAGGGAAGTTCACCATGAAGATCTCCAAGGCCGTTGCGGCCGCGGCCGCAGCCGTCGCTCTCGCCCTGACCGCGACCGCCTGTGGCGGCGGCAGCGACAAGGGTGCCAGTGACGGCGGTGCGTCCGGTGACGCCAAGAACAAGATCGTCATCGGCATCAAGTTCGACCAGCCGGGTCTGGGCCTCAAGACCCCGGACGGCAAGTACACGGGCTTCGACGTCGACGTCGCGACGTACGTGGCCAAGGAGCTGGGCTACCAGCCGGACCAGATCGAGTGGAAGCAGGCGGTCAGCGCCGAGCGCGAGAACCTGATCTCCAACGGCGACGTGAAGCTGGTCGTGGCGAGCTACACGATCAACGACAAGCGCAAGGAGAAGGTCGACTTCGCCGGCCCGTACTTCCTCGCGCACCAGGACCTGCTGGTCCGCGCCGACGACACCTCGATCACCAAGGCCGAGGACCTGAACAAGAAGAAGCTCTGCTCGGTCACCGGCTCCACGTCGGCGCAGAACGTCAAGACCAAGCTGGCCCCGGAGGCCGACCTGCTCGAGCAGGGTGGGTACTCCGACTGCCTGACCGGCCTGGAGAACAAGAAGGTCGACGCCCTCACCACGGACAACTCGATCCTGGCGGGCTACGCGGCGCAGGACAACAACAAGGGCAAGTTCAAGCTGGTCGGGCTGAGCCTGAGCAACGAGCCCTACGGCATCGGTCTGAAGAAGGGCGACAAGGACCTCCAGACCAAGGTCAACGCCGCGCTGAAGAAGATGGTCGCGGACGGCGCCTGGGAGGCGGCCGTGCAGAAGAACTTCGGTCCGGCCAACTACAAGAGCGAGCCTGCCCCGCAGATCACCGAAGGCAGCTGATTCATCGGTGAGGAGCGTCGCCGCCCGCCTGTCACGGGCGGCGGCGCACCTCACCGGCCATCCTGGGGAGAGCGCAGGGCATCGTGTTCGATTTTCTTGATTCCGGGCAGTACGACGTGCTCGGAGCCTTCTGGGTGACGGTTCAGCTCACCCTCTACTCGGCGGCCGGATCCCTGATCTGGGGCACCGCCCTCGCCGGGATGCGGGTCAGCCCGGTCCCGCTGCTGCGGGCCTTCGGCACCGCATACGTCAACCTGGTGCGCAACACGCCGCTGACCGTGCTGATCATCGCCTGCTCGCTGGGCCTCAGCCAGACCCTCGGCATCGAGCTGGGCGGCGACACCTTCAAGGAGACGGGCTTCCGGCTCGCGGTCCTCGGACTGACGGCCTACACCGGAACCTTCGTCTGCGAGGCGATCCGCTCGGGCATCAACACCGTGCCGGTCGGGCAGGCAGAGGCAGCCCGTGCGCTCGGGCTGAGCTTCTTCCAGGTGCTCACCCTGATCGTGCTCCCCCAGGCCTTCCGGGCGGTCGTGGCACCGCTCACCAACGTACTGATCGCCCTCACCAAGAACACCACGGTGGCGGCGACCATCGGCGTGGCCGAAGCGGCCCTGCTGATGAAGGAAATGCTGGAGAACGAGGCGGACGCGCTCTTCGCGGTGTTCGGGGTCTTTGCCCTGGGCTTCGTCCTGCTGACCCTGCCCACCGGCCTGCTGCTGGGCTGGGTGGCCAAGCGAGTGGCGGTGAAGCGATGACCTCCGTGCTGTACGACACCCCGGGCCCCAAGGCCAAGGCACGCAACTGGATCTACAGCGGCATCTTCGTCGTGCTGTTCGGGCTCGCCCTGTGGTGGGTGCTGTCCCTGATGGCCGAGAAGGGCCAGCTCGACGCCGACAAGTGGACCCCCTTCGTCACCGACGGCCAGATCTGGACCACCTTCCTGATCCCCGGCCTGCTGGAGACGCTGAAGGCCGGTGCGATCGCCATGGTGATCGCGCTCCCGCTGGGCGCCCTGCTGGGCATCGGCCGACTCTCCGACCACGCGTGGGTGCGCGGGCCGGTCGGCGCGGTCGTGGAGTTCTTCCGTGCCATTCCGGTACTGATCCTGATGGTGTTCGGCAGCCAGCTGTACGTGCAGTTCACCGACATCCCCTCGGAGCACCGGCCGCTCTACGCCGTTGTCACGGGCCTGGTCCTCTACAACGCCGCCGTCATCGCCGAGATCGTCCGGGCGGGCGTACTGTCCCTGCCCCGCGGCCAGACCGACGCGGCCAAGGCGATCGGCATGCGCAAGGGCCAGACCATGGCCTACGTGCTGATCCCGCAGGCCGTCACGGCGATGCTGCCCGCCCTGGTCAGCCAGCTCGTGGTGATCCTCAAGGACACCGCGCTCGGCGGGTCCCTGCTCGGTCTCGGCGAGCTGCTGTCCATGAACCGGCAGATCTCCGCGAACTACAGCAACACCATCGCGACCCTCGTCGTGATCGCGCTGATCTACATCGTCGTGAACTTCGCCCTCACCTCGTTCGCCTCCTGGCTCGAAGGCCGGCTGAGGAAGTCCACGAAGGGCACCGGCGCGGTCGTCGCGGGTGACGTGGCCGAGGTCGACGCGGGCGGCGCGACCGGCGTGGGCAAGGCTCCCTGACACCCGGTCAGTACACTGGCGCGAAACGTGTGGTGCGGCGGAACTCTTTCCGCCGCACCACACGGCGTTGCCACGACCGGCGTCACTTGACGCAGGCACCTCCAGTGGGTTGCATACGTTCTGTGATCACATACCGGACATCGGGAGCCGCGCCATGGACCCGGTGATCGTCGTCGGCGCGGGGCTCGTCGGGCTGTCCCTGTCCCTCGCCCTGGCCGGCCAGGGCGTGCCCACCGTCGTGCTCGACGAAGGGCCGGGCAAGGACGAACCCCGACCGGCCCGTACCGTCGTCCTGCACGCCGACACGGCCGCCATGGCGCACCGGCTGGGCTGTGCGACGCTGCGCGACGAGGGAGCCTACTTCGCCGCCTGGCGCACCATGCGGCGCAGCCGGCCCGCGCAGCGGATCACCTTCGACGACGGTCCCGCCCCGCTGCACCTGCCGCAGCACGCCCTGGCGCGCGGGCTGCGCGACGCCGCCGGCGCGCACCCGCTCGTACAGCTGATCACCGACAGCCGGCTGGACTCCCTGGAGCAGGACGACCGCGGGGTCACCGCGCACACCCGGGGCGCCGAGACCACGTGGTGGCGCGGGAGCTACCTGGTCGGCTGCGACGGCGCCCGCTCCACCGTGCGCAAACTCCTCGGCATCCGCTTCCCGGGCCGCACCGCCGTCGAACGGCACGCCGTGGCCGCCCTGCGTACCGAACTGCCCTGGCCGGGCGAGGCGTTGCTGCACCGCAACCCGCCGCAGGAGGTCCTCTGCCGGCCGCTGCCCGACGGGGTGTGGCGGCTGGACTGGCTGCTCCCGGCCCGCGGGGAGCTCGTGACCCCCGACGCGCTGGTGACCCTCGTACGGGACACCCTCGGGGTGTGGTGCGGGGGCACGACTCCCCCGTACGACCTCCTCGACACCGGGGTCCACACGCTGCACCACCGCCTCGCGCGCCGCTGGCGCGACGGCCGGGCCTTCCTCGCCGGGGACGCCGCCCATCTGCTGGGCGCCCTCGGCACCCAGGGGGTCGAGGAGGGGCTCCGGGACGCGGAGAACCTCGCGTGGAAGCTGTCCCTGGCCTGGCACCAGGGGGCCTCCGAGGCGCTGCTCGACAGCTACGAGGGGGAGCGGCGCAAGGCGGTGGCCGCACGGCTGCGCGCCGCAGACCAGGCGATGCCGGCGCTGCGTGCCGGGGGCACCCTGCGCACGTACCTGCCCGGTTCGGCGCGGTCCGCCGAATCGCTCCTGGCCGACGGCCACCTGGGGCGGGGGCCGTTGGGCGCGGCGCCGTCCTACGCGCCGCCGGTGGCCGTACGGGAGGTCCCGACGGCCACGGAACCGGGCGGG
This sequence comes from Streptomyces subrutilus, assembly GCF_001746425.1. GTDB lineage: Bacteria > Actinomycetota > Actinomycetes > Streptomycetales > Streptomycetaceae > Streptomyces > Streptomyces subrutilus_A. The sequence goes on along the minus strand of NZ_MEHK01000001.1, from coordinate 5,396,730 downwards.
CCGGTGGCGAACGTACCGGTGACCGCCCCCGACGGGGCGACCGTGCCGCTGCGCGACCTGCTGGGGCAGGGCCGGCTGCTGGTGGTGCTGGTCGCGCCGGGCACCGGGGTCTGGGACCGGCGCCACTGGCTCGGCGCCGGGCTGATGCCCCGTCTCGCGGCCGCGGTGAGCGCGCTGCCCGTGCGTACCGATCTGCTCGTCGCGGACCGCTATCCGGGCGCCCCGGCGCACACGGTGCTCCTGGTCCGGCCGGACGGACACCTGGCGGCGACTTTCGCGGGGGTGCGCCCGGCGGAGCTGTACGAGGCGGCGGACGCGGTCCGGGCGGGCGCGCCCGCCTCCGGGGTGCCTGCGCCTTCGGCCGCCACGCCCCCGATCGCGGTGATCGATTGACCGGCTCGTGGCGCTCGTGGTTCACTCGCCGACATGACCGGCAATGACGTACGCCTGTGGCGGAGGGTCCATATGGACCTGCTCCGCTACGCGGGCTGCGTGTGTCGCCCTTCCTGCTGATTCGCCCTTTCCTCCGCGCGCCCCGTGCCGATGCAGGCCTGCGCGCATTCCGCGAACCCAGGAACGGTCCCCCTTCATGTCCCCATCCGCGCAGTCCACGCTGTCCGCACCCGTACCCGCGCACGCCCCCGAGCCCGTAACGGCCGGCGGTCCCTCGGCCGCCGAACTGCTCGACTTCGCCCTGCGCACCGCCGCCGACCCCGAGGTCGTGTCCTCGCTGCCGCTCGACCCCGAGGGCCGCACCTGGATCCGGCTGGACGGTCCGTCCGGCAGTGAGGCGTGGCTGATCGGGTGGCCGCCGGGGACGGGGACCGGCTGGCACGACCACGCCGAGTCGCGGGGCGCGTTCGCCACCGCCCGGGGCCGGCTCACCGAGCGATCACTGGCCGTACGCCTGCCCGCGGAGGGCTGGCAGTCGCTGGAGCTCGCCCCCGGACTGGACCGCAGCCGCAGCCTGGCCGCGGGTGCCGGGCGGGCCTTCGGGGAGCACCACGTGCACGAGGTCCTCAACGAGTCCACGGCCGAGCACGCGGTCTCGGTGCACGCGTACTATCCGCCGCTTCCGCTGATCCGGCGCTACAGCCGCAGCGGCCCGGTGCTCAACCTGGAGCACGTCGAGCGTCCGGCGGACTGGCAGTGAGCGCCCCGATCGGCATCGACGAGCTGCTGGAGCGGGTCCGCTCGGGCTACACGCGGATCGGCCCCCGGGAGGCGTACGACGCTTCCCGCGCCGGGGCCCTGCTGGTGGACATCCGCTATCAAGCGCTGCGGGAGCGGGACGGTCTGATCCCGGGCGCGCTGGTGGTGGAGCGCAACGAACTGGAGTGGCGCCTGGACCCCCGGGGCAGCCATCGCGCCCCCGAGGCCGTCAGCCACGACCTGCGGGTGGTGGTGATCTGCAACGAGGGCTACGCCTCCAGCCTCGCCGCGGCCTCACTGCACGCCCTGGGCCTTCACCGGGCGACGGACCTGACCGGCGGCTTCCAGGCCTGGAAAGCGGCGGGCCTGCCGGTGAGCGCCCCCTCCTGAGACCGCTACCCGGGGTACTCCAGGCCGTCGGCGTCCTCGCCCTCCGCCTCCAGGGCGCGGCGGACCACCCGCAGGGCCATGCCCTCCGGGTATCCCTTGCGGGCGAGCATCCCGGCGAGGCGCCGGATCCGCTTGTCGCGCTCCAGGCCGCGGGTGGCGCGGAGCTTGCGCTCCACGAGCTCGCGGGCGGTCTGCTCCTCCTGGTCGGAGTCCAGCCGTTCCAGGGCCTCCGACACGAGGGTGGCGTGCACCCCCTTGGTCCGCAGTTCCTGCGCGAGGGCGCGGCGGGCCAGGCCCCGGCCGCGGTGCCGGGACTCGACCCAGGCCCCGGCGAAGGCGGCGTCGTCGATCAGGCCCACCTCCTCGTACCGGGAGAGGACCTGCTGGGACACCTCCTCGGGGATGCCCCGCTTCTCCAGGGCGTCCGCGAGCTGGCGCCGGGTGCGCGGGCTCCCCGTGAGCAGGCGCAGGCAGATCGCCCGCGCCTGCTCCTCGGGGCTCTGGGGCGGCAGTTCCTGGCGGCCTTCACGGCCGCCCCGGTCCCTGCCGCCCCTCTCCTGCTCCCGCACGGGTCAGCTCTTGGCCACGGCGGCCTTGGCCGTCGTCTTCGCCTTCGTGGCGGGCGCGGGCACGGCCGCGGCCTCGGCGGGCGCGGCAGCGGCGGCCTCGTCCGCGGCGGCGTCCTTGCGCACCCCCACGCCCAGCTTCTCCTTGATCTTCCGCTCGATCTCGTTGGCGAGATCGGGGTTGTCCTTCAGGAAGTTGCGGGCGTTCTCCTTGCCCTGGCCGAGCTGGTCGCCCTCGTACGTGTACCAGGCGCCGGCCTTGCGCACGAAGCCGTGCTCCACGCCCATGTCGATCAGGCCGCCCTCGCGGCTGATGCCCTGGCCGTAGAGGATGTCGAACTCGGCCTGCTTGAACGGGGGCGCGACCTTGTTCTTGACGACCTTGACGCGGGTGCGGTTGCCGACCGCGTCCGTGCCGTCCTTCAGGGTCTCGATCCGGCGGATGTCGAGGCGGACGGAGGCGTAGAACTTCAGCGCGCGGCCACCGGTGGTGGTCTCCGGCGAGCCGAACATCACACCGATCTTCTCGCGGAGCTGGTTGATGAAGATCGCGGTGGTCTTGGACTGGTTGAGCGCACCGGTGATCTTCCGGAGCGCCTGGCTCATCAGGCGGGCCTGGAGACCCACGTGCGAGTCGCCCATCTCGCCCTCGATCTCGGCGCGCGGCACCAGGGCCGCCACGGAGTCGATGACGATCAGGTCGAGGGCACCGGAGCGGACGAGCATGTCCACGATCTCCAGCGCCTGCTCACCGGTGTCCGGCTGCGACAGGATGAGGTTGTCGGTGTCGACGCCGAGGGCCTTCGCGTACTCGGGGTCGAGGGCGTGCTCGGCGTCCACGAAGGCGACGGTGCCGCCGGCCTTCTGCGCGTTGGCCACGGCGTGCAGGGTCAGGGTCGTCTTACCGGAGGACTCCGGCCCGTACACCTCGATCACGCGGCCGCGGGGCAGCCCGCCGACGCCGAGGGCGATGTCCAGCGCGGTCGACCCGGTGGGGATGACCTCGATGGGGTCGTTCGGCTTGTCGCCGAGGCGCATGACCGCACCCTTGCCGAATTGCCGTTCAATCTGTGCGAGCGCGGCGTCGAGAGCCTTCTCGCGGTCGGTGCCTGCCATGGGTTCCACCCGGTTTGCTTGAGTCGATCGCTTCACGCCATTGACGCTAATGCCTGCCACTGACAATGCGCCGCCACGACCGGTTCGGCTGTGGATAACCCATCAGAATGGATGTTCGATTTCCCTGTCAAGCGCACCACGCCGCCGCGCCGCCGCGCCGCCGCGCCGTCCGCTCCGCCCATCCCCCCCACCCACCGCCCCCTCCGTACGTGCCATCGTGGGCACCTGGTGAAACGACCACCGGAAGGAAGGGGCATGACCGTCGAAGTCCGCCCGGCCTCGGCCTTCGAGGACGTCCGCACCCTGGTCGGCCCGAAGTCGCCGGGCGCCAACGTCTGCTGGTGCCTGAGCTACCGGATCCCCTCCAAGCTCAACAACGAGCTGCGCGGGCCGGCCCGCGGCGCGTACGTCGCCGGGCTGTGCCGCGGGCGGACCCCGCCGGGAGTGATCGCCTACGACGGAGACGAGCCGGTCGGCTGGGCCGCGGTGGCGCCGCGCTCGGACACCTCCTTCGCGCACAGCCGCAAGATCCCGCACGTCGACGACCTGCCGGTCTGGTCCCTGTGGTGCATCCGCGTACGCCCGGGCCACCGCGGGAAGGGGATCTCGCACGCCCTCATCGCCGGCGCGGTCGAGTTCGCCCGCGCGCACGGCGCACCGGCCGTCGAGGCCTACCCCCTCGACAACGGCGGCGCCAAGGTCGACCTGACGATGGCGTACGCCGGGCTGCGGAAGAACTTCGAGCGCGCCGGGTTCGTCCACGCCGCCGACACTTCCTCCGTACTGGCCGGCCATCCCCGCGTCCTGATGCGGCTCGACCTGCGCGGCCATCCGTCCGCCCCCTGACCGGCACCTCAAATGACAACCACTGGTTGACAGTCGCCCGACTGTCAACCTACGGTTGCACCCATGACGAACCCTTCAGTGGAACCCGTTCGCATGACCAATCCGGTCCGCCTCGACGACCTGATCGAGGCCATCAAGAAGGTCCACACGGACACCCTGGAGCAGCTCAGCGGCGCCGTCGTCGCCGCCGAGGCCCTGGGCGACGTGGCCGACCACCTCATCGGCCACTTCGTGGACCAGGCCCGCCGCTCCGGTGCCTCCTGGACCGACATCGGCCGCAGCATGGGCGTCACCCGCCAGGCCGCCCAGAAGCGCTTCGTGCCCAAGGCCGACAAGGAGGGCGACCCCGGCCTCGACCCCGCCCAGGGCTTCGGCCGGTTCACCCCCCGCGCCCGCAACGTCGTGGTGGTCGCGCAGAACGAGGCCCGCGCCGCCGGGAACACCGAGATCAGCACCGAGCACCTGGTCCTCGGCCTGCTCTCCGAGCCCGAGGGCGTCGCGGCGTTCGCCCTGACCGCCCAGGGGGTCGAGGCCGACGCCGTGCGTACCGCGGCGACCGCCGCCCTGCCCCCGGCGGCGGGGGCGGACGTCCCCGACCTCATCCCCTTCGACGCGTCCGCGAAGAAGGCCCTGGAGCTCACCTTCCGCGAAGCCCTGCGCCTGGGCCACGGCTACGTGGGCACGGAGCACATCCTGCTCGCGCTCCTGGAGCAGGAGCACGGCGAGGGCCTGCTGACCGGCCTCGGGGTGGACAAGGGCGCCGTCGAGGCCACCGTCACCGAAGCCTTGGCAGCCGTACTCGGCGGCGGGGACGGGCAGTAGAGGCGTCGGCGTCCCGCGTCAGCTCGTACTTCTTCACGTACGCGCCGAGGAACGCCTGCAGCGTGGCGATGGCCGGGATGGCGATCAGCGCCCCGACGGCGCCCAGCAGGGCCGTGCCCGCGACGACCGATCCGAAGGCGACCGCCGGATGGATGTCCACGGTCTTCGAGGTGAGCTTCGGCTGCAGGACGTAGTTCTCGAACTGCTGGTAGACCACCACGAACCCGAGGACGTACAGCGCGTACCAGGGGTTGACGGTGAAGGCGATCAGCATGGGCAGCGCGCCCGCGAGATAGGTGCCGATGGTGGGGATGAACTGGGAGACCAGCCCCACCCACACGGCGAGCGCGGGCGCGTACGGCACCCCGAGGACCACCAGCAGGACGTAGTGCGCGATGCCGGAGATCAGTGCCATCAGCCCGCGCGAGTAGAGGTAGCCGCCCGTCTTGGCGACGGCGATCTCCCAGGCGCGCAGCACCTCGGACTGCTTGGCGGGCGGCAGTACGGAGCACAGCGCGCGCCGCAGCCGCGGCCCGTCGGCGGCGAAGTAGAAGGAGAACAGGCCGATCGTCAGCAGCTTGAAGAGTCCGCCGAGCACGGTGGCGGACACGTCGAGCACGCCGGTCGCGCTGTTCTGCACGTACTTGCGCAGCCAGTCGGAGCGCAGCAGGCTGTCCTGGATCTCCAGCCGGGACAGCTCGGTGTGGAAGGTGGCGTTGATCGAGTCGATCACCGAGTCGAGGTAGCGCGGGAAGCCCTCCACCATCTCGATGATCTGCCCGGCGAGCATCGAGCCGAGCAGCGTCAGGAAGCCCGCGGCCGCCACGAGGACCGCGAGGAACACCAGGAAGGTGGCGAGCCCGCGGCGCATGCCGCGGGCCGCCATCCGTGACACCGCGGGTTCGATCGCGAGCGCGAGGAAGAACGCGATCAGGATGTTGACGAGCAGCCCGATCAGCTGGTGGAACGCCCAGCTGCCGAGCTGGAAGCACGCGACGAGGGCCAGTACGAGGACCACGGCGCGCGGCAGCCAGCGCGGCATCCGCGCCTCGTCCTCGGCCGGGGCCGCGCCGGCCGGGGGAATCCCGGCCCCCGCGGCCCCGGCCTGCGCACTCCCCGGCCCGGCCGCCGCGGCGGCGTCGGCCGGCCCGGTCACCCCTGTCGCCTCGGCCACCCCGTCGGGCCCGGCCGCCCCGCCGGGCCCGACGGGCGGTATCCCGGGTCCGGCGGGGTCGGCCTGCGCGGCGGGGTCGGCCGGCCGCGGCGGCGTCACGCCGTGGGCGTCTGCGGGCTGATCAGGTGTCGTCTCATCGCTGGCTGCCACACCGCCAAGTCTGTCCCACCAGCGGCCCTTAACACGAAGCGGTCCCTCGCGCGCGCTCGCGCGGGCCGGCCCGTACCGCGCGGGACCGCCCCGCACGGCGCAGCCCGCGCAGCGGCGGGTTCCGCGCCCGGGCGGGCGTCAGCGCCGCGAGGCCGGCACGTCCATCGCCGAACAGACCGCGCGCCACACGTCCTTGGCCTCCCAGCCGGCGTCCAGCGCCTGGTGGACGGTCCGCCCGCCCAGCTCCGCCATGACGTGGTCCCGCGCGAAGGAGTCGGCGTACCCGGCTCCGAAGTGGTCGGCCATCCGCTCCCAGAAAATCGTCAACCGCATGCCCCCAGTATCCCGCCCCGGGAGAGTGCACCGCCGCGATCGTGCCTCCCGGCCGCTCCCCCGCGCCCTACGTTGCACGCATGTCTGGAGACGAAGCTTCCCCGCCGGGCCCGCTGGCGCGCGCCGAGCGGTTCATCTGGCTCACGGCGCGGGTGCTGGAGCAGCGGCGGTTCGCGTTCCACTTCCTCGGAGGAGACGCCGACCCGGTGGACACCGCCCTCGGCTCCTACCTCAACGACGACGGGGGCTACGGGCACGCCCTCGATCCGGATGTGCGCGGTCCGCTCAGCCAGCCCCTGCACACCGCGCACGCGCTGCGCGTCCTGGACGGCCTGGGCCGCTGCGCCGGGCAGCGCATCGAGCGGCTGTGCCGCCACCTGACCGCGGTCTCCACCGCGGAAGGTGCCCTTCCGGTGGTCTCGCCGGCCCCGCGCGCCTACCCGGCCGCCCCGTACCACCCGGCGTACGACGATCCGCCGGGCGAGCTGCTGACCACGGGCCCGGTCGTCGGCCTGCTGCACCGCAACCGGGTCTGGCACGCCTGGCTCTTCCGGGCCACGGACTTCTGCTGGGACCGGATGGAGAGCATGCGCCACCCGCATCCGTACGAGGTCCAGAGCGCGGTGGCGTTCCTCGACGGCGCCCCGGACCGGTCCCGCGCCGCGGCGGCCGCGGACCGGCTGGGGCGGCTGGTGCGGGAGCGGAACCTCGTGGTGCTGGACCCGTGGCGGCGCTCGCAGCACCCGCTGTTCCCCGGCTACGCGCCGGGCGAGCACCTGTACGCGTACGACTTCGCCCGCCGCCCCGAATCGCCGGCCCGCAGCTGGTTCACCGACCGGGAGATGGCGCGGGCGCTGGACTTCCTGGCCGCCGAGCAGCAGGCGGACGGCGGCTGGCCGGTGCGCCGCCGGGCCTGGGCGCCGGGCAGCTCGCTGGAGCGGCGGCCGATCGCGACGCTGGAGGCCCTGCTGACGCTGCGCGCGTACGGGCGCCTGCCGGCCGGGGTCAGCCCCCGAGGGCCCGTACCCCCGCGGTGACCGCGACGGCGGCGGCGACCACGAGCAGGAAGGGGGCGCGCAGCAGCAGGGCGAGTCCGGCGGCCGCCAGCCCGGCGGCGCGGGCGTCGACGACGAGGGCGCTGCCGGTGCTGAAGGTCTGCTGGGCGGTGAGCGCCGCGAGCAGCGCCACGGGCAGCAGGGCGGCGAGCCGGCGAACGAGCGGCCGTTCCAGGGCCCCGGCGGGCACGAGCAGCCCGGCGAGCTTGACGGCGTAGCAGCCGAGGACGGTCAGTCCGATGGCGATCCAGACGTTCACGAGCGGCGCCCCTTCATCCACAGCACGGCGGGCGCGGCCAGCGCGGCGATCAGCACGGGCACCCCGGCGGGCAGCACGGGCAGGAAGCCCAGCCCGAGGACGAGCGCGAGGGCGGCGACGGCCCGCTCGGTGCCGGTCTTGAGCATCGGTGCGAGGAGGGCGAGGAACACGGCGGGCCCGGCGGCGTCCAGCCCCCACGCGGCGGTGTCCCCGATGGCCTCGGCGCCGAGCGCGCCGAGCAGGGTGGTGAGGTTCCACAGCAGGTAGAGGCTGAGCCCGGTGACGGTGAAGCCGAGCCGGGCGGACTTGCGGTCCGGCTGGGCCAGCGCGACGGCGGTGGTCTCGTCGATGACCCAGTGCGCGGCGAGCGGCCGCACGGCCCGCGGCAGCGCGAGCAGCTGCGACAGCCGCAGCCCGTAGAAGGCGTTGCGCGTCCCGAGGAAGAAGGCCCCGGCGGCGGCGGTGAAGGGGTTGCCGCCGGCGGCCAGCGCCCCGACCAGCGCGAACTGCGAGGCGCCGGTGAAGACGAGCAGGCTCAGCACGCAGGCCTGGAGCACGCTGACGCCCGCCCCCGCGGCGGTCACCCCGAACGCGAACCCGGACAGGCCCACGGCCACGCCCACCCCGAGGGCGTCGCGGATGACGGCGGCGCGCGGCCGCCCCGGTACCGCCGGGTTCCCCCGCGCCTCTGGCTCTGTGATCATCCGCTGTTCTCCCACGCCCCGAAGCTATGCGGGGCCCGGTCCGGCCGTCTTGTACGTTCTTGCGCGCGCCCCCGGTGCGGTGCCCGGCCCGCCGCTACGCCCGGCCGGCCGCCCGCTCGCGCCGGTACGCGCCCGGGGGGACCCCCACGATGCGGGTGAAGTGCCGGTTCAGGTGCGGCTGGTCGCTGAAGCCGACGGTGACCGCCGCCTCCGCGGGCGGGGTGCCCGCATCGAGCAGCCGGCGCGCCCGCCGGACCCGGGCGTCGGTCAGCCAGGTGTGCGGCGGCATCCCGTACCGCTCCCGGAAGGCCCTCAGCAGGGCGAACGGGCTCGTCCCGAGCTCGGCCGCGAGCTGCTCCAGCGACGGCGGACCGGCCATCCGGTCCTCCAGTACGGCCCGGGCCCGCTCGGCGTCGGCGAGGGCCGCGCGGCGGAGGGTGCGGGCGGGCAGCGGGCCCGCGTGGCGGCTGAGCATCCGCGCCACCACGCCCCGCAGCAGGGTGTCGGCGGCCAGCGCGTTCCCGGCCTCGGCGGCCCGGTGGACCTCGGCGATCGCCCGGGAGCCCTGCGCGTCGGCGACCATGTCGGCGGTGAAGCCGGGGGTGCCGCGCAGCGTGCCGATCTCGGCGGCGACCTCGCTCACCAGGTCGCCGGAGGGGTAAAGGGTGGCGTAGGCCCAGCCCTCGGGCACCCCGGCCCGTGCGGTGTGCGCCACCTCGGGGTTGATCAGGACCACGCTGCCGGGCCCGGCCCGCACGGTGCCGCCGGGGAGGCCGATCTCCTCGACGCCGCCGGTGACGGCCGCGATGACGTAGCCGTCGTGGGCGTGGCGCGGGAAGGTGTGGCGTACGTAGTGGGCACGCAGCAGGTCCAGCCCGGGCAGTTCCGGGTACTGCCAGTGCCGGGCCCATTCCCGGCGCCCCTCGTCCGTCCCCATCATCCCATTCTGCGCCCGCCGGGCCGGCGGGCGTCCGCGCAGGTCCGGGCCGTTGTCGGTGCCGGGGTGCACGATGGGGGCATGTCCGGCTCCGCGCTCGCCTCGTTCTCCCCCGCGACCCGCTCCTGGTTCACGGGGGCCTTCCGCACGCCCACCGCCGCGCAGGAGGGCGCCTGGCGGGCGATCGGGCAGGGCTCCGACGTCCTGGTCGTCGCGCCCACCGGTTCGGGCAAGACGCTGGCCGCCTTCCTGGCCGCCCTCGACCGGCTGGCCTCCTCCCCGCCCCCGGCCGAGGCGAGGAAGCGCTGCCGCGTGCTGTACGTGTCGCCGCTGAAGGCCCTGGCCGTGGACGTGGAGCGCAACCTGCGCAGCCCGCTGACCGGGATCCGCCAGGAGTCCGTGCGCCTCGGCCTGCCCGAGCCGGAGATCCGGGTCGGGATCCGCTCGGGCGACACCCCGCCCGCCGAGCGCCGGGCGCTGGCGACGCGCCCGCCGGACATCCTCATCACCACGCCCGAGTCGCTGTTCCTGATGCTCACCTCGGCCGCCCGGGACGCCCTCGCGGGGATCGAGACGGTGATCCTGGACGAGGTGCACGCCGTGGCCGGGACCAAGCGCGGCGCCCACCTGGCCCTGTCCCTGGAGCGGCTGGACGAGCTGCTGCCGCGCCCGGCGCGCCGCATCGGCCTGTCGGCGACGGTCCGGCCGGTGGACGAGGTGGCCCGGTACCTCGCGCCGCGCTGCCGGGTGGAGATCGTGCAGCCGCCGTCGGACAAGGAGTTCGACCTGTCGGTGGTCGTGCCGGTGCAGGACATGGGCGAGTTGGGCGGCTCGCCCGCCACCGAGGGCCGGGAGGGCGGGGACAAGCCCTCCATCTGGCCGCATGTGGAGGAGCGGATCGCGGATCTGGTGCAGGCGCACCGCTCCACGATCGTGTTCGCCAACTCCCGCCGCCTCGCCGAGCGGCTGTGCAACCGGCTCAACGAGATCTCGTACGAGCGCGCGATGGGCGAGAAGCTGCCCGAGGGCGCTCCCCCGGCGGAGGTCATGGCCCAGTCGGGCGCCGCCCACGGCGCCCCGCCGCTGCTGGCCCGCGCGCACCACGGCTCGGTGTCCAAGGAGCAGCGGGCGCTGGTGGAGGAGGACCTGAAGGCGGGCCGGCTGCCCGCCGTCGTCGCCACCTCCAGTCTGGAACTGGGCATCGACATGGGCGCCGTGGACCTGGTGGTGCAGGTGGAGTCCCCGCCCTCGGTGGCCTCCGGGCTCCAGCGGGTGGGCCGTGCCGGGCACCAGGTGGGCGCGGTCTCCACCGGGGTGGTCTTCCCCAAGTACCGGGGCGACCTGGTGCAGGCGGCCGTGGTCACCGAGCGGATGCGCACCGGCGCCATCGAGTCCCTGCGCATCCCGTCGAACCCCCTGGACGTCCTGGCGCAGCAGCTGGTCGCGATGGTCGCGATGGACACCTGGCAGCTGGACGACCTGCTGGCGCTGGTCCGCCGGGCGGCGCCCTTCGCCGCGCTGCCGGAGTCGGCGTTCACGGCGGTGCTGGACATGCTGGCGGGCCGCTACCCCTCGGACGCGTTCGCGGAGCTCAGACCGCGGGTGGTGTGGGACCGGGTGGCCGGGACGATCACCGGCCGGCCCGGCGCGCAGCGCCTCGCGGTGACCTCCGGCGGCACCATCCCCGACCGCGGCCTCTTCGGTGTCTTCCTCGCCGGATCCGACCCCAAGAAGGGCGGCGGCCGGGTCGGCGAGCTCGACGAGGAGATGGTCTACGAGTCCCGCGTGGGGGACGTGTTCACCCTCGGCACGACCTCGTGGCGGATCGAGGACATCACCCGGGACCGGGTCCTGGTGACCCCGGCGCCGGGCGTGCCGGGCCGGCTGCCGTTCTGGAAGGGCGACCAGCTGGGCCGGCCGCTCGAACTGGGCCGCGCGGTCGGGGCGTTCCTCCGCGAGCTGGGCGCCCTCTCGCAGGAGGACGCCCGGCTGCGGCTGCTGGCGGCCGGGCTGGACGCCTGGGCCGCGGAGAACGTGCTCGCCTACCTCTCCGAGCAGCGCGAGGCCTGTGGTCACGTGCCGGACGACCGGACCATCGTGGTCGAGCGGTTCCGCGACGAGCTCGGCGACTGGCGGGTCGTCGTCCACTCCCCCTTCGGCGCACAGGTCCACGCCCCTTGGGCGCTGGCGCTGAGCGCCCGGCTCGCCGAGAAGTACGGCATGGACGCGCAGGTCATGCACGCCGATGACGGGATCGTGCTGCGCCTGCCGGATGCCGACCTGCTCTCGATGGACCTGCTGGACCACGACCCCGCCGCCCCGGCGCCGTTCGAGTTCGACGACGAACAGGCCCCGCTCGGCGCGGCCGACGTCGCCTTCGACCGCGGTGACGTCAACCAGCTGGTGACCGACCAGGTCGGCGGCTCGGCACTGTTCGCCTCCCGCTTCCGCGAGTGCGCGGCCCGCGCCCTGCTGCTGCCCAGGCGCAGCCCGGGCAAGCGCACCCCGCTCTGGCAGCAGCGCCAGCGTGCGTCACAACTGCTCCAGGTGGCCTCGGAGTTCGGTTCGTTCCCGATCGTGCTGGAGGCCGTACGCGAGTGCCTCCAGGACGTCTTCGACGTACCGGGCCTCACCGAGCTGATGGGCGACATCGAGGCCCGCCGGGTCCGGCTGGTCGAGGTCACCACCCCCGAGCCCTCGCCGTTCGCCCGTTCCCTCCTGTTCGGCTACGTCGCCCAGTTCCTCTACGAGGGCGACTCGCCCCTCGCCGAGCGCAGGGCGGCCGCGCTGTCCCTGGACTCCCGGCTGCTGGCCGAACTGCTGGGCCAGGCCGAGCTGCGCGAACTGCTCGACGCGCAGGTACTGGAGGAGCTGGAGCGGGAGCTGCAGTGGCTCACCGAGGACCGGCGGGCCAAGGACACCGAGTCGGTGGCCGACCTGCTGCGCCTGCTGGGGCCGTTGACCGAGGCCGAGCTGGCCGAGCGCGGGGCGGAGCCCGGCTGGGCGCCCGAGCTGGCCGCCGCGCGCCGGGCGATCCGGGTCCGGATCGGCGGCGTGGACCACTGGGCTGCGGTGGAGGACGCGGGCCGGCTGCGCGACGCGCTGGGCACGGCGCTCCCGGTCGGCGTCCCGGAGGCCTTCACCGAGCCGGTCAAGGATCCGCTGGGGGACCTGCTGGCCCGGTACGCCCGCACCCACGGGCCGTTCACCACGGCCGCCGTCGCCGACCGCTTCGGTCTGGGCCCGGCGGTCACCGAGGGCGCCCTGCACCGGCTGGCGGCTGCCGGCCGGGTGGTCGAGGGCGAGTTCCATCCGGCGGGCATCGGCCGGGAATGGTGTGACGCGGCGGTGCTGCGCCGGCTCCGCCGCCGTTCGCTGGCGGCGCTGCGCCAGGAGCTGGAGCCCGTCCCGCCCGCCTCGCTGGCCACGTTCCTGCCGCAGTGGCAGCACCTGGGCGGCGCCCTGCGCGGCATCGACGGCCTGGCCCGGGCCGTCGAGCAGCTCCAGGGGGCCCCGGTCCCGGCCTCGGCGCTGGAGCGCCTGATCCTCCCGTCCCGGGTCACCGGCTACTCCCCCGGCCTGCTGGACGAACTGACCACGGCGGGCGAGGTGGTCTGGGCGGGGGCCGGAGCCCTGCCGGGCAAGGACGGCTGGGTCTCCCTGTACCTGGCGGACGCGGCCCCGCTGCTCCTGCCCCCGCCGCACCCGCTGGAGCTCGGCCCGCTCCACCAGGCGGTGCTGGAGTGCCTCTCGGGCGGATACGGCCTGTTCTTCCGGCAGATCGCCGAATCGGTGCGGGCCGCCTCTCCCGAGGCATCCGACCTCGCGCTGTCGGAGGCGCTGTGGGACCTGGCCTGGTCGGGCCGGCTCACCAACGACACCCTGGGCCCGCTGCGGGCCCTGCTCGGCTCGGGCCGCACGGCCGGTTCGACGGCCCACCGCGCCCGGCGTACGGTGCCGCGCGGGCGGTACGGCACGCTCAGCGCGACCGTGTCCCGTACCGGCCCGCCCACCGTCTCGGGCCGCTGGTCCCTCCTGCCGTCCCAGGCCCCCGACCCGACGCACCGGGCCCACGCGCTCGCCAGGACCCTGCTGGACCGGCACGGGGTGGTGACCCGGGGCGCGGTCGCCGCCGAGGGCGTGGAGGGCGGGTTCAGCGCGGTCTACCGCGTCTTGTCGGCCTTCGAGGACAGCGGCCAGGCCCGCCGGGGCTATGTGGTCGAGGGGCTCGGCGCCGCCCAGTTCGCGATGGACGGCGCGGTGGACCGGCTGCGGGCCGCCGAGCGGACCCCGCCGCCGCTGGCGGCCGTGGTCCTGGCGGCCGCCGATCCGGCGAACGCGTACGGGGCGGCGCTGCCCTGGCCGGAGCCCCCGGCGGGGGCCACGCACAAGCCGGGCCGGAAGGCGGGCTCCCTGGTGGTGCTGGTCGACGGCGAGCTCACCCTGTACCTGGAGCGCGGCGGCAAGACCCTCCTCGCCTGGCCGGACGCCGGCGACCCCCGCCTGGAGGCGGCCGTCGGGGCCCTGGCCGCCGCCGCCCGGGCGGGCACGCTCCCAGCCCTGACGGTGGAGCGCATCAACGCCTCCCCGTCGCTGACCTCGCCCCTCGGCCGGACTCTCGAGGACGCCGGTTTCCATGCCACCCCGAGGGGGCTGCGGCTGCGGAACTGATCAGCGGACCACCTGCGTCCCGAAGCGCGCGCCGCCGAGCGCGGGCCGGAGGCCTCGGCGGACAGCGTGGCGAGCCGGCTCGGCGAGGGCCGCGCCCGAGCCCTGGTCGCGTACGCCTGCATGCCGCAGGCCCTGCACGCCGGGACTCCGCGAGAGCGCGGAGCTCCCCGCCGAGGCGACGATCACCGCCACGACCCTGGCCGCCGGCCCCCGTCGTCGCTGCGGCCGTCCCCAACCCCGCCATGAGCGGCCTGTACCTGCGCGTGACGACCGCCCCGACCCCGCCGGCCCGCGCCGGGGTTTGGCCCCTCCTGGCGGCCTGGCCCCGGCCGACGCGCGCGTTAGGCCGCTCCACCCGTCCCCGCGGGACAATGGCGTCATGCCCGAAGGAGACAGCGTCCTACGTGCGGCGGCCCGCCTGCACACCGCCCTCGCCGGCAAGACCCTCACCCGCAGCGACCTGCGCGTCCCCCGCTTCGCCACGGCCGACCTCACCGGCCGCACCACGCTCGACGTCACCCCGCGCGGCAAACACCTCCTCGCCCGCTTCGAGGGCGGCCTCACCCTGCACAGCCATCTGCGCATGGACGGCGCCTGGCACGTCTTCCCCGCCGGCGCGAAGTGGCGCGGCGGGCCGGACTACGAGATCCGGGCCATCCTCGGCACCGCCGAGCACACCGCCGTCGGCTACCGCCTGCCCGTCCTCGAACTGATCCGCACCGCCGACGAGGACCGGGTCGTGGGCCACCTCGGCCCCGACCTGCTCGGCCCCGACTGGGACCCGGACCGGGCCGCCTCCAACCTCTTCGCCGCCCCCGGCCGCCCCCTCGGCGAGGCCCTGCTCGACCAGCGCAACCTCGCCGGGATCGGCAACATCTACAAGGCCGAGCTCTGCTTCCTGGCCGGCGTCACCCCCTGGACCCCCGTCGGCGAGCTCCCGCGGTCCGCCCTCCCCCGCCTGGCCGCCGCGGCCCACCGGCTGCTGGCCGCGAACACCGGGGCCCGGCCCGGCGGCCGCAACACCACCGGCAGCCGCCGCCGCGGCCAGGGCCTCTTCGTGTACGGCCGCGCCCACCGCCCCTGCCTGCGCTGCGGCACCCCGGTCCGCGAAGCCCCCCAGGACGGCCGCCCCACGTACTGGTGCCCCCGGTGCCAATCCGGCCCGACCAGCTAGTTGACGATTCGTCAGATCCGCTCGTACGGTCCCGGCATGCCCACAGCCCCGTACGACCTCACCGGCCGCACCGCCCTGATCACCGGCGCGGCGAGCGGCATCGGCCGCGCCACCGCCGTCCTCCTCGCCGGGGCGGGCGCACACGTGCACTGCGCCGACCGCGACGACCATGGCCTCGCCGAGACGGCCGCCCTCGTGGCCGAGGCCGGCGGCGCCGCCACCGTCCACCCCCTCGACGTCACCGACCGCAACGCCCTGCGGGCCGCCGCCAGCGCCGCGGGCCCGCTCGACATCGCCGCGGCCATCGCCGGGGTGATGCACACCAGCAGCGTCCTGGAGACCGCCGACGAGGACCTCGACCGGGTCCTGGACATCAACTTCAAGGGCGTCCTGCGCACCTGTCAGGAAGCCGCCCGATCCATGATCGCGTCAGGCCGGCCCGGCTCGATCGTCACGATGGCCTCCGGGGCCGTGGACGCCGCCCAGCCCGGTCTGCTCTGCTACAGCGCGGCCAAGGCCGCCGTCGTCCAGCTGACCAAGACCCTGGCCACCGAGGCCGGGCCGCACGGCATACGGGTCAACGCCGTCGCCCCCGGCTGGATCCGCACCCCGATGACCGGCCGGCACGGCGCCGAGGTCCAGGAGCGGACCGAGGCGGTGATGGCCCGCATGTCCCCGCTGCGGCGGGTCGGCGAGCCCGAGGACATCGCCCAGGCCGTGCTCTACCTCGCCTCGGACGCCTCGTCCTTCATGACGGGCCAGATCCTGCGCCCGAACGGCGGAGTGTCGATGCCCTGGTAGCCCGCGCATCCGCCCCGGCGGCCTTGCGCCGCACCGGGCCCGGTGCACAGTGCACCGGCAGCAGCCCCAGCCCCCAGCCGCCCACGACCACCGCGCCCTCCACGGCCCCGGCCTGCGCGGGCGCCAGCGCCAGCCGCAGCACGGCCCACCACCACAGCACGCCCACACCCCACGCGAAGGCTGTCAGTAACGGCCGCACGGCCACCTCCCTGGGGCACCCCCGGACGGAGTCCGGGGGAGGCCGGAGCCCGGACCGCACCATCCTCCCGCACCCGCACCCGGCCCGCACCCAGAACGGCGGTCCCGGAACGGCCGGGAGCCCCGGCCGGTGCCTTGGGCACCGGCCGGGGCTCCGGCCACACTCACACGCTCACGCGGCTACGACATTCACCGCTTCCGCAGGCGCCTTGATGGTCACCCGCTCCGGTCCGGCCGTGACCGAAGCCATGGAGACCGAATTGAGCATCGGGCGGACCGGCACGCTGACCGGTTCGCTTGCCGCGGCCGACTGTGCCAGCTCGGCCAGCGACAGTTCATCGCTGACTTCGCGCATCAGCTCGGACATCCGTACGTCCAACGCGTCGCAGATCGCGGAGAGCAGCTCGGAGGATGCCTCCTTCTGCCCCCGCTCCACCTCGGAGAGATAGCCGAGCGAGACTCGGGCCGACGAGGAGACTTCGCGCAGAGTACGGCCCTGGCGCTGGCGCTGCCGACGCAGCACGTCACCCAGCAGGCGACGGAGCAGAATCATCGGTGGCTCCCTCCTCTGACCGTGTAGCCGCATCCTTCACGCCCCACCGTACCGCCTCGCGCCGCGGCCGTGCGGGGAGCGATGTCGTGTTCACTCAGGGCTGCAAACATCAACCCCCCCCGTTCTGTTCCGTATCCTGCCCCCGCGCATTCTCACGGAGTTGGCTTGAGAGAAGTTCGAGCACGGTCCGTGCACTCTCCCTACGAATTTCCGCCCGGGAGCCGTTCAACCTCAGCCGGACCGTTTTCCTGACCTCCGGTCCCGCCACGGCGACGAACACGGTGCCCACCGGCTGCCCGTCCTGCGGGTCGGGACCGGCCACTCCGGTGGTCGCGATTCCCCATGAAGCGCCCATCACGCTCCGCACCCCCGCCGCCATCTCGGCGGCGACCTGGGCGTTCACCGCGCCTTCGGCCTCCAGCAGCCCGGCGTCCACACCCAGCACCCGGTGCTTGAGCTCCGTCGCGTACGCCGTGACCGAGCCGCGGAAGGACCGCGAGGCTCCGGGGACGGCGGTGAGCTCGGCGGCCACCAGGCCGCCGGTAAGGGACTCGGCGACCGCGAGGCTCTGGTCACGCTCCGCGAGCAGCCGCAACACCTCCGTGGCCGGGCCAACCCCGTCGGCCGCCCCGGACGCCTCCGGGAAACCCCCTGGCACGTCCGTCACCGGGCGGCCGCCTCCGCGGCGAGACCCGTGCGGCGCAGGACGACCGCCTGCCGGATGTAGTCCAAACCGGTGACCACGGTCAGCACGACGGCCAGGGCCATCATCCAGAAGCGCAAGGTCGCCAGCGGTCCGGTCAGCGCCAGCACGTACATGCCCACGGCCGTGCCCTGCGCCAGGGTCTTCAGCTTGCCGCCCCGGCTGGCCGGGATCACGCCGTAGCGGATCACCCAGAAGCGCAGGAGCGTGATGCCGAGCTCGCGGCCGAGGATCACCCCGGTCACCCACCACGGCAGGTCACCGAGCCAGGACAGGCAGATCATCGCCGACCCCATGATCGCCTTGTCGGCGATGGGGTCGGCGATCTTGCCGAAGTCCGTGACCAGGTTGTACGTCCGGGCCAGGTGCCCGTCGAAGATGTCCGTGATCATGGCGACGGCGAACGCCGCCCACGCCCAGGCCCGCCAGGCCGGGTCGTAGCCGCCCTCGGCGAGCAGCAGGAAGACGAATCCCGGCACCAGCACGAGCCGGATCATCGTCAGGATGTTGGCGATGTTCCACAGGCTGGCCTGATCGACCGCCGCGGCTCCCAGCTTCGCGCCGGGCGCGGGCCGGCGGCCGGTCCCGCCCGCCGCAGATGCCGGGACTCCGGTCATCCGGCCGCCTCCTCGAGATCCGTGCCCAGGGGCTCGGCCACCAGGTCCACACCCAGGGTGCCGACCACCTTGGCCGTGACGATACGCCCGGGGACCAGGCCCGCGCCGTCGGTGAAGACGACCTGCCCGTCGGTCTCGGGGGCCTGGTGGGCGGCGCGCCCGTAGGCGCCCTCGCCGTCCTCCGCCTCGTCGAGCGGGACGACCGTCTCGACGAGTACTTCCAGCGTCTCTCCGATCCGCTCCTCCGCGCGCTGCGAGGTGAGCTCCTCGGCGAGCCGCTGCATGTGGGTGAGCCGCTCGGCGATGGTCTCCTCGTCCAGCTTGCCGTCGTACGTGACGGCCTCGGTGCCGTCCTCGTCGGAGTAGCCGAAGACGCCGATGGCGTCGAGGCGCGCGTGGGTGAGGAAACGCTCCAGCTCGGCGAAGTCCGACTCCTTCTCGCCGGGGAAGCCGACGATGAAGTTGGACCGGACGCCGGCCTGGGGGGCCTTGGAGCGGATGGTGTCGAGCAGCTCCAGGAAGCGGTCGGTGTCCCCGAAGCGGCGCATGGCGCGCAGCACGTCGGGGGCCGAGTGCTGGAACGACAGGTCGAAGTACGGCACGACCTTGGGGGTCGAGGTCAGTACGTCGATCAGGCCGGGCCGCATCTCGGCGGGCTGGAGGTAGCTGACGCGGACCCGCTCGATGCCGTCGACCTCGGCCAGCTCGGGCAGCAGGGTCTCCAGCAGGCGGATGTCGCCGAGGTCCTTGCCGTACGAGGTGTTGTTCTCGGAGACCAGCATGATCTCCTTGACGCCCTGCTCCGCGAGCCAGCGGGTCTCCCCGAGCACGTCGCCGGGGCGGCGGGAGACGAAGGAGCCGCGGAAGGACGGGATGGCGCAGAACGAGCAGCGCCGGTCGCAGCCGGAGGCCAGCTTGACCGAGGCGACGGGGCTCTTGTCCAGGCGGCGGCGCAGCGGCGCACGCGGCCCGGAGGCGGGCGCGAGGCCCTCCGGCAGGTCGGCGGGGGCCTCGGCGACCGGCTCCTGGGCGTGGCCCGGGAGCGCCACCGCGGCGCCCTGGCGCTCCGCCGGGCTGATCGGCAGCAGCTTGCGCCGGTCGCGCGGGGTGTGGGAGGCGTGGATGCCGCCGTTGAGGATGGTCTGCAGGCGGTCCGAGATGTCGGCGTAGTCGTCGAACCCCAGCACGCCGTCCGCCTCGGGGAGCGCTTCGGCGAGTTCCTTGCCGTAGCGCTCGGCCATGCAGCCCACGGCGACGACGGCCTGCGTCTTGCCTTGGTCCTTCAGATCGTTGGCTTCGAGGAGGGCGTCTACGGAGTCCTTTTTGGCGGCTTCGACGAAGCCGCAGGTGTTGACGACGGCGACGTCCGCGTCCGAGGCGTCCTCGACGAGCTCCCAGCCATCCGCCGCCAAGCGGCCTGCGAGCTCCTCCGAGTCCACCTCGTTACGGGCGCAGCCAAGAGTGACAAGGGCGACGGTACGGCGTTCGGGCATGGACTCAAGACTACTTCGTCCCGGCGGCGGCACCCGCCCCGCGCCCCTCACAGCAAGATCCCCGGGGCCTGCGGCAGGTGCCGCGCGGTGCCCCGGGGATCCGGATCAAGGCGTTCCGCCCTAGGGCGGACTCGGGTCAGCCCGGCTGGGGCTGTCCTTCGAGCGGGTCTTCCTTGGTGTAGGTGAGACGTTCCACCTGGCCCGGCTGGAAGTCGTCCTTGATCTCTTTGCCGTTCACGAAGAGCTTCACGGCCCCGGCGTCGCCGAGCACGAGGTCGACGGACTCCTTGTCCGTGAAGGTCTTGGACTCACCCTGGGACAGGGTGCCGTCGAACAGGAGCCGGCCGTTGTGGTCCTTGGCCGAGATCCAGCTCTCGCCGGTGTCGGCCGTCAGGACGACCGTGACGAGGTCCTTGGGCGCGGCGGCGATCGCACTGTCGGAAGGCTCCGGCTTGGGAGCCTGCGGGGTCGGCGACGCGGTCGGCTTCCCGCCGCTCTGCTTGGGGGCCGGCTGCGGGGCGGAACCTTCCGCCACCGGCTTCTTGGCCTTGTCATCGCCACCGCCGAAGGCGGTGAAGCCGACGAAACCGATCACGGCGACGATGGCGGCGACCATGGCGGCGGTCCAGTTGGGCCGCTGCCGTTCGGGGCGTAGGCGCTCTGCCTCGAACATCGGCGCGGCGGGGGTGGGTGCCGGCCGGCCGCCGTGGGCCGCGTCGTAGCTCTCGACCAGGGGTGCCGGATCGAGGTGGACGGCGCGGGCGAGCGTACGGATGTGGCCGCGGGCGTAGACGTCGCCGCCGCAGCGCGTGAAGTCGTCCTCTTCGATCGCGTGCACGATCGGGATGCGCACGCGGGTGGTGGAGCTGACCTCGTCGACGGTGAGCCCGGCGGCGATCCGGGCCTTCTTGAGAGCCGTCCCGATGGAAGGACCTTCGACGGGACGTTCGACGATGCGGTCCTCGGACCGGTCATCGGTCGAAGGCCGCTCTTCTTCGGGGGAGTTGGCGTTGCCGATGGACACGAGGGCGCCTTTCGAGCGTGTAGCCACCTGCTGGATGTCCAGTCTAGGGGGGTGACGAAAGGGTGGAGCAACCGGAGGGTGCACTTCATACGCCATCCGAATGGCGCGGAGGCCTCCGCCGGTGCGGCGGCGCTGCGCCGTGCGCGATGCCGTGCACGGTGCCGCCACCTCTCTTCAACTGGACGCGAGCCCAAGGGATACGGTTGCCCGGGATATCCCCCGCGTTTCCCGGCGTGCCCGCGGCCTCACGGGTGGGCCTCCCCGCGGATGACGGCGAGTGCCCCGTCCAGCTCGTCGGCCTTCAGCAGCACGTCACGGGCCTTGGAGCCCTCGCTCGGGCCGACGATCCCGCGCGACTCCATCAGGTCCATGAGCCGGCCCGCCTTGGCGAAGCCCACCCGCAGCTTGCGCTGGAGCATCGAGGTGGAGCCGAACTGCGTGGAGACGACCAGCTCGGCCGCCTGGCACAGCAGGTCCAGGTCGTCGCCGATCTCCTCGTCGATCTCCTTCTTCTGCTTCTGCCCCACGGTGACGTCGTCCCGGAAGACGGGCGCCATCTGGTCCTTGCAGTGCTGGACGATCCCGCCGATCTCGTCCTCGGTGACGAAGGCTCCCTGGAGCCGGACGGGCTTGTTCGCGCCCATCGGCAGGAACAGCCCGTCGCCCTTGCCGATGAGCTTCTCGGCACCCGGCTGGTCCAGGATGACCCGGCTGTCGGCGAGCGAGGAGGTGGCGAAGGCCAGCCGCGAGGGCACGTTCGCCTTGATCAGGCCGGTGACCACGTCCACCGAGGGCCGCTGGGTCGCCAGCACCAGGTGGATGCCGGCCGCGCGGGCCAGCTGGGTGATGCGGACGATGGAGTCCTCGACGTCGCGCGGGGCCACCATCATCAGGTCGGCGAGCTCGTCGACGATCACGAGGAGGTACGGGTAGGGGCTGAGCTCGCGCTCGCTGCCCGGCGGCAGTTTGATCTTGCCGTCCCGGATGGCCTGGTTGAAGTCGTCGATGTGCCGGTAGCCGAAGGCGGCCAGGTCGTCGTAGCGCAGGTCCATCTCGCGCACGACCCACTGGAGGGCCTCGGCGGCCCGCTTGGGGTTGGTGATGATCGGCGTGATCAGGTGCGGGATGCCCTCGTACGCCGTCAGCTCCACCCGCTTGGGGTCCACCAGCACCATCCGGACGTCCTCCGGGGTCGCCCGGACCATGATCGAGGTGATCAGGCAGTTGATGCAGGAGGACTTTCCGGAACCGGTGGCACCGGCGACGAGCACGTGCGGCATCTTGGCGAGGTTGGCCATGACGTAGCCGCCCTCGACGTCCTTGCCCAGCGCTACCAGCATCGGGTGGTCGTCCTCGGCCGCGTCCGCCAGCCGGAGCACGTCGCCCAGGTTGACCATCTCGCGGTCGGTGTTCGGGATCTCGATGCCGACCGCGGACTTGCCCGGGATCGGGCTGATGATCCGCACGTCCGGCGAGGCCACGGCGTAGGCGATGTTCTTGGCCAGCGCCGTGATCCGCTCGACCTTCACCGCCGCGCCGAGCGTCACCTCGTAGCGGGTGACCGTCGGCCCCCGGGTGAAGCCGGTGACCTGCGCGTCGACCTTGAACTCGGTGAACACGTTCGTCAGCGAGGCGACCACCGCGTCGTTGGCGGCGCTGCGGGTCTTGCCCGGCCCGCCGCGCTCGAGCAGGTCCAGCGAGGGCAGCGCGTAGGTGATGTCCCCGCGCAGCTGGAGCTGCTCGGCGCGCGGCGGCAGCTCCTGGGCCTCCCGCGGGGCCTTGGTCAGGTCGGGTACCGCCAGCGTCCCGGAGACCGCGGCGGTGGTCTCGTGCGGGCTCCCGCCGGTCTCGGCGGCCGGGGCGGGCGCGGTGGCCTGGGCGGCCGCGACCGGGCGCGGTACGGGCCGCGCCTCGCGGGCGGGCGGCACCGGAGCGGTGGCCTCCGCGCCCTCGCGGTCGGCGGCAATCCCCTGGGTGAGGTCGGCGACCAGCGGGGACGGCGGCAGCCCGCCGTAGACCGCCCCGTCCAGGGCGGCGGCGGCCGCGGCGGCCACGTCGACGGCGTCCATCTCCCGGTCCATCGCCGGCCGGGACGCGGCCCGCCGCGGCTTGCGCCGCCGGGCGAGGGCGTCCTCCTCGGCGGCGTCCACCGTACCGGCGGGCCCCCTCCCGGCGCCGGCACGGGCGCGCCAGCGCTCCGGATCGTGCCGGTCGGCCGCGCCCTCGCGCTCCCCGTAGCCCTCGTCGTACTCGTTCGGGGCGATGATCCCGAGCCTGATCCCGAGCAGGCGCAGCCGCTCCGGGATCGCGTTGACCGGGGTCGCGGTGACCACGAGCAGCCCGAAGACGGTGAGCAGCACCAGCATCGGCACGGCCAGCGGCGCGCCCATGGTGAAGATCAGCGGCTTGGAAGCGCCCCAGCCGATGAGCCCGCCCGCGTTCTGCATCGCGGTGGTGCCCTCGTCCCGGCCGGGCGCCCCGCAGGCGATGTGGACCAGGCCCAGCACGCCGATGACCAGGGCGGAGAGCCCGATGCCGATGCGGCCGTTGGCGTCGGTCTGCTCGGGGTGGCGGATGAAACGTACCGCCATGACGCCGAGCAGGACCGGCACGAGCAGATCCAGTCGTCCGAAGGCACCGGTGACCAGCATCGTGACCAGGTCCCCGACGGGACCGCTCAGGTTCGACCAGGTTCCGGCGGCGACGATCAGCGCGAGGGCGAGCAGCAGCAGGGCGAGGCCGTCCTTGCGGTGGGCCGGGTCGAGGTTCCTGGCACCCTGCCCGATCCCGCGGAAGACGGCGCCGACCGCGTGGGCGCAGCCGAGCCACAGGGCCCGCACCAGGCGCACCACACCCCCGGTCGGGGACGGCGCGGGTCTGGGCGCGACCTTCTTGACCGGGGCGCGCCGGGCGGCCGCGGCCTTCTTCGCGGGGGGCTTGCGCGCGGGGGCCGCCTTCTTCGCCGGCGCCGGGGTACGGCCGGTGCGGCCCTTCGCGGTGCCCGCTGTGCTCGGGGAACCCTTGCCGGACGTACGTGAGGCCATGGGCCCGAGGTTACCGGTGTCCATGCCAGTGGACACGCGTGCCCACCCCTTCACCCGTTCGTGTCGCCCGTTCTGTCGGCGCTTTGACGCACCGCCAGACCTGACGCACCACCAGGCGGGGCGGCTCTCAGCCCTGCACGGGCAGTACGGATCCCCCGCCGGCCCCGGGCTCCAGCGCGTCCAGCGCCCGCCGCAGCCCGGTCAGCTTGCGCTCCAGATGGGCCGCGGTCGCCACCACCGCCGCCTCGGCCGAATCCTCGCCGAGCTGCTTGGTCAGCGCCTCCGCCTGCTCCTCGACCGCGGCGAGCCGCGCGGAGAGCTCGGCCAGCAGTCCGGCCGCCTCCTTGCTGCCGTCCACGCCGTTCGCACCGCCGCCCTCGAGCTGGAGGCGGAGCAGCGCCGCCTGCTCGCGCAGCTGGCAGTTCTTCGTGTACAGCTCCACGAAGACCGAGACCTTGGCCCGCAGCACCCACGGGTCGAAGGGCTTGGAGATGTAGTCCACCGCTCCCGCCGCGTAACCGCGGAAGGTGTGGTGCGGACCGTGGTTGATCGCGGTCAGGAAGATGATCGGGATGTCCCGGGTCCGCTCCCGGCGCTTGATGTGCGCAGCCGTTTCGAATCCGTCCATCCCCGGCATCTGCACATCCAGCAGGATGACCGCGAAATCGTCCGTCAGCAGCGCCTTGAGCGCTTCCTCACCCGACGACGCCCGGACCAGTGTCTGATCGAGCGCGGAGAGGATGGCCTCCAGCGCCAGCAGATTCTCCGGCCGGTCGTCGACCAGGAGGATCTTGGCCTTCTGCACCATGCCCTGTCCTCCTCGCCCCGGCATGGGGCCTCCCCGGCTCCGGGCTCCGGCCTGTGCGCCGGGCCCCGCCCCAGAGGACGGCATCCTTGCGCCGTCCGTCCTTGTGCCGGTCATCGTAGCCCCAGTCCTGAGATCGCCACACCCTGTCACCAAGATGTCACTGTGCCCGAAGCGGAAACGCGGGGTGAGAGCAGAACGTTCCCCGTCCGCCGCCCTCCCACACCGCTTCGGGCATACTCCGTCGGCAATCGTCGCCGACCCGCTCGCCGGGCGGTCACTTGCCGCGCATCCACTGCTCCATCACCGACAGCAGATAATCGGGGTCGACCGGCTTGGTGACGTAGTCGGAAGCACCGGAGTCGATCGCCTTCTCCCGGTCCCCCTTCATCGCCTTCGCCGTCAGCGCGATGATCGGCAGCCCGGCGAACTGCGGCATCCGCCGGATCGCCGAGGTCGTCGCATAGCCGTCCATCTCCGGCATCATGATGTCCATCAGCACGACCGTCACGTCGTCGTGCTGCTCCAGGACCTCGATGCCCTCGCGGCCGTTCTCCGCGTACAGCACGGCCAGCCCGTGCTGCTCCAGCACGCTGGTCAGCGCGAAGACGTTGCGCACGTCGTCGTCCACGATGAGGACCTTCTCACCGTGGAAGTCGTACGTCCGCGGCACGACCGGGAGCTCCTCCTCGGCGCTGCCCCAGCCGTCCTCGGGCCCCGCCACCCCGGGCTGCCCCGGCACGCCCGTACGCGGCTCCAGGTCGCTCAGCGACTTGCGCCGGCGCCGGAACAGCGCCGCCCCGCCCTGGCCCGGCTCCGAGCCCGGCAGGGCCGAGCGCTCCCCCCGGCCGGGAGCGGCCTGCGCCGGAGCCGCCGGCGCCGCGGGGGAGGCGGGCAGCGCGGGCCGCGCCTCCTCGGAGGGCCTGCGGTACAGCTCGGCACGGGCACCGCCGGGCGTGGGCGGCGCGTACCCCTGAGGGGGCAGCTCGCTCGGGTGCAGCGGCAGGTACAGCGTGAAGGTGGAGCCGCGGCCGGGCTCGCTGGCCGCGTGGATCTCCCCGCCGAGCAGCCGGGCGATCTCCCGGCTGATGGACAGGCCGAGGCCCGTGCCCCCGTACTTGCGGCTCGTCGTACCGTCGGCCTGCTTGAACGCCTCGAAGATCACCAGCATCTTGCTCGCCGCGATCCCGATGCCGGTGTCGGTCACCGAGAAGGCGATCAGGTCCCCGTCGGCCTCCCGCAGCGAGCCGGCCTCCAGCAGCTGCTCGCGGATCGCCGTCGGGACATCGGCCCCGGCCGGCCGGATCACCAGCTCCACCGCCCCGGTGTCGGTGAACTTCACCGCGTTGGACAGCAGGTTGCGCAGCACCTGCAGCAGCCGCTGCTCGTCGGTGTGCAACGTGGCCGGCAGCTCCGGCGAGACCCGCACCGAGAAGTCCAGCCCCTTCTCCGCGGTCAGCGGCCGGAAGGTGGCCTCCACGTAGTCCACGAGCTGGACCAGCGCGATCCGCGTCGGCGAGACGTCCATCTTCCCGGCCTCGACCTTCGACAGGTCGAGGATGTCGTTGATCAGCTGGAGCAGGTCCGAGCCGGCGCCGTGGATGGTCTCGGCGAACTCCACCTGCTTGCCCGACAGGTTCCCGTCCGCGTTGTCGGCGAGCAGCTTGGCCAGGATCAGCAGCGAGTTGAGCGGGGTCCGCAGCTCGTGCGACATGTTCGCGAGGAACTCGGACTTGTAGCGCATCGAGACCGCGAGCTGCTCGGCGCGCTCCTCCAGGACCTGCCGGGCCTCCTCGATCTCGGTGTTCTTCACCTCGATGTCCCGGTTCTGCTGGGCCAGCAGCTCGGCCTTCTCCTCCAGCTCCGCGTTCGCGGCCTGCAGGGCCTTCTGCCGGTTCTCCAGCTCGTCGGAGCGCTCCCGCAGCTGCTCGGTCATCTCCTGCGACTGCTTCAGCAGCATCTCCGTCTTGGAGTTGACGCTGATGGTGTTGACGCTGGTACCGATCATCTCGGCGATCTGGCTGAGGAAGTCCTTCTGGATCTGCGTGAACGGCGTGAAGGACGCCAGCTCGATGACGCCGAGCACCTTCCCCTCGAAGAGCACCGGCAGCACGATCACGTGCGCGGGCGGCGCCTCGCCGAGCCCCGAGGAGATCTTCAGGTAGCCGGGCGGGGTGTTCTCGACCAGGATCGTCCGCTTCTCCTGCGCGACCGTCCCGATCAGCCCCTCCCCCGGCCGGAAGGAGGTGGGCACCTGGCCTCCGGCGTACGCGTAACTTCCGCGCATCCGCAGCTCGTACGAGCCGTCCGCACCGCCCTCCGTGCCGATCTCGTTGGTGCCGCCGGCCGGCAGGGCCAGGAAGAAGGCACCGTGCTGCGCCGAGACCACCGGCGTCAGCTCGCTCATGATCAGCGAGGCGACGTCGTCGAGTTCGCGGCGGCCCTGCATCAGCGCGGAGATCCGCGCCAGGTTCCCCTTGAGCCAGTCCTGCTCCTTGTTGGCCAAGGTGGTGTCGCGCAGGTTGACAATCATCGTGTTGATGTTGTCCTGGAGGACCTGGATCTCGCCCGCGGCGTCCACGTCGACCTTCAGGCTGAGATCGCCACGGGTCACCGCGGTGGCCACGGCCGCGATGGCGCGGACCTGCCGGGTGAGGTTCCCGGCCATCTCGTTCACGGACTCCGTGAGGTCCCGCCAGGTGCCGTCGACGTCCCGGACCCGGGCCTGGCCGCCCAGGATGCCCTCGGTGCCCACCTCGCGGGCCACCCGCGTCACCTGGTCGGCGAACGAGGACAGCTGGTCGACCATCGTGTTGATGGTGGTCTTCAGCTCCAGGATCTCGCCGCGCGCGTCGATGTCGATCTTCTTGGTCATGTCGCCCTTGGCGATGGCGGTCGTGACCATGGCGATCTGCCGCACCTGACCGGTCAGGTTGGAGGCCATGAAGTTCACCGAGTCGGTGAGGTCCTTCCACGTCCCCGAGACGCCCGGCACGTGCGCCTGGCCGCCCAGGCGGCCCTCCGTACCCACCTCACGGGCCACGCGCGTGACCTCGTCGGCGAAGGACGACAGGGTCTTCACCATCGTGTTGACCGTGTCGGCGAGCTGCGCGACCTCGCCGCGCGCCTCGACGGTGACCTTCTTCGTCAGGTCGCCGTTGGCCACCGCCGCCGAGACCTGGGCGATCCCGCGCACCTGCGCCGTCAGGTTCCCGGCCATGGTGTTGACGTTGTCGCTGAGGTCCTTCCAGATGCCGGTGACCCCGCGCACCCGCGCCTGCCCGCCGAGGATGCCCTCGGTACCCACCTCGCGCGCCACCCGCGTCACCTGCTCCGCGAACGACGACAGCTGGTCCACCATCGTGTTGACGGTGGTGACCAGTTCGAGGATCTCGCCCTTCGCGTCGACGGTGATCTTCTTGGACAGGTCGCCCATGGCCACCGCCGTGGTCACCTCGGCGATGTTGCGCACCTGCGAGGTCAGGTTGTTGGCCATGAAGTTCACGGACTGGGTGAGGTCCTTCCAGGTGCCGGAGACACCCTTCACCTCCGCCTGGCCGCCGAGGATGCCCTCGGTACCCACCTCCCGCGCCACCCGGGTCACCTGCTCCGCGAAGTTCGAGAGCTGGTCGACCATCGTGTTGAGGGTGTTCTTCAGCTCCAGGATCTCGCCCCGGGCGTCCACGTCGATCTTCTGCGACAGGTCCCCGCGCGCCACCGCCGTGGCGACCTGCGCGATGTTGCGCACCTGCGAGGTCAGGTTCCCGGCCATGCCGTTCACCGAGTCCGTCAGGTCACGCCATACGCCGGCCACGCCGGGCACCTGCGCCTGACCGCCGAGCCGGCCCTCGGTACCCACGTCCCGGGCCACCCGGGTGACCTGCTCCGCGAAGGCCGAGAGCTGGTCCACCATCGTGTTGATGGTGTTCTTCAGCTCCAGGATCTCGCCCCGGGCGTCCACGTCGATCTTCTGCGACAGGTCGCCGCGCGCCACCGCCGTGGTCACCTGGGCGATCTGGCGCACCTGCGAGGTCAGGTTCCCGGCCATGAAGTTGACGGAGTCGGTGAGCTCCTTCCAGGTCCCCGACACCCCCTCGACCCGGGCCTGGCCGCCGAGCCGGCCCTCCGTGCCCACGTCCCGCGCCATCCGCGTGACCTGGTCGGCGAAGGAGGACAGCTGGTCCACCATCGTGTTCACGGTGTTCTTCAGCTGGAGCATCTCGCCGGAGACGTCCACGGTGACCTTCTGCGACAGGTCGCCGTTGGCCACCGCCGTCGTCACCTGCGCGATGTTGCGGACCTGGCCGGTGAGGTTGCGGAAGGCGGTGTTCACCGAATCGGTGAGGTCCTTCCACGTCCCCGCCGCACCCGGCACCTGCGCCTGACCGCCCAGCTCACCCTCGACGCCGACCTCACGGGCCACACGCGTCACTTCCGCACCGAAGGACTGGAGCTGGTCCACCATCGTGTTGACGGTGTTCTTCAACTCCAGCATCTCGCCGGCCACGTCGACCGTGACCTTCTGCGACAGGTCGCCGTTGGCCACCGCCGTCGTCACCTGCGCGATGTCCCGCACCTGCGTGGTCAGATTGCGGAAGACCGTGTTCACCGAATCGGTGAGGTCCTTCCACGTCCCCGCCGCACCCGGCACCTGCGCCTGACCGCCGAGCAGACCCTTGGCCCCGACCTCGCTGGCGACGCGCGTGACCTCGTCCGCGAAGGTCCGCAGGGTCTCCGTCATCTGATTGATCGTTTCGGCCAGCTGCGCGACCTCGCCGCGCGCGCTCACCCGTACCTTCTGCGACAGGTCGCCGTTCGCGACCGCCGTCGTCACCTGTGCGATCCCGCGCACCTGAGCCGTCAGGTTGCCCGCCATCGTGTTGACGGAGTCGGTCAGGTCCTTCCACACACCGGCGACCCCGGGCACCTTCGCCTGGCCGCCCAGCTCCCCCTCCGTACCGACCTCGCGGGCCACGCGGGTCACCTCGGAGGAGAACGAGGACAGCTGGTCCACCATGGTGTTCACGGTGTTCTTCAGCTGGAGCATCTCGCCGGCCACGTGCACGGTGACCTTGCGCGACAGATCACCCTTGGCCACCGCCGTCGTCACGAGAGCGATATCACGCACCTGCGCGGTGAGCCGGTACGCCATCGTGTTGACGGAGTCGGTCAGATCCTTCCAAGAACCCGACATTCCGCGCACCTGGGCCTGACCGCCGAGCTTGCCCTCGGTACCCACCTCCAGCGCCACGCGCGTCACCTCGTCGGTGAACGCGGACAGCTGGTCGACCAGGTTGTTGACCGTACGCCCGACCTTCAGGAACTCACCGCGCAGCGGATGCCCCGCGCCCTCCGTGGCCTGGGTCCGCAGATCCATCCGCTGGTCCAGATCGCCCTCGGCCACCGCCGACAGCACCCGGCCCACCTCGGACACCGGCCGGGCCAGGTCGTCCACCAACTGGTTCGACGCGTCGATCGCGGCGGCCCAGGAGCCCTCACAGGCACCGGTTTCCAGCCGTTCGCTCAGCTTGCCCTCGCGGCCCACCATCCTGCGGACCCGCGACAGCTCCCCGGTCAGGTGCAGGTTGCGGTCGGCGACCTCGTTGTAGACGGCGGCGATCTCCGCCATCACGCCCTCGCCGGACACCGTCAGCCGCTTGCGGAAGTTCCCGTCCCGCATCGACACCAGGGCCGTGAGCAGCCGGTTCAGAGCGGCGGTATCGACCTCGGTCGTCCCCCCGCGCCGGGAACGACCGCCCTTCGGCCGCGTTCCCGTACGCCGCACCGCTGCGCCAGACTCCACCGTGTCCCTCCCGAAAGGGTCGACCGCTGTTCCACCGGGCGACGAGTGTTCCTGCCCAGCTCTTCAAGCCTGCCCAGTGTTTCACCCTGGCCGAACCCGGCCATAACACTTCGGCACCATCGCACACCCGCCGTACCCTGCGGGTGGAATCCCCGACGACCGCACCATGCCGACCGCGAAGGTAAGTAACCTGGCACCCGATGTCCAACCGCGTCGAAGGAGACCAGTGATCACGGCACGGGCGGCTGCCAGCTTCGACCCCCTCGGGCGCTCCGTCGCCGCCGCCCGCGCGTTCGTCCGCGACACCCTGCAGGGCTGGGGTTTCGCGGACATCGTCGACGACGCGGTGGTGCTCACCAGCGAGCTCGTCACCAATGCCGTCGTCCACGCCGGAACCCGGGCCGAGGTCCTGTGCCTGCGCGCGGGGGACGGCGTACGCGTCGAGGTCGCCGACCGCTACCCGGAGCGCGAGCTCCCGCTCCAGCACCCCGGCGAGCGCCCCTACGCCGACCCCGACCGCGAGAACGGCCGCGGCCTGATGCTCTGCGCCGCCCTCGCCACCCGCTGGGGCGTCGAGTACACCGCCACCCACAAGCACGTGTGGTTCCGCCTCGACCTCCCGGACCGGCCGGTCGGTACCCGCTCCGCGGGCCCCGTCGTCCCCGACCAGCTGCTCCCCCTCGCCGACAGCCGGGTCCGCGTCGCCGTCCTGCAGATCGACTCCGCGGGTGCCGTCTCCGCCTGGAACGAGGACGCCGAGCACGTCTTCGGCTACCCCTCCGAGAAGGTCGTCGGCCGCCCGCTCGCCGAGCTCGCCGCCTGGCCCCAGACCCCCGGCACCGGCACCGGCATCGCCGAGGCACTGGCCCTCTCCCGCTGGGAGGGCAGCTACGGCATCCGCGGCGCCGACGGCCGCGTCATCCCCGTTTACGCCTCCCACCTGCGGGTACGCGACGCCCATGGCGAGCCCTCCATCGTCTGCCTCCTCGTCCACGACGACGAGCGCGCCCTCCTCCAGACCCCGGTACGGATCCCGGCCGACGGCAGCCAGCTCACCGAGCCCCGCCCCGCCGACCCGTTCGAGGTCTTCATCGGCTCGCCCGCCCCCGACGACCTCGACGGCCTCCTCCAGCGCACCGTCGAGCGGGCCCGTGACCTCCTCGACGCCGACGCGGCCTTCCTGCTCCTCGCCACCGACGACGAGACCGAGCTGGAGGTCCGCGCCACCACCGGGCTTCCCTCCACCCGCCAGCGCTTCGCCCGCGTCCCCGTCGAGGCCGGCACCAACCGGTACGGCTCGGCCCGCATGCCCGCCGTCCACGACGACCTCGCCTCGGTGCCCGGAGCCGTCCCGCTCCTGGAGTCCACCGGCATGAGGTCCGTGGTGACCGTCCCGCTGAAGGTCGAAGGCCGCCTCACGGGCTCCCTCGGCGTCGCCGCCGAGGTCCCCGGCCGCTACTCGAACGAGGAGGCCCTGCGCCTCCAGTTCGCCGCCGACCGCATCGCCCTGGCCGTCGAGTCCGCCCGCCTCGGGGAGCTCGAGCGCCTGCGCCGCGGCTCGCTCTCCTTCCTCGTCGAGGCCTCCGACCTGCTGGCCGGCACCCTCGACCGGGACCAGACCCTCGCCCTCATGGCGCAGATGACCGTCCCCACGCTGGCCACCTGGTGCGCCGTCTACACGATCGCCGACCAGTCCTCGGATCCGTACCTCTCCTTTGTCCTGCACGAGGACGAGGAGCGCATCGACGGCCTGAAGGCCCTGCTCTCCCGGGTCAGCCCGCCCGAGCCGGTCCGCGGGGCCGGCGCCCGCCCGTGGCCGGAGACGGCTCTCGCGGTGGGCGGCGAGACCGTCGTCCTCCCGCTGATGGCCCGCAACCGCGTGATCGGCATGCTCACCCTCGGCAAGCCCAGTGAGGAGCACTTCCGCCAGGAGATCCTCGAACTCGCCGAGGACCTCTCCCGCCGGGCCGCGCTCGCTCTCGACAACGCACGGCTGTACTCCGAGCGGACGGCCATCAGCCGCTCCCTCCAGCGCAGCCTGCTGCCGCCCGGCTCCCCCGCGATCCCCGGCATGGAGGTCGAGGTCATCTACCGCGCGGCCGGCGAGGGCAACGAGGTGGGCGGCGACTTCTACGATGTCTTCCCGATCCGCGAGGGCGCGTACGGCTTCGCCATCGGCGACGTCTGCGGAACGGGCCCGGAGGCGGCCGCGGTCACGGGCCTGGCCCGTCACGCCCTGCGCCTGCTGGCCCGCGAGGGCCTGGGCGGACCCGCCGTCCTCGAACGTCTCAACGCGGCCATCCTCGACGAGGGCGCCCGCAGCCGCTTCCTCACCCTCCTCTACGGCGAGCTCCACCCGCAGCCGGACGGCAGCGCGCTGATGAAGGTCGTCTGCGCCGGCCATCCGCTCCCGCTGCGCCTGCGCCCGAACGGCGAGGTACTCCCGGCCGCGGAGCCGCAGCCCCTGCTGGGCGTGATCGACGACCTCGACCTGTACGAGGAGACCCTGACCCTCGACCCGGGTGACGTGCTGCTCTGCGTCACGGACGGCGTGACCGAACGCCGCGAGGGCAGCCGCATGCTCGGGGACGACGGCCTCGCCGAGGTCCTCACCACGTGCACGGGCCTCACCGCGGGTGCGGTCGCCTCCCGTGTCCTGCGCGCGGTGGAGCGCTTCGCCGCCGAGCCCGCCTCGGACGACATGGCGATCCTGGCCTTCCGCGTCCCGCAGCAGCGCGAGGGCGACTGAGGACGCTGTCGTCCTCCTTACCGCTCGTGGCGCCTGGGCCTCGGCCTCGTCGACAGGATCATGAAGGACGGCTCCGCCATCTCCGTGGCCAGGGGTGGTCTGTCGTTGTCGACGTGGGGGCCAGTGTGCGCCGACCCGGTGACCGGGTGGCCGGGCGTGGACGCGGAGCGGGCTCCAGTCGCACTCTCCACGGGCGTGATCTTCGAGACGAGGCGTCGCATCTTTCCGGTGCTCATGCGACGTCCCCTTCCGCCATGGCCTGCACGATCCTCAGAGCGAGGCGTCGGATCCTTGCGATCGTCATGAGGGGTTCCTTTCGCAGCACGAGGGGCTCGGACTGCGGATGCGGCGGAGGCTGTCCGCCTCCCGTTCCGTCATCCGTGATCCCATTGCGCCCCACGCCACGACCGCGGTCACGACCCGGAAAGTCGGGGCTTGACAGCAGGTCCCCGCCGGCCGGTGGGACCCCTACCAGCGGCCTGCCGCACCCCGAAACGCAAAAAAGGCCCCCGCCATGAGGCGGGGGCCTTTCTCGTCGGAGCCCTTTAACGGAATCGAACCGTTGA
This sequence comes from Streptomyces subrutilus, assembly GCF_001746425.1. Taxonomy (GTDB): domain Bacteria; phylum Actinomycetota; class Actinomycetes; order Streptomycetales; family Streptomycetaceae; genus Streptomyces; species Streptomyces subrutilus_A. The sequence continues at coordinate 5,363,025 of NZ_MEHK01000001.1, read as the reverse complement.
CCTTCTCCTTACCATGGAGACGCTCTACCGACTGAGCTAAAAGGGCGGGTTGTTCGGCGGCGTCCTACTCTCCCACAGGGTCCCCCCTGCAGTACCATCGGCGCTGAAAGGCTTAGCTTCCGGGTTCGGAATGTAACCGGGCGTTTCCCTAACGCTATGACCACCGAAACACTATGAAATTAGAACGCTGGCATGAACACAGCCGTTCGTTATTTCAGAACTAACACAGTGGACGCGAGCAACTGAGGACAAGCCCTCGGCCTATTAGTACCAGTCAGCTTCACCCGTTACCGGGCTTCCACATCTGGCCTATCAACCCAGTCGTCTACTGGGAGCCTTACCCTCTCAAGGAGGTGGGAATACTCATCTCGAAGCAGGCTTCCCGCTTAGATGCTTTCAGCGGTTATCCCTCCCGAACGTAGCCAACCAGCCATGCCCTTGGCAGGACAACTGGCACACCAGAGGTTCGTCCGTCCCGGTCCTCTCGTACTAGGGACAGCCCTTCTCAATATTCCTACGCGCACAGCGGATAGGGACCGAACTGTCTCACGACGTTCTAAACCCAGCTCGCGTACCGCTTTAATGGGCGAACAGCCCAACCCTTGGGACCGACTCCAGCCCCAGGATGCGACGAGCCGACATCGAGGTGCCAAACCATCCCGTCGATATGGACTCTTGGGGAAGATCAGCCTGTTATCCCCGGGGTACCTTTTATCCGTTGAGCGACGGCGCTTCCACAAGCCACCGCCGGATCACTAGTCCCGACTTTCGTCCCTGCTCGACCCGTCGGTCTCACAGTCAAGCTCCCTTGTGCACTTACACTCAACACCTGATTGCCAACCAGGCTGAGGGAACCTTTGGGCGCCTCCGTTACCCTTTGGGAGGCAACCGCCCCAGTTAAACTACCCATCAGACACTGTCCCTGATCCGGATCACGGACCGAGGTTAGACATCCAGCACGACCAGAGTGGTATTTCAACGACGACTCCACAACCACTGGCGTGGCCGCTTCAAAGTCTCCCACCTATCCTACACAAGCCGAACCGAACACCAATATCAAACTGTAGTAAAGGTCCCGGGGTCTTTCCGTCCTGCTGCGCGAAACGAGCATCTTTACTCGTAGTGCAATTTCACCGGGCCTATGGTTGAGACAGTCGAGAAGTCGTTACGCCATTCGTGCAGGTCGGAACTTACCCGACAAGGAATTTCGCTACCTTAGGATGGTTATAGTTACCACCGCCGTTTACTGGCGCTTAAGTTCTCAGCTTCGCACGCCCGAAAGCGCACTAACCGGTCCCCTTAACGTTCCAGCACCGGGCAGGCGTCAGTCCGTATACATCGCCTTACGGCTTCGCACGGACCTGTGTTTTTAGTAAACAGTCGCTTCTCGCTGGTCTCTGCGGCCACCCCCAGCTCACGGAGTAAATCCGATCACCAGTGATGGCCCCCCTTCTCCCGAAGTTACGGGGGCATTTTGCCGAGTTCCTTAACCATAGTTCACCCGAACGCCTCGGTATTCTCTACCTGACCACCTGAGTCGGTTTAGGGTACGGGCCGCCATGAAACTCGCTAGAGGCTTTTCTCGACAGCATAGGATCATCCACTTCACCACAATCGGCTCGGCATCAGGTCTCAGCCTTAATGAGGGACGGATTTGCCTACCCCTCGGCCTACACCCTTACCCCGGGACAACCACCGCCCGGGCTGGACTACCTTCCTGCGTCACCCCATCGCTTACCTACTACAAGTCTGGTTCGTCGGCTCCACCACTTTCCTTTCCCCGAAGGGTCCGGAACGGCTTCACGGACTTAGCATCGCCTGATTCGATATTGGGCGTTTCAAAGCGGGTACCGGAATATCAACCGGTTGTCCATCGACTACGCCTGTCGGCCTCGCCTTAGGTCCCGACTTACCCTGGGCAGATCAGCTTGACCCAGGAACCCTTAGTCAATCGGCGCACACGTTTCTCACGTGTGTATCGCTACTCATGCCTGCATTCTCACTCGTGAACCGTCCACAACTAGCTTCCGCTGCTGCTTCACCCGGCACACGACGCTCCCCTACCCATCACAGCGGGCGTTGGCCCTATTGCTGCAATGACACGACTTCGGCGGTACGCTTGAGCCCCGCTACATTGTCGGCGCGGAATCACTTGACCAGTGAGCTATTACGCACTCTTTCAAGGGTGGCTGCTTCTAAGCCAACCTCCTGGTTGTCTCTGCGACTCCACATCCTTTCCCACTTAGCGTACGCTTGGGGGCCTTAGTCGATGCTCTGGGCTGTTTCCCTCTCGACCATGGAGCTTATCCCCCACAGTCTCACTGCCGTGCTCTCACTTACCGGCATTCGGAGTTTGGCTAAGGTCAGTAACCCGGTAGGGCCCATCGCCTATCCAGTGCTCTACCTCCGGCAAGAAACACACGACGCTGCACCTAAATGCATTTCGGGGAGAACCAGCTATCACGGAGTTTGATTGGCCTTTCACCCCTAACCACAGGTCATCCCCCAGGTTTTCAACCCTGGTGGGTTCGGTCCTCCACGAAGTCTTACCTCCGCTTCAACCTGCCCATGGCTAGATCACTCCGCTTCGGGTCTAGAGCGTGCAACTCAATCGCCCTATTCGGACTCGCTTTCGCTACGGCTTCCCCACACGGGTTAACCTCGCTACACACCGCTAACTCGCAGGCTCATTCTTCAAAAGGCACGCAGTCACGACCCATTGGGTAAACCCAATGAGCGACGCTCCCACGGCTTGTAGGCACACGGTTTCAGGTACTATTTCACTCCGCTCCCGCGGTACTTTTCACCATTCCCTCACGGTACTATCCGCTATCGGTCACCAGGGAATATTTAGGCTTAGCGGGTGGTCCCGCCAGATTCACACGGGATTTCTCGGGCCCCGTGCTACTTGGGAGATGAGCAAGCAAGCCGCTGATGTTTCGTCTACGGGGGTCTTACCCTCTACGCCGGACCTTTCGCATGTCCTTCGACTACATCAACGGTTTCTGACTCGCCGACCGGCCGGCAGACCGATCAAGCTCATTCCCACAACCCCGCATGCGCAACCCCTGCCGGGTATCACACGCATACGGTTTGGCCTCATCCGGTTTCGCTCGCCACTACTCCCGGAATCACGGTTGTTTTCTCTTCCTGAGGGTACTGAGATGTTTCACTTCCCCTCGTTCCCTCCACATGCCCTATGTGTTCAGGCATGGGTGACAGCCCATGACGACTGCCGGGTTTCCCCATTCGGACACCCCCGGATCAAAGCTCAGTTGGCAGCTCCCCGGGGCCTATCGCGGCCTCTCACGTCCTTCATCGGTTCCTGGTGCCAAGGCATCCACCGTGCGCCCTTAAAAACTTGGCCACAGATGCTCGCGTCCACTGTGTAGTTCTCAAACAACGACCAGCCACCCATCACCCTGTACTCAAAGAGCACAAGTTCACTGGGGCCGGCACTGAAGACATGACCTCACGGCCGTACCTTCAGGACCCAACAACGTGCCAAGCACCCTCGACCATCCGTCTTCTCTTTCCACGCCGAAGCAGTACTCGAGAACCATCAGATCCGAAGGTGCCAACTAATCAACGTTCCACCCATGAGCTGACCGTGCAGAACATTTGTCTGCAATCGGTACTGTGCTCCTTAGAAAGGAGGTGATCCAGCCGCACCTTCCGGTACGGCTACCTTGTTACGACTTCGTCCCAATCGCCAGTCCCACCTTCGACAGCTCCCTCCCTTACGGGTTGGGCCACCGGCTTCGGGTGTTACCGACTTTCGTGACGTGACGGGCGGTGTGTACAAGGCCCGGGAACGTATTCACCGCAGCAATGCTGATCTGCGATTACTAGCAACTCCGACTTCATGGGGTCGAGTTGCAGACCCCAATCCGAACTGAGACCGGCTTTTTGAGATTCGCTCCACCTCACGGTATCGCAGCTCATTGTACCGGCCATTGTAGCACGTGTGCAGCCCAAGACATAAGGGGCATGATGACTTGACGTCGTCCCCACCTTCCTCCGAGTTGACCCCGGCGGTCTCCTGTGAGTCCCCATCACCCCGAAGGGCATGCTGGCAACACAGGACAAGGGTTGCGCTCGTTGCGGGACTTAACCCAACATCTCACGACACGAGCTGACGACAGCCATGCACCACCTGTATACCGACCACAAGGGGGGCACTATCTCTAATGCTTTCCGGTATATGTCAAGCCTTGGTAAGGTTCTTCGCGTTGCGTCGAATTAAGCCACATGCTCCGCTGCTTGTGCGGGCCCCCGTCAATTCCTTTGAGTTTTAGCCTTGCGGCCGTACTCCCCAGGCGGGGAACTTAATGCGTTAGCTGCGGCACCGACGACGTGGAATGTCGCCAACACCTAGTTCCCAACGTTTACGGCGTGGACTACCAGGGTATCTAATCCTGTTCGCTCCCCACGCTTTCGCTCCTCAGCGTCAGTAATGGCCCAGAGATCCGCCTTCGCCACCGGTGTTCCTCCTGATATCTGCGCATTTCACCGCTACACCAGGAATTCCGATCTCCCCTACCACACTCTAGCTAGCCCGTATCGAATGCAGACCCGAGGTTAAGCCTCGGGCTTTCACATCCGACGTGACAAGCCGCCTACGAGCTCTTTACGCCCAATAATTCCGGACAACGCTTGCGCCCTACGTATTACCGCGGCTGCTGGCACGTAGTTAGCCGGCGCTTCTTCTGCAGGTACCGTCACTTTCGCTTCTTCCCTGCTGAAAGAGGTTTACAACCCGAAGGCCGTCATCCCTCACGCGGCGTCGCTGCATCAGGCTTTCGCCCATTGTGCAATATTCCCCACTGCTGCCTCCCGTAGGAGTCTGGGCCGTGTCTCAGTCCCAGTGTGGCCGGTCGCCCTCTCAGGCCGGCTACCCGTCGTCGCCTTGGTGGGCCATTACCCCACCAACAAGCTGATAGGCCGCGGGCTCATCCTTCACCGCCGGAGCTTTCAACCCCCGCCCATGCAGGCAGGAGTGGTATCCGGTATTAGACCCCGTTTCCAGGGCTTGTCCCAGAGTGAAGGGCAGATTGCCCACGTGTTACTCACCCGTTCGCCACTAATCCACCCCGAAGGGCTTCATCGTTCGACTTGCATGTGTTAAGCACGCCGCCAGCGTTCGTCCTGAGCCAGGATCAAACTCTCCATGAATGTTTACCCGTAATCGGGTGCACACATCACGTAGAGCGGGACGATCATGTCGGAATAAGACCGACCGTCCACTGCGTCCTCGCTGTGTAATCGCCTGCAAGCACTCCACGAGGGAGCCCCACAGGTCTTTTTCAAAGGAACCTCATCCACCGAAATGGACGGGGTATCAACTTTTGGCGTTGATTTTTGGCACGCTGTTGAGTTCTCAAGGAACGGACGCTTCCTTCGTACTCACCCTCTCGGGCTTTCCTCCGGGCTTTCGTTCTGTTTTCCTGCTGTTCTTGCGTTTCCGACTCTATCAGACCCTCTCGGGCCCGATTTCCTCGGTGCTTTCCAGGTCCTGCGCTTCCGCGCTTTCCCTTTCCGGCGATTCCGACTCTATCAGATCCATTCCCTACCGTTTCCGGCTTGGATTGGAATTCCAATGGCCTTCGGAGGGCCTTTCCCTTTCGGGCGGAGCAGACTTTATCAGGTCTCCCCGGGTCTGGATTCCCACCCGCCCGCACGACGCGGCCGGACACACGTGTGTGCCGGGGTGTCTTGCGGGGTGGAGACGTAAACGTACTGGAGCGGGGCCCCTGGATGCAAATCCGGTTGCCCCGCTCCGGTCACGTCGCTACGGGGAGGGTCAGACCTCGACGACAACGGGGAGGATCATCGGGCGGCGGCGGTAGCTGTCCGACACCCACTTGCCCATCGTGCGGCGGATGAGCTGCTGGATCTGGTGCGGCTCGGCCACGCCGTCGGCGGCTGCCCTGGCGATGGCCTCCTCGATCTTCGCGGACACCGGCCCGAAGGCGGAGTCATCGATGCCGGAGCCCCGGGCATGGATGTTCGGGCCGCTGACGACCTTGCCCGTGGTGCTGTCCACCACCACGTAGACCGAGACGATGCCCTCGTCTCCGAGGATCCGGCGGTCCTTGAGCGAGGCCTCGGTGACGTCGCCGACCGAGAGGCCGTCCACGTACACGTAGCCGGCCTGGACCTTGCCGGAGATCCGGGCCTTGCCGTCGATCAGGTCGACGACCACGCCGTCCTCGGCGATGACGATGCGGTCCTTCGGGACGCCCGTCAGGGCACCGAGCTCGGCGTTGGCGCGCAGGTGGCGCCATTCACCGTGGACCGGCATCAGGTTCCGCGGCTTGCAGATGTTGTAGAAGTACAGCAGCTCGCCCGCTGAGGCGTGGCCGGAAACGTGCACCTTGGCGTTGCCCTTGTGCACGACGTTGGCGCCCCAGCGGGTCAGGCCGTTGATCACGCGGTAGACCGCGTTCTCGTTGCCCGGGATCAGGGACGACGCCAGGATCACGGTGTCGCCGGGGACGATCCGGATCTGGTGGTCGCGGTTGGCCATGCGGGACAGGGCCGCCATCGGCTCGCCCTGGGAGCCCGTACAGACCAGCACGACCTCGTCGTCCGGCAGGTCGTCGAGCGTCTTGACGTCGACCACGAGGCCGGCCGGGACCCGGAGGTAGCCCAGGTCGCGGGCGATGCCCATGTTGCGGACCATCGAGCGGCCGACGAAGGCGACCCGGCGGCCGTACTCGTGGGCGGCGTCCAGGATCTGCTGGATGCGGTGCACGTGGCTCGCGAACGAGGCCACGATGATCCGCTTCTGGGCGCTCGCGAAGACGCCGCGGATGGCGTTCGAGATGTCGCGCTCGGGCGGGACGAAGCCCGGGACCTCGGCGTTCGTCGAGTCCGAGAGGAGGAGGTCGATGCCCTCTTCACTCAGACGCGCGAAGGCGTGCAGGTCGGTCAGGCGGTTGTCCAGCGGGAGCTGGTCCATCTTGAAGTCGCCCGTGCAGACGACCATGCCCGCACCGGTGCGGATGGCGACGGCCAGGGCGTCCGGGATGGAGTGGTTGACGGCGATGAACTCGCAGTCGAAGGGGCCGAGGGCCTCGCGCTCGCCTTCCTTCACCTCGAGGGTGTAGGGGCGGATGCGGTGCTCCTGGAGCTTCGCCTCGATGAGGGCCAGCGTCAGCTTGGAGCCGATCAGCGGGATGTCCGGCTTCTCCCGCAGGAGGAAGGGGACGGCGCCGATGTGGTCCTCGTGGCCGTGCGTGAGCACGATGCCGTCGATGTCGTCGAGGCGATCCCTGATGGACGAGAAGTCCGGCAGGATCAGGTCGATGCCCGGCTGCTCCTCTTCGGGGAAGAGGACGCCGCAGTCGACGATCAGCAGACGGCCGTCGAACTCGAAGACCGTCATGTTGCGGCCGATCTCGCCCAGGCCACCCAGGGGGGTGACCCGCAGGCCGCCCTTGGGCAGCTTCGGCGGCGGACCGAGTTCAGGATGCGGATGGCTCAAAAGTCTCTCCTCACCACACGCGCCACGTACCCCGGAAGGCACGTGGCGCGCATGACATTCGTGCACTTGCTGTTGTCTGTTTCGGTCGTGCTTGTTCAGTTGTGAAGTCAGGTGTCAGAGCTGTAGCCCGCCGGCGGCGAGATCGCGCTTGAGCTGTTCGGTCTCTTCGGCGCTCAGCTCGACCAGCGGGAGCCGCAGCGGGCCCGCGGGCAGGCCCTGCAGGTTCAGCGCGCCCTTGGTGGTCATCACACCCTGGGTGCGGAACATACCGGTGAAGACCGGCAGCAGCTTCTGGTGGATCTCGGTGGCCTTCTGGACGTCGCCGTCCAGGTGGGCCTCCAGCATGGCGCGCAGGTCGGGGGTGACCACGTGGCCGACCACGGAGACGAAGCCGACCGCGCCGACCGACAGGAGCGGCAGGTTCAGCATGTCGTCTCCGGAATACCATGCCAGGCCGCTGCGCACGATGGCCCAGCTGGCACGGCCGAGGTCGCCCTTCGCGTCCTTGTTGGCAACGATACGGGGGTGCTCGGCCAGCCGGACGAGGGTTTCCGTCTCGATCGGGACACCGCTGCGGCCGGGGATGTCGTAGAGCATGACCGGCAGGCCGGTGGCGTCCGCGATCGCCGTGAAGTGCCGGTAGAGGCCCTCCTGCGACGGCTTGCTGTAGTACGGGGTCACGGCCAGCAGGCCGTGGGCGCCGGTGCGCTCGGCCTCGCGGGCGAGCTCGAGGGTGTGGCGGGTGTCGTTCGTACCGATGCCGGTGACCACGTGGGCGCGGTCTCCGACGGCTTCCAGGACGGCTCGTACGAGGTCGTTTTTCTCCGCGTCGGTGGTGGTCGGCGACTCACCGGTGGTGCCGTTGACGATCAGGCCGTCGTTGCCTGCGTCCACCAGGTGCACGGCGAGCCGCTGCGCGCCGTCGAGGTCGAGTGCGCCATCCGCCGTAAACGGCGTGATCATGGCGGTGAGGACCCGCCCGAAGGGGGTCTGCGGAGTCGAGATCGGAGCCATGGGTAACACGCTACTCGCTGCCATGCTCGCAGTGTCCCCTCGGGGGACGTGGGTCCGAGTGTTGGACACCGGCACTGCCTGCTCGGGGGTTCAAGCAGTGCCGGGTCCGTTTGATCAGCCTAGATGAACTTTACGAAACGCCGCAATACGGACACTTAGGACTTAACTTCGCACGTGTGTGCGTTACGCGCCTATCGGGCCTTACGGGGCAACGCGTCCGTTGCCGTTGAAGGCCGCGTACGTGAGCGGCATGAGCTTCGCCCAGTGCTGCTCCATCTTCTCGCCGACCATCTCGATCTCCCGCTGCGGGAAGGACGGGACCTTGGCGAGCTCGTGCTGCGTCCGCAGGCCGAGGAAGTGCATGAGCGAGCGGGCGTTGCACGTGGCGTACATCGAGGAGAAAAGTCCGACCGGCAGGACCGAACGGGCCACCTCGCGGGCCACGCCCGCGGCGAGCATCTCCTGGTAGGCCTCGTAGGCCTGCCGGTACGAGTCCTCCATGACGCGGCCGGTGAGCTCCTGCTGCGCCTCGGTGCCCTCGACGAAGACGTACTTGCCCGGGCGGCCCTCCTGGACGAGCTTGCGCTCGGCGTCCGGGACGTAGAAGACCGGCTCGAGCTCCCTGTAGCGGCCGGATTCCTCGTTGTAGGACCAGCCGACGCGGTGGCGCATGAACTCCCGGAACACGAAGATCGGGGCGCTGATGAAGAAGGTCATCGAGTTGTGCTCGAAGGGGCTGCCGTGGCGGTCCCGCATCAGGTAGTTGATCAGACCCTTGGAGCGCTCCGGATCCTTCTGCAGCTCCTCGAGGGACTGCTCGCCGGCCGTGGAGACCCGCGCGGCCCACAGGACGTCCGAGTCGGCGGCGGAGTGCTTCACCAGCTCCACCGTCACGTCACTGCGGTAGCTGGGTTTCAGATCTGAAGCGGCGGTCTCGCTCACCGGGGGTCCTTCCACACGTGCGTCCTGGGGCGCGCCCACTCTACGTCGCCGTCCGCGGGCCGCCGCGCAGACCGCTCGGGGCGGGGGGCGGTCCGCCGAGCTGACGCAGCGCCAAAAAGCTTGGTGAATATGCAGAAATCGGGCACTGATGGGGCCGCTCGGACGTCATACCGGGTAGCACCACGCCCACCTGCCACCACCGCCCCAGGGCCCGTGGCCCCGACCGTGAGGAGAGTCGCTCTCATGTTCAGCCGGCGCGAACCCGTCCCGTTCGCCTTCGTCGCCGAGGCCGAGCGCTTCCGCAGCAACGTCACTCCGCCGCCGCGCGAGCGCCTGAGCAAGACCCAGCTCGCCGCCCGTAGTCTGGTCGGGCTGACCGTGGTTGCCGGGCTGGCCGGCTCGCTGGTCTTCGGCATGCCCGCACTGCAGCCGAGCAAGGCGCCGGAGAAGTCGCAGCAGTCGGAGGCCTCCCAGGGGCGGTAGCCTCACGGTCACAGCCCAACCGAACGTGCATGTGAGTGAGGTCCAGCCGTGCCCCTGCCCTTCCTGACGGCCGACGGTGTGCCCGACGCGGACGACGGCGTCGACGAGGTGGCGGCCCTTGCCGACCACGACCGCTGGCGGCGCCCCTACCGGCCGGGGCCCTGGCGGGTGGGCATCGCCGCGCTGTTGCTCCTGCTGTCGGCGTTCATGCTGCTGTCCACGATGATCGTCGCTGTCGCCGGCGCCTGGGGCGGGGCCGCGGTCTGCCTCGCCCTCGCTCTCGTCGTCATCGGCTCGGCGCTGCGGCTGCTGCGCGCCGGCGTCTGGGTGAGCCGTGCGGGGCTGCGCCGGGTGGGCTTCTTCGGGACCCGCTCGATCGCCTGGGCCGAGGTCACCGAGCTGCGCACGGTGCAGCAGCCGGTGCGCTGGCTCGGCCTGCCGCGGACCGTGCAGGGGCAGGCGCTGACCGTGGCCACGCGCGAGGGCGCGGAGCTGCCGGCGCTGCTGACCGACCACGACGCCGACTTCCTGTCGCGGCGCGAGGCCTTCGACCGGGCCGCCGACACGGTCGGGGCCTGGGCCGACGAGTACCGGCCCGTCCCCGCCTGATCCGGCGCCGCGCGCGCACGGGAAGCCCGTACGGGTGTCAGACCTGTGCGGGCTTCGGCTTGCCTTCGTGCAGGGCGATGGCCCGCTGCATGGCCTTGCGCGCCCGCGGGGTGTCACGGGCGTCGTGGTAGGCCACGGCGAGGCGGAACCAGCTGCGCCAGTCCCCCGGCGCGTCCTCGGTCTCGGCCTTGCGGCGCGCGAAGACCTCGTCGGCCGAGTCCCGCAGGATCCGGCCGTACTGGTCCCGCTCCAGCTCGTCCACGGGCAGCCCGCCCTCGGCCTCCAGCTCGGTCGCGAGCTGGTTGGCCCTGGTGACGAACTGCGTGTTCTTCCACAGGAACCACACGCCGATGACCGGCAGGATCAGCACGGCCGCCCCGAAGGTGACGGTGAGCCAGGTGCCCTGCCGGATCAGCATCAGGCCCCGGCTGCCGACCAGGACGAAGTAGACGACCAGGACCGCGGCCGTGAGGAAGTAAGTGATCTTCGCGCGCATGGGAGTACTACCGGATCAGCCGAGGTCGAGGAAGTGTTCCAGGCCGAAGGTGAGGCCCGGGGTCTGCGTCACGCGGCGCGCGCCGAGCAGGATGCCCGGCATGAAGCTGCTGTGGTGCAGGGAGTCGTGACGGATGGTCAGGGTCTCGCCCTCGCCGCCGAGCAGCACCTCCTGATGGGCCAGCAGGCCCCGCAGGCGGACGGCGTGCACGGGGACGCCGGAGACGTCCGCGCCGCGGGCTCCGTCGAGCGCGGTGGAGGTGGCGTCGGGCTGGGCCCCGAGGCCGGCCTCGGCCCGGGCGGCCGCGATGAGCTCCGCCGTGCGGGTCGCGGTGCCCGAGGGGGCGTCGACCTTGTTGGGGTGGTGCAGCTCGATGACCTCGACGGACTCGAAGTAGCGGGCGGCCTGGGCGGCGAACTTCATGGTGAGGACGGCGCCGATGGAGAAGTTCGGCGCGATGAGCACACCGGTCTTGGGGGAAGCCGCGAGCCAGGTGTCGAGCTGCGCGAGGCGGTCCGCGGTCCATCCGGTGGTGCCGACCACCCCGTGGATGCCGTGGCGGATCAGGAAGTCCAGGTTCTCCATCACCGAGGCCGGGGTGGTCAGCTCCACGGCGACCTGGGCGCCGGCCTCGGCCAGCGTCTCCAGCTTGTCGCCGCGGCCGAGGGCCGCCACCAGCTCCATGTCCTCGGCGGCCTCGACCGCCTTGACCGCCTCGGAGCCGATGCGGCCCTGTGCGCCGAGGACTGCCACGCGCAGCTTGCTCATGTTGCTTGCTTCCTTACGTGCGTACGGGACTAGGCGACCGCTTCGTCGAGACGGGCGGCCTGCTTCTCCTTCAGCGGGCCGATCACTGCGAGCGAGGGCCGCTGGGCCAGTACATCCTGTGCGACCGAGCGGACGTCGTCCGGGGTCACGGCGGCGATCCGGGCCAGCATGTCGTCGACCGACATCTGGTCGCCCCAGCACAGCTCGCTCTTGCCGATGCGGTTCATGATCGCGCCGGTGTCCTCCAGGCCGAGGACGGTCGACCCGGAGAGCTGGCCGACGGCCCGCTTGATCTCCTCGTCGCCCAGCCCCTCGGTGGCGACCTTGTCGAGCTCGTCGCGGCAGATCCGGAGCACGTCGTGGACCTGGTTGGGGCGGCAGCCCGCGTACACGCCGAAGAGGCCGGTGTCGGCGAAGCCGGAGGTGTACGAGTACACGCTGTAGGCCAGGCCCCGCTTCTCCCGGACCTCCTGGAACAGGCGGGAGGACATGCCGCCGCCCAGCGCGGTGTTCAGCACGCCCAGCGCCCAGCGGCGCTCGTCGGTGCGGGCGAGGCCGGGCATGCCGAGGACCACGTGGGCCTGTTCGGTCTTGCGGCCCACCAGCTCGACGCGGCCGGAGGTGCGGATGCGGCGGGTGCCGGTGCGCGGGCCGATCGGCTCGGCGTCGGTGCGGGTGAGCGCGCCGGCCTTCTCGAAGGCGGCGCGGACCTGGCGTACGACCTTGTTGTGGTCGACGTTGCCGGCGGCGGCCACCACGAGGTGGGTCGGGTCGTAGTGCTTCTTGTAGAAGCGGCGGATCCGGTCGGCGCCCAGGGCGTTGATCGTGTCGACGGTGCCGAGGACGGGCCGGCCCAGGGGGGTGTCCCCGTACATGGTCTGCGCGAACAGGTCGTGGACCATGTCGCCCGGGTCGTCCTCGGTCATCGCGATCTCTTCGAGGATGACTCCGCGCTCGGCGTCGACGTCCTCCTCGCGGATCAGCGAGCCGGTGAGCATGTCGCAGACCACGTCGATGGCCAGCGGCAGGTCGGTGTCGAGCACCCGGGCGTAGTAGCAGGTGTACTCCTTCGCCGTGAAGGCGTTCATCTCGCCGCCGACCGCGTCGATGGCGGAGGAGATGTCGAGGGCGCTGCGCTTGTCGGTGCCCTTGAAGAGGAGGTGCTCCAGGTAGTGCGTGGCGCCGTTCAGGGTGGGCGTCTCGTCACGGGAGCCGACGTGCGCCCAGATGCCGAAGGTGGCGGAGCGGACGGAGGGCAGCGTCTCGGTGACGATGCGCAGTCCGCCGGGCAGGACGGTGCGCCGGACGGTGCCGATGCCGTTCTGTCCGTTGAGAAGGGTTTGGGTACGGGCGACGGCCCGCCCCTCCGAAGAGGGGCGGGCCGTCACACGGGAACTACGCGACATCACTTGTCGGAGTCGTCCTTGTCAGCGTCGTCGCCGACGGCCTCACCGTCGATCACGGGGATCAGGGAGAGCTTGCCGCGCTGGTCGATCTCGGCGATCTCCACCTGGACCTTGGTGCCGACCGCGAGCACGTCCTCGACGTTCTCCACGCGCTTGCCACCGGCGAGCTTGCGGATCTGCGAGATGTGCAGCAGGCCGTCCTTGCCGGGCATCAGGGAGACGAAGGCACCGAAGGTGGTGGTCTTGACGACCGTACCCAGGTAGCGCTCGCCGACCTCCGGCATGGTCGGGTTGGCGATGCTGTTGATCGTGGCGCGGGCGGCCTCGGCGGCCGGGCCGTCGGCGGCACCGATGTAGATGGTGCCGTCGTCCTCGATCGTGATCTCGGCGCCGGTGTCCTCCTGGATCTGGTTGATCATCTTGCCCTTGGGGCCGATGACCTCACCGATCTTGTCCACCGGGATCTTGACGGTGATGATCCGCGGGGCGAAGGGGGACATCGCGTCCGGCGTGTCGATCGCTTCCATCATCACGTCGAGGATGTGGAGGCGGGCGTCACGGGCCTGCTTGAGGGCCGCGGCCAGGACGGAGGCCGGGATGCCGTCCAGCTTGGTGTCCAGCTGGAGGGCGGTGACGAACTCCTTGGTGCCGGCGACCTTGAAGTCCATGTCGCCGAAGGCGTCCTCCGCACCGAGGATGTCGGTGAGGGCGACGTAGTGGGTCTTGCCGTCGATCTCCTGGGAGATCAGGCCCATGGCGATGCCGGCGACGGGGGCCTTGAGGGGCACACCGGCGTTCAGCAGCGACATGGTCGAGGCGCAGACCGAGCCCATGGACGTCGAACCGTTGGAGCCGAGGGCCTCGGACACCTGGCGGATCGCGTACGGGAACTCCTCGCGGGTCGGGAGGACCGGCAGGATCGCGCGCTCGGCGAGCGCGCCGTGGCCGATCTCGCGGCGCTTGGGCGAGCCCACGCGGCCGGTCTCACCGACGGAGTACGGCGGGAAGTTGTAGTTGTGCATGTAGCGCTTGCGGGTCACCGGGGAGAGGGTGTCCAGCTGCTGCTCCATGCGGAGCATGTTGAGGGTGGTGACGCCCAGGATCTGGGTCTCGCCACGCTCGAACAGCGCCGAGCCGTGCACGCGCGGGATGGCCTCGACCTCGGCGGCGAGGGTACGGATGTCCGTGAGCCCGCGGCCGTCGATGCGGACCTTGTCCTTGATGACGCGCTCGCGGACCAGGGCCTTGGTCAGGCTGCGGTAGGCGGCGGAGATCTCCTTCTCGCGGCCTTCGAAGGCCGGGAGGAGCTTCTCGGCGGCGATCTCCTTGACGCGGTCCAGCTCGGCCTCGCGGTCCTGCTTGCCCGCGATGGTCAGCGCCTGGGAGAGGTCGCCCTTGACGGCGGCCGCGAGGGCCTCGTACACGTCGTCCTGGTAGTCCAGGAAGACCGGGAACTCGCCCTCGGGCTTCGCGGCCTTGGCGGCCAGGTCGGCCTGGGCCTTGCAGAGGACCTTGATGAACGGCTTCGCGGCGTCGAGGCCCGAGGCCACGATCTCCTCGGTCGGCGCCTGGGCGCCGCCCTTGACCAGGGCGATGGTCTTCTCGGTGGCCTCGGCCTCGACCATCATGATCGCGACGTCGCCGTCCTCCAGGACGCGGCCCGCGACGACCATGTCGAAGACGGCGTCCTCGAGCTCGGTGTGCGTCGGGAAGGCCACCCACTGGCCGCGGATCAGCGCGACGCGGACGCCGCCGATCGGGCCGGAGAAGGGCAGGCCGGCCAGCTGGGTGGACGCGGACGCGGCGTTGATCGCGACGACGTCGTACAGGTGGTCGGGGTTGAGCGCCATGATCGTGGCGACGACCTGGATCTCGTTGCGCAGGCCCTTCTTGAAGGACGGGCGCAGCGGGCGGTCGATCAGGCGGCAGGTGAGGATCGCGTCCTCGGAGGGGCGGCCCTCACGGCGGAAGAAGGAGCCGGGGATCTTGCCGGCCGCGTACTGCCGCTCCTCGACGTCCACCGTCAGGGGGAAGAAGTCGAGCTGGTCCTTGGGCTTCTTCGACGCGGTGGTGGCGGACAGCACCATCGTGTCGTCGTCCAGGTAGGCAACGGCGGAGCCGGCGGCCTGGCGGGCCAGACGGCCCGTCTCGAAGCGGATGGTGCGGGTGCCGAAGGAACCGTTGTCAATGACGGCCTCGGCGTAGTGGGTCTCGTTCTCCACTAGTGTCTTCTCCATTTTCGTCGTCTCCGTCCGCCGCCCGTGTGGCGGAGGACGGTGCGGAGAAGCGCGCCTTGGGTGCGGGCCGGTCTTCGATCGAAGCACCCGGTTCTGTGCCCGTGGGGCATTCCGGGTGCCACTACCGAGGACCGGCGGCGTCGGGAGGGCGCTCCTCCTCTTCAGTTGTGCGCGTCTGCGTCAGACGCGCGCGTGCGTCGTTTCCAGACTACAAAGGGTCCGGTCCGGTGCGCACGTACAGCAAAGGAGCGGCCCCCGGATGTGGGAACCGCTCCCTCCACAGCGCTTTACTTGGCGCCGGCCGCACCGCGGCGGATGCCGAGGCGCTCGACCAGCGTACGGAAGCGCTGGATGTCCTTCTTGGCCAGGTACTGCAGCAGGCGGCGACGCTGGCCGACCAGGATCAGCAGACCACGACGGGAGTGGTGGTCGTGCTTGTGCGTCTTGAGGTGCTCGGTCAGGTCCGAGATGCGGCGGGAGAGCATCGCGACCTGGACCTCGGGAGAGCCGGTGTCGCCCTCCTTGGCACCGAACTCTGCGATGATCTGCTTCTTCGTAGCGGCGTCGAGCGGCACGCTTACTCCTCGTTTAGGTCTTCGTTGCCACCGAGTGCCCCAGGTCGAATTCTCTGGGGATCTTCCGTAACTCGGGAGGCGGGGTCCGCTGAGCGCAGTCCACAGACCCTCTGTCGGGGATCCGGGGGACGCGTACACAAACGGCCGTCACACAGCGTACCAGGCTGCCGGGTCGCGGCGTCTCAGCTGGTGAGAGCGCGGGCCCGGGAGTAGACGTCCAGCACGGCCAGGGCCAGGGGGACCAGGCTGAGCAGGACCGCCGCCTCGGTGAGGTCGAGCAGCCTTCCCCAGAAGGGTGACAGGCCCTTGCGGGGGATGACAAGCGCAATTCCGGCGAGGAGGGCCGCGCCGGCGGCGACGGCGGCCGTCAGCCAGATGGTGCGCAGCTCCAGGCCGCTGTGGTCCTGCTTGAGGACGAGCGCTTCGACCAGGTCGGCCGGCGGGTTCAGGGCCAGGCCCAGGATCAGCAGGGCGACGGCGAGGAGCCCGGCGGCCAGGGCGCACACCACCTGGGAGGTGTAGCGGAAGAGCCGGGCGCGCAGCAGCATGGCGAGGCCCGTGGCGAGGGCGAGCAGCCGGCCCCAGGTGTTGTCGGAGAAGCCGAGGACGGCGGCGGCTCCGACGGCGACCGCGGCGCAGCCGCCGACCAGGCCGAGCAGCATCTCGTGGCCGCGGCGGGCCTGGGCCGCGATCTGCTCGGCGTCGAGGGAGGCGGCCGGGTCGTGCTGGTCGGAGCCGGACTGGTCGCCGTACGGCTCGCTCTCGTAGCGGTCCGGGGTCTCGTACACCTCGGTGGCGCTGCGCGGGGCGGCGTAGCCGATGGGCAGGCGGGCGAAGCGGGCGGAGAAGCCGGGGAGGAAGGCGACGAGTCCGATGGCGACGGGTGCGACGGCGCCGGCCGTGGCCGTGGCGGAGGCCTCGGTGGCGATGGCCGTGAAGGTGGCCAGGGTGCCGGTGGCGGCGACGAAGGTGGCCGCGACGAAGGGGGCGTCCCCGCTGGGGGTGAGCGCGACCAGGGCCACGGAGGCGACGAGGACGCAGACGCAGCCCAGCAGGAACTGGAGCCGGCCGGGGCCCTGGCCGGCGGCGGGGGCGACGATCCCGGAGCCGGCGATCAGCAGGTGCGGCAGGGCGCTGAGGCCGAGCGCGACGGCGGAGCCGCGGTCGCGGTAGACGCGGGCGCGGACGCCGGCCACGGCGGTGAGCAGGAATCCGACGGCGGCCGCGATGATCCCGGGCAGGCCGTGCATGTCGTGGCGCAGCGGGTCCGCGTACCAGAGGACGAAGCCGAGCATGACGAGGAGCAGTGCGGCTCCGGCCAGCCCCGCGCCGCGCAGCATGTCGTCGCTCCAGCGGTGGCGGTCGCGGACGACGGCCGAGGCGACGGCGTCGGAGACGTCGTCGAAGACGGCGGGCGGCAGGGACTCGGCGAAGGGGCGCAGGCTGAGCACCTCGCCGTCGAGGATCTGCTGGGCGGCGAGGGTGCGGGCGCCGTCGAGGACGGTGCCGGAGCGGCGTACGAGGTGGAAGCCGGTGGGGGCGCCGACGGGCTGGGTCTGGCCGGTGAGGCGCAGCAGTTCGGGGTAGACGTCGGCGACGGCGATGTCCTCGGGGAGGGCGACGTCGATGCGGCTGTCCGGGGCCACGACGGTGACCCTGCAGAAACCTGTCGCCCCGGCCGTACTCACCTGTGTGACCCCCCTTGTCGCCGCCCGCGGCGGCGGGCGATTCGCGGATGCGCATGCTGCGCGCGTCACCCTACCGGGCGCTTGCCCGACTGTCGGCAAGTAGGATCACCGACGCGTGGAGGAGACCCCCTCCGCGCCCGGGACTTGGGGGCGCCGGATGCGGCGTCCCGTCCGTTTTCGAGGGATTGATGCTCCGGTGAGTCAGATCGTCGTCAAGCGGCCGCCGCGGTCCCTGCCGCCCGAAGTGCCTTCGGACGAACTGCGGCTGGAGGCGCCGCCGGAGCTTCCCCGGGGACAGCAGGAGGGCATGCTGATGCAGCTCCTGCCGATGCTCGGCATGGGCTCCTCCGCGGTGTTCTTCTTCATGCCGGGTGCGGCGCCGTTCATGCGCATCATGGGCGTGCTGATGCTGACGTCGACGGTGGCGATGGTCGTGGCGCAGCTGGTGCGCCACCGCCGGGGTACGCAGGGGCAAATGGCCGATGTGCGCCGGGACTACCTCAAATACCTTGCGCAGACCCGCCGTCAGGTACGCCGGACCGCGCGGGCGCAGCGCGACGCGCAGCTGTATCTGCACCCGGCTCCGGACCAGTTGTGGTCGGTGGTGGCCGAGGGTTCGCGGCTGTGGGAGCGGCGGGTCGGGGACCCGGACTTCGGCCAGGCGCGGCTCGGGCTGGGCTCGCAGCGCCTGTCGACCCCGCTGGTGGCGCCGGACACGGCGCCGGTGGACGAGCTGGAGCCGTTGACGGCGGGCGCGATGCAGCGGTTCCTGCGGGTGCACTCCTCGCTGGAGGGGCTGCCGATGGCGGTGTCGATCCGGGCGTTCTACCACGTGACGGTGTCGGGCGAGCCGGAGTCGGCGCGCGGAACGGCGCGGGCGCTGGTGGCGCAGCTGGCGACGCTGCACTCCCCCGAGGACCTGGTGGTGGCCGTGGTGGCGGCGCCGGGTGCGGTGCCGTCGTGGGACTGGACGAAGTGGCTGCCGCACACGCAGGTTCCGGGGCAGGTGGACGGGGCCGGTACGAAGCGGCTGTTCGGCGACGACCTGGGCGAGCTGGAGGGGCTGCTGGCGCCCCGGCTGGAGGGGCGGCCCCGGTTCAGCCGCGACGTGTCGCCGGTGCTGGACCAGCCGCACCTGGTGGTGGTCCTCGACGGTGGTCTGGTGCCGCCGGATTCGGTGTTCGCGGCGGCCGAGGGGCTGCAGGGCGTCACGATCGTCGAGGTGGTCGCGGGTGAGCTGGACGAATCCCCTCGCTCCGCTGGGGAGACCCCATCGCGCGGATCGCTGTCGGTCGTGGTGCGGCCGGGCCGGCTGCGCCTGGAGTCGGGCGCGGGCGTCGCGTACGAGGGCGCGCCGGACACCCTGTCGCTGCCCGCGGCGGAGGCGCTGGCCCGTCAGCTGGCGCCGCTGCGCACGGGAGGCGGGGACGACGACGAACCGCTGCTGGCCAACCTGGACTTCACGGACCTGCTGAACCTGGGCGACGCGGCCTCGATCGACGTGGCCCGCACGTGGCGGCCGCGGTCGGCCGGCGAGCGGCTGCGCGTGCCGATCGGTGTCGGCGAGGACGGCGCCCCGGTGATGCTGGACCTCAAGGAGGCCGCCCAGGAGGGCATGGGCCCGCACGGCTTGTGCGTGGGCGCGACGGGTTCCGGCAAGTCGGAGCTGCTGCGCACGCTGGTGCTGGGGCTCGCGGTCACGCACACCTCGGAGACGCTGAACTTCGTCCTCGCGGACTTCAAGGGCGGCGCGACCTTCACCGGCATGGGGCAGATGCCGCACGTGGCGGCCGTCATCACCAACCTGGCGGACGACCTCACGCTCGTGGACCGGATGGGCGACTCGATCCGCGGTGAGCTGCAGCGCCGTCAGGAGCTGCTGCGGTCGGCGGGCAACTACGCGAACATCCACGACTACGAGAAGGCGCGCGCGGCGGGCGCCCCGCTGGAGCCGCTGGCCTCGCTGGTGCTGGTCATCGACGAGTTCAGCGAACTGCTCACGGCGAAGCCCGACTTCATCGACATGTTCATCCAGATCGGCCGCATCGGCCGTTCGCTGGGCGTGCACCTGCTGCTGGCCTCGCAGCGGCTGGAGGAGGGCAAGCTGCGCGGGCTGGACACGTACCTGTCGTACCGGATCGGCCTGCGGACCTTCTCGGCGGCGGAGTCGCGTACGGCGATCGGTGTGCCGGACGCCTACCACCTGCCGTCGGTGCCCGGGTCGGGCTATCTGAAGTTCGGCACGGACGAGATGACCCGCTTCAAGGCGGCGTACGTCTCGGGTGCCTACCGCTCGGGCGGGCCGGACCTGTCGGTCGGCCTGTTCCCGGTGGAGCGGCGGCCCGCGCTGTTCACGGCGGCTCCGGTGCCGGTGGTGTACGCGGCTCCGGACCCGGCGTACCTGGCGGCGCGGTCGGCGCGGGAGGACGACGCGCTCGCCGACACGGTGCTGGACGTGATCGTGGGCCGGCTGGAGGGCCAGGGGGTGCCGGCGCACCAGGTGTGGCTGCCGCCGCTGGACCAGGCTCCGCCGCTGGACCAGCTGCTGCCGGCGCTGGCGCCGGGCCCGGAACGCGGGCTGCACGCGGAGGGGTACACGCGGCCCGGCGGGCTCGTCGTGCCGCTCGGCCTCATCGACAAGCCCTTCGAGCAGCGGCGCGAGGTGCTCTACCGGGACTTCTCGGGTGCGGCCGGCCACATGATGGTG
This sequence comes from Streptomyces subrutilus, assembly GCF_001746425.1. Taxonomy (GTDB): domain Bacteria; phylum Actinomycetota; class Actinomycetes; order Streptomycetales; family Streptomycetaceae; genus Streptomyces; species Streptomyces subrutilus_A. The sequence goes on along the minus strand of NZ_MEHK01000001.1, from coordinate 5,342,611 downwards.
GTGGGCGGTCCGCAGTCGGGCAAGTCCACGCTGATGCGGACGCTGATCTCCTCGTTCGCGCTCACGCACACCCCGCGCGAGGTGCAGTTCTACGGCCTGGACTTCGGCGGCGGCAGCCTGTCGGCCGTCGCCGAGCTGCCGCACGTGGGCGGGATCGCCTCGCGGCTGGACCCCGAGCGGGTGCGCCGTACGGTCGCGGAGGTCGGGGGCGTCCTCAACCGCCGCGAGGAGTTCTTCCGCTCCAACGGCATCGACTCCATCGCCACCTACCGGCGCCGGCGGGCGGCGGGCGAGCTGCCCGGTGAGCCGTGGGGCGACGTGTTCCTGGTCATCGACGGCTGGGGCAACTTCCGCGGCGAGTACGAGGGCCTGGAGCAGGTGGTCACGGACATCGCCGCCCGCGGCCTGGGCTACGGCATCCACGTGGTGATCACCGCGGCGCGGTACATGGAGGTGCGCTCGGCGCTCAAGGACCAGATGCTGAGCCGCCTGGAGCTGCGCCTGGGCGACGTCATGGACTCGGAGTTCGACCGGAAGGTCGCGGCGAACGTCCCCACCGGGATGCCGGGCCGCGGCCAGGTGCCGGAGAAGCTGCACTTCCTGGGTGCGCTGCCGAGGATCGACGGCTCGCACGAGGCGGCGGACCTGTCGGAGGCCACGGCCTCCTTCGTGGACGCGGTGAAGCGGCACTGGGCGGGGCCCGCGGCTCCCGGGGTGCGGCTGCTGCCGCGGCTGCTGCACGCGGACCAGCTGCCCCGGGGCGGGGAGCACCCCGGCCGCGGGATCGCGATCGGCATCGACGAGACGGACCTGGAGCCGGTGTTCGTCGACTTCGACTCCGACCCCTTCCTGCTGGTCTTCGGCGAGAGCGAGTCGGGCAAGACGAACCTGCTGCGGCTCATCGCCCAGCAGATCTCGGAGCGCTACGCGCCGGAGCAGGCGCGCCTGGTGGTGGGCGACTACCGGCGGAGCCTGCTCGGGGCGCTGCCGGAGGCGCACCTGCTGGAGTACGCGCCGATGGCGAGCTCGCTGCAGATGCACATGGAGGCGCTGGGCGGGGTGTTCTCCCGGCGGCAGCCGCCGAACGACGTCACGCCGCAGCAGTTGCGCGACCGCAGCTGGTGGACGGGGCCGGACGTGTTCATCATCATCGACGACTTCGACCTGGTGGCCACGAGCCAGGGCAATCCGCTGGCGCCGCTGGTGGAGTTCCTGCCCTTCGCCCGGGACACGGGTGTGCGCTTCATCATCGCGCGGAACTCGGCGGGTGCCTCCCGGTCGCTGTACGAGCCGTTCATGCAGCGGATCAAGGAGCTGGGCGCGCAGGGCGTGGTGCTGTCCGGTGATCCGTCCGAGGGCGACCTGATCGGCAGCGTGCGGCCGCGTCCGATGCCGCCGGGCCGGGCGTACTTCGCCTCGCGCAGGCGGGGCACCTCGCTGGTGCAACTGGGGCGCATGCCGGGGATGTGAGCGAACCCGGTCCTCTCGGGCGGCTCAGGGCCGATAATCGGCGGTGAAGACCGCGCCACCGAGGGGAAAGGCCGCACATGGGCACCCAGCAGGAGAAGGACGAGCTGTACGCGCTCGACATCAGCGGCGTGGAGTGGGAGGGCCCGCCCGGGACCACCCCCGACGAGGAGCGGGTCGAGATCGCCCGGCTTCCCGAGGGCGCGGTGGCCATGCGGTCCTCGCTGGACCGGGACACGGTGCTGCGCTACACCGCGGCCGAGTGGGAGGCCTTCGTGCTCGGGGCCCGGGACGGGGAGTTCGACCTGGACCGCCCCCGGCCCTGACGGGAGCGGGAGCGGCAACGCCGAAGGGGCGCGCCCGGTGCGGGCGCGCCCCTTCGGCGCTACCGGCTGCGTGTGCCTGCCGGCCGGAGCGGCTCAGTAGGCCTCGGTGAACAGGCGCGAGGCCTTCACGTCGGTGGCGCGGTAGTCGCCCTTGCCCTGCTCGATGAGCTTGGCGACCGTCTCCAGCTTCTTCTGCATCTCATCGGCGATGCGCTTGTACTTGGTCTGGAGGACCACGTACTCCCGGTGCGCCTCGCCGTCCCAGGTGTCGGTGACCACCTTCACGGCCTGCTCCATCTCGGCCAGGTCCTTGATGATGTTGCTCGACACGACGCGGATGCGGTCCGCCATCTGCTGGACGGTCTCGTACCGTACCCGGGTGTTGCCGTCATTGCCCGACATGATCTTCTCCTTCGCGCTGGTGGTGACTGGGAACGACGCCGGTCAGACGTTGTCGAGGCCGGAGCGGGCGCCGCCCGTGCCGCCGCCGGAGGGGGCCACGGCGCGGAACGCCGCGCGCACGTCCTCGTCCTGGGCGTTGCTCAGGTTCTTGGTCTGCGAGACGGCGTTGTGCAGCACCCCGAGCAGGCGGCGGATCTCGTCGTGCTCGACGTTGAGGTCCGACTGCGCCTTCGCGAATCCGGCGGCACCGACACCGGTCCAGCCGGCGCTCACGGTGGCGATGATGTCGGCCAGCTCGCGGGCCTGGCGGGTGACGGCGTTGGCCGTCTCGGAGATCCTGTTGGCCGCCTTGACGACCGGATCGTCCGCCAGTCCGAAGGTGTTCGTGCTCATCCGAAGCTCCTCACTTCTCAATTCGCCGGCAGCACCGGCGGATTGCGTGGCGGAGCGGACGATCGCAGCGCGGTGTTGGCTCACGCGCCCCGGACATCCCCCTCCGCTCCACGCGATCCCCCGATCACATTCGTGAAGCCTGCGGTCACTCTAGTCAGTTCAGCCTCACGGCCCAACACCACTGGGATGCTGCCCCAGATGGACCGGGTCCGTTCACTGCAAACGGCGTCGGCGGCCGCGGGCCTCGCGGACGACGGTCGCCGTTCCCGCGATGACGGCGATGACGACGGCGCCGATGCCGAGAGCGTACGTGCCGAACCGCTCCTCCCGCTCCTGGGCCGTCTCGGTGAGTCGGAGCGCGGCGGCCTCGGGGGCGGCGGCCGGGGGCGGGCCGGGGTCGGGGACGGGCGCCTTGGGGGCCTCGCGGTCCTGGCTGAGCGCGCGCACCGGGTCGACGACACCCCAGCCGACGTAGTCGTCGCGGCCCTTCACGGAGCGCTCGGCTGTGTTCTGGATCTGCCAGACGATCTGCTGCGGCGACCAGTCGCCGTGCTTGGCGCGCAGCAGGGCGGCGACGCCGGCGACGTACGGGGCGGAGAAGCTGGTGCCGTTGTCGATGCACTGGCCGAAGCCGGGGACCGTGGAGACCATGTCGACGCCCGGCGCCGCCACCCCGATGAAGTCGCCGGGCTGGGAGAAGGCGGCTCGCTCGTTGTTGCGGTCCGAGGCGCCCACCGCGAGGACGCCGGGGAAGGCCGCCGGGTAGGTCTTGCGCTTCTCGCCGCTCAGGCCGTCGTTGCCCGCCGAGGCGATCACCACTGCCTTGGCGTCGATGGCCTTCCGCACCGACTTGCCGAGCTCGGAGTCCGCGGTCAGCGGCACGTCGGTGTCCTGGGAGATGTTGATGACCTGGGCGCCCTTGGCCACCGCGTGGTCGATGGCCTGGCTCAGGGACAGGGCGTTGCCCTTGCCCTGCCCGTCGTTCTGCCGGATCGGGATGATCGTGGCCTCCGGGGCCAGGCCCACGAAGCCGGTGCCCTCCTGGGGGCGGGCCGCGATCAGTCCGGCGACCTTGGTGCCGTGGCCGACGGTGTCGGTCGTGCCGTCGCCGCCCTTGGGGTCGATCAGGTCCTTGCCGGCGGCGATGTCGAGGGCGCCGCTGAGCTGCGGGTTGGCCCGGTCCACGCCGGTGTCGATGACGGCGACGCGGACGCTGTTGCCGTTCTTGTCCTTGCCCTTGGTGTGCGCCCACAGCTCGTCGAGGAGCAGCCGCTGCAGGGCCCAGGGGCGGTCGGCGATCTGCTTCTTCATGGGGAAGGTGCACTCGCCGGCGCCGTCGAGGCGCAGGGCGTACGGGGCTTCGGGCGCGACGGGCCGAGCGGATGCGGCGGCGGGCGGGGGTACTGCGGCCGGTGCGACGGCGCAGACCCCGAGGAGGGCGAGGGCGGCGGCGAGCGGGGCGCGCCGCGCCGGCGGGAGCTGGGTCATCGTCGGCCGCCTCACGAACCCTGCGGCTGACGGGCGGAGTTGGTGTCCAGCCGCGGCCCCTTGGAGAGGAACTCCGACCACGCGATGGGCACCATGGCCGGGGTGACGCCCGCGTAGCCGAGCCGGATCTGCGCCTGGCTGGGCTCGGGCGCGCCGGGGGCGCCGCCCGCGCCGCCCTTCGCCTGCTGGTCGGGGGCGCCGATCTTCGACTGCTCGGCGTCGCTGTCGCCGTTGGCCTGGACGGCGTACCGCAGGCCGGTGTCGGTGACCAGGAAGAGGGAGCCGCCGGCCGTGGTCTGCTTGCCCTGGACCTGCGTGTAGAGCAGGCCCGAGCCCGGGGTGACGTACGCGCTGGTGCCGCTGGCGGTGATGTCGACGGGGAAGCCGGTGCCCGCCCAGGTGCTCAGGGTCTGGCCGCCCTGGCCGTCGACCGCGCGCAGCACGTTGCAGACGGTGTCGCGGCCGCCGGGGCCGCCGGCCTGGGCCCCGGCTGCCGGTGCGCTCCGGTTGACGCGTTCCGCCTTCTTCTGCGGCCACTTGACCTCGCCGCCGAACGGGACCGGGTCCGGGCTGAGCGCCTGGAGGTCGACCTCGCGGGCCTTGCCGTGCATGTTGAGGCCGTCGGTCGCGGGCGCGGAGATCAGCAGCCACGCGACGAACTCGGAGACCGGCGCGACCTTCCCGGGCAGGACCACGTAGTGCTGGGCGCCGGAGCCGGTCTGGGCCCTGAGCACCATGCCCACCTTGTTGTCGGTGGTGGCCAGGCCCTTGACGTCGGCGTCGGCCCCGGCCTTGCCGGGCAGCTGCGGGAAGGCCAGGTCGTCACCGGAGTCGAGGGTCGCCAGCCACTGCTCGGTGACCGGCTGCGCGGTGGCGCCCGTACCGACCAGGGCGGTGGTCATCGTGCCGGCGGCCGCGGTGCCCTCGGGGAACTTGTACTTCGTGCCGGTCCCGTCGACCAGGTAGCGCTCCTTGCCCTCGCCGGTGCTCTGCACGTACAGCGCCTGGGTGTCGGTCAGCCGGCGCCCGTCGTCCGTCAGGTGCCTCTCGCGGTCGGCGAGCACGAAGGTGGCGGTCTGCACACCGCGGCCGTTGCCGCCCGGCTGCTGGCAGACGGCCCAGCGCTTGGCCTTGGCCGCGTCCTCCTTGGCGGGGAGCCGGTCGGGGGCGTACGGGATGCCGATGATGGGGCCGCGCGGCGGCTTGCCCGCGTCCAGGACCTTGTCGTCGACCTGGACCACCTTGAACTTCGAGGGGTCCAGCAGCAGTCGGGCGGAGGCTAGGTTCAGCACGGGGTGCAGGCGGGTCTGGTCCTTGCCGTTCACCTTCGTCGTCAGGACGACGTACCGGGTCGTCGACTGCTTGCCGACGATCACCTGGGTCCCGGCGTTCGCCCAGCCCTTGGGTGCGGTGGGCTTGAACATGCCCCAGGCGCCGAAGCCGGCGAGGACCACCGCGGCGACGATCACGCCCGGCACGACCGCGCGCAGCGGGCGCGGCGCACCCTCCTCGGTGCCCGTCGCGGACGGCTGGAGGAACGCGGCCACCGTCCGCCGCTTCGCAAAGGTGTACGCGTTGAGCTCATCACGTCGTGATGCCATGACCGCCTGATTCTCCCCGCACGGCCCGGCCGGTGAGTACGGTCCCCGGGCCTCGTTCGTCGGACCGGGCACCTACTATGCCTCTTGACCGGCGGTATGCAGGGGCCGGGTAGGGTGAGGATGCCGCTCGGCGCCTTCCACACCGGGGTAATCAGGGCTTGTTGGGGTGGATTGGGGAGATTCCGGCTCCGTGCGGCTGCCGTCGCGCCGTGTCGGAACTGTCGGGGTCTGCCCCTGGGGAGGGGAAGTGCGCGAGTGATGGCCACGGCAACGCAGCCGCAGACCGGCGCGGCCGCACCCGCACGCGGCGGGGTGACACCGCATCCGAAGTCCAGCCCCGGCCGCTTCGGCCCGTTCCGATTGCAACAGCTCGTCCTGCTCCAAGTGGCCGCGGCGATCCTGCTGGTGGCCTGGGTGGTCGAACCCATGCTGCTGGTGCCCGCGGGTGCGTCCGCGCTCGTCCTGGTGATGCTCGCGGTCGTACGCCGGCACCAGCGCTCCCTGCCGGAATGGATCAGCGGCGCGCTCGCCCTGCGCGCGCGCCGGCGCCGGGCCGAGTCCCTCACCGTGCCCGCGGGCACCGAGCCCGGGCTGGCGCCGCTCGTCGAGGCCGATCCGGCGCTGCGCACCCTGACGTTCAGCGACCGCGACCGGCGGCCGGTCGGCATGATCGGCGACGGGACCTTCCTGACCGCGGTCCTCCAGGTGGACACCGACGCCACCGCGCTGCGGCCCGACCGGGCCGCGCGGCCGCTTCCGCTGGCCCTCGTCCGTGACATCCTCGAAGTGGACGGCATCCGGCTGGAGTCCGCGCAGCTCGTGCAGCACACCCAGCCCGCGCCGGCCCCGCACCTGCCCGCCCAGTCGATGGCCGCGCGCAACTACGCGCCGCTGCAGGCCCGGACCGGCACCCCGGCGGTGCGGCTCACCTGGATCGCGCTCAAGCTCGACCCGGAGCTGTGCCCCGAGGCGGTCACCGCGCGCGGCGGCGGGCCGGCGGGCGTCCAGCGGTGCCTGGTGCGGGCGGCCGACCAGCTGGCGAGCCGGCTGGCCGGAGCCGGATTCAAGGCCACCGTGCTGACCGAGCAGGAGCTCACGGCGGCCCTGGCCACCTCCTCGTGCGCGAACCCGATGGCCATCACCCAGGCCGGGCGGTCGGCCGGCACGGGACGGCGTACGCAGGAGACCCCGCGGACCTGGCGGTGCGACGACCGGCGGCACACCACGTACTGGATAGGCCGCTGGCCGCAGCTGGGCGGCGCGGGGGCGGCGCCGCTGCCGCAGTTCGTGGCGCTGCTGACCTCGCTGCCGGCCCTCGCGACCAACTTCAGCCTGACGATGGCCCCGGCGGAGCGCCAGGGGGTGACGCTGACCGGGCACGTCCGGGTGACGGGCCGCAGCGACGAGGAACTGGTGGCGGCCCGGCGGGAGTTGGAGCGGACGGCGCGGGGTGTGAGGACCGGGCTGGTCCGGCTCGACCGGGAACAGGTGCCGGGGCTGCTGGCCTCGCTGCCGCTGGGAGGTGCGCGATGAGGGGCGGTTTCGGGCTCGTCGGGCCGCGGCGCGAGCGCCACGTGGTGCCGGCCGTGGACCTCGACCTCCTGGCGCTGCCCGTCGGGGACGACGGGGTCGTCATCGGCGTGGACGCCGAGGGGCGGCCGGCGGTGCTCGGCGTCAACCGGCCGACCCCGTACGAGGTCACGCTGATCGGCGGTCTGTGGACGGCGCAGGTGCTGGCGTTGCGCGCGGCGGCAACGGGCGCACGGGTGGCGGTGGAGACGGGGCGCGGGCAGGTGTGGTCAGGGCTGGCCCAGGCGGCCGGCGGCGGGCAGCAGTGCGTGACCCTGCACGAGGTGGGCCGGGTGCCCCCGCAGGGCGCGTCGGCGGGCAGCCCGGTGCTGGTGATCCGGGACTGCGGGATGCGGCCGCCGCGCGGACGCGTGGTGGCCGGGCCCTGGCAGTCGGTGCTGACCCTGCTGCCCTATCTGAGCCCGACGGCGCCGCGGTTGCTCCAGCAGTCGTCGCTGGTGGGCGTGCAGCGGGTGTCGCCGGACGAGGCGGTGCAGATCGGCCGGCTGATGGGCCTGCCGCGGCCCGCGGTGGATTCCCTGCCGACGCTGGGCGACGGGGTGACCCTGTGGTGCACGCCACGGGACCGGCAGTTCGTGATGACGCAGGGCACGGAAGCGGAGACGGGCCTGCTCGGCCCGGCCCGGCGCATCGACTGAGCGCGGGCAGGCAGACGGGGGCGGACACCGTACCGGGCCGCGATTAGGCTGAGCGTGGGCGCGGCGCGGAGGTGGGCGCCGGACCAGTGTTCGACAGACCAGGAGGACCAGTGAGCGGCGATCGGAACGAGAGGCGCGGCGGGACGTGGGACGTCCCGACGGACGATCAGTCCGACGCGGAGCCCGAGCTGACGGGCGAGTTCACCATCGACTACACCCCGCCGGCCTGGTACACGCAGGGTGCGGCTCCGGCCGCGCAGGTACCGGGGCTGCCCGAGGGCAGCGGTTTCGAACCGCACCGTCCGTCGGATGCGGCCCCGCCCGCGACGACGCGGATGGCTCCGCCGGCGCCGAGGTCCCCGTCGGACGGCGCGGGCCTGCCCGCCCCTTCGCCGGCGCAGGCCCCCACCCCGGCCCCGGCCGAGCCCCCGGCTCCGGGTCCGGCTGACGCGGGTCCGACCGGTGCGGTCCCGCCCTTCCCGGTTCCTGCTCCGGCCGACGCGGGTCCAGCCGGCGCGGCCCCACCTCTCCCGACTCCGGGTCCGGCCGGTGCGGTCCCGCCCTTCCCGGTTCCGCCTGTGCCCCCGGTCGAGGTTCCGGCGTTCCGGGCCTCGGCCCTCCCGCCGACCGAGCCCGAGGCTCCCGCACCCGCCGCACCGGCGGAGTTCCCGGCCCGGCTCGAGCCCCCCGCGTACCGGGCCGAGCCCCCCGCGCCGCCCGCTCCCCCGGCCCCGGCGGAGAACCCGGCCCGCATCGAGGCTCCCGCCTACCCGGCCCCCGCGCTCCCGCCGACCGAGCCGCCCGCCTACCCGGCCCCGATGGCGACCCCGGCCGAGGCCGAGGCCCCCGCGCCGCCCGCTCCCCCGGCCCCGGCGGAGAACCCGGACCGGACCGAGGCGCCCACCTACCCGGCCCCCGCGCTCCCGCCGACCGAGGCCGAGGCGCCCGCATACGATGTCGAGGCCCCCGCGCCGCCCGCTCCCCCGGCTCCGGCGGAGAACCCGGCCCGGGCCGAGGCGCCCGCGTACCCGGCCCCGGCGCTCCCCCCGGTCGAGGCCGAGTCGAGCGCGCCGGCCGTGGCCGACGCCGTGCCCGCCGTGGAGCAGGCCGCGCCGGTCAGCCCCACGGATGCACCGCACGCCGGTGCGGAGAACCCGTTCGGGGGAACCGGCGGCCCGCAGCAGCCGGCCCCGCCCTCGTTCCCGGCCCGGGACGACTACGCGTTCCAGCCGCCGGGCCCGGCTCCGGCGCCGGTCGCTCCGGCCCCCGCGCCGCAGTACGACCCCCGCTCCGGCGCCCAGTGGCCCAACGGACCGCAACAGCACCAGCCGCAGCCGCACGACGCCCGGTACTCCGGCCAGGCCGGCGGCGGCGGGGCGCCGCTCGGCTACACGGCCGCCGTCGAGCTGTCCTCGGACCGCCTGCTGCGCAACAAGCAGAAGCCCAAGAGCAGCAACAACGGCGGCGCCGGCGGCCGCTTCCGCTTCGGCGGCAAGGCGGCCGAAGCGGAGCGCCAGCGCAAGCTGGACCTGATCCGCACCCCGGTCATGTCCTGCTACCGCATCG